>NZ_JBFBGL010000027.1:42396-110706 GCF_040684635.1 Amycolatopsis sp. NPDC089917 | reverse complement strand
TTGTTTGGCCTCGCGTCCTCACACCCCACACCCCCCCCCACGACCCCGGAAGACCGCTCCAGCCATCGTCGGCCACGTCGCGAAAGCCACTTTCGCGACGCTGGATGTCCCGAAAGTGGCTTTCGCGACATCGCTGGGACGCTGGTCCCGTGACGCCAACGCCACTCACGACCCCGCGCTGGGACTCGCCGGGGAGAAGGTGAACTGCGCCGGGTTCTGCGGCACCCAGAACGCCATCACGGCGGTCAGGAAAGTCGTGCAGATGAGGAAACCGAACGCCGCGGTGTAGGAGAAAGCGTCGGCGAGCCAGCCCATCGCCACCGGGGCGACCGCGCCGGCCACCTGGCCGCCGAAGTTCATCACCCCCATGCCGATCCCGGTGACCGCCGTGGGCAGCACCCGCAGCGGCAGACCGAAGACGGCCATCGTCGCCATGCCGAACACAGCGAGCGCGAGCGTTTCGTACAGGGTGAACTCCGCCGTGGTGCCCGCGTTCACCATCAGGATCAGCAGCACCACGGTCACCAGCGCGATCGAACCGAGGTACCAGCGGCCGTGGTCGTGGAAGTACTTGTCGAACAGCCAGCCGCCGAGGATGGTGGTGCCGATGCTGACCAGCATCGGGATCGCGGCGAGGACGCCGGTCTGGTTCAGTGTCAGCCCCCGCGCTTCGAGCAGGTAGCTGGGCACCCAGGTGATCAGGCCGTAGTTCAGCATGTTGGTGGCGCAGAACAGCAGCGTGAACTTCCAGACCACAAAGGACTTGAGCACCTGCTTGCGCGACACCTCGGGCACGCCGGTCTCGGTGCGGGGAAGGCTGCTCAACGACTTCGGCAGCGGCTTCGGCAGCAAGGTCCAGACGACCACGCCGATGATCGCACCGATCCCGGCCATCCAGAAGAACGTGTGCCGCCAGCCCACCGCCATCAGCAGCGGCCCGACGATCAGCGGCGCCAGGCCCGCGCCGATCCCGCCGGCGGACAGCATCACGCCGGTCACCGTGGCGCGGTTGCCGGGAGTGGTCCGTTCGGCGATGGCCTTGAACGACGCCGCCGGGAAAAGTCCCTGGCACACGCCGAAAAGACCGCGGACGAGCAGCAGCATGCCGAAGGTGCCCGCCATCCCGGTCATGGCGGTGAACGCCGACCAGGCCAGCAGCGTCACCAGCATCGGCCCGCGCGAGCCGTACCGGTCGGCGAGGAAACCCGCCGGGATCTGGCAGACCATGTAGACCAGCGCGAACACGGTCACGAGCCAGCCCTGCTGGGTCTTGCTGAGGTCGAACTCGGCGCCGATCATCGGCAGCGCCATCCCGATGGAGAACCGGTCGATATAGTCGACCGCCCAGGCGAAGACCATCACCACCATGGTGATGAGCGCCGTCCGGTTGATCCGCCGCGCTGTCCAGGTGTCCTCATTGACCACTGCCGTCATGGCGCCTCCGCGGAAACGTTGGGAGAGAAGGAGAACGGCGAGCGTGGCGCCGATCACTCATTCTGAAACGCACTCGGCGGACGGAGTTCGTGCGATCACACGAACATCCGCGGCCGTTTCGGGCCGGAAGACCAACGTCAGTCGTCGGCGCCCGGCGGTCCTGTCCGCGCGTCGCGGGGCAACAGCCGTAGTTGCACCATGGCGGCGAACCGCTCCCCCGCGTCGTCGAGGTCGATCTCGCCGACCTCGGCGAGGCGCCGCAGGCGATAGCGGAACGTGTTCGGATGGACGTAGGCCGCGGCGGACGCGGCGCCGATGTCACCGAAGGCGTCCAGCCAGCACCGGAGGGTGTGCACCAGTTGTGACTGGTGCTGGGCGTCGTAGGCGAGAAGTCGCGCGACAGGTCCTGTCGCGACGTCCCCCCTGGCCGCGGCGAGATCGGCCAGTTCCAGCATGAGCGCGTCGACGTGGACGTCGTCGGCGGTGGCGACGCGTTTCGCGCCGGCGTTCGTGAGCAGCACGCGCAACGCCCGGTCCGCGCCGTCACGCGAGGCACGCAGACCGGAGCCGTCGAGCGCGAGCGGTCCGATGCCGATCGCGGCGGCCGCCCGACGCCCTGTCCGCTCCAGGAAGGTCGACGCGACCCGCACCGAACGCTCCTGGCAGTCGTCGTGACTGCCGGGCATCGGGACGATGCCGTAGGCGACGTCGCCCACGAGCGCGACGGCCGAGCGGGGCTGGACGGCACTGAGGTGCATGGCGAGGGCGTCGGCGACCCGCTGGCGATCCGCGACCAGCCGGAGGTCGTCCTCCAGCGCGGGCGGGCCGAGCAAACCCATGGCGAGCACGATCGACGGCTGCCCGAGCAGGCCGAGCCTGGCGATGGCCTCCGGCGCCCCGGGACCGCCTTCCAGCGCCGTGCTCACCAGATCCGCGCGCAGCCGTCGCTCGACGTCGGCGCCCGCGCGCAGCCGGAGCATGTGCAACGCGACGAGCTTGGTGGCGTCGATCAGCGCCTGGGTCCGCTCGTCGCTGAGCGGCTCCCGGACCGCGGCCCAGATCGAACCGAGTATCTCGTCGCCGGCGCGGACGGCGAGCGCCACCCGGGGCAGGACGATCTCGATGTCTTCGTAGCGCTGCGGGTCGACGTAGACCGGCGTGTGGTCGCGGTACAGCCGCTCGAAGACGCCGTCCTGTTCCAGGCCGCGGGTGAACCGCTCCGGCACCTGCCTGCCGAGGATGGTCTCGACACGGGACGGGTCCGCCTCGTCCTGGCGCCCGGAGAACGCCAGGACGCGTGAGTTGCGGTCTTCGATGGTCACCGGCGCGTCCAGGAGCGCGGCGATCGCGTTGGCCAGCGCGAACAGATCACCCGACGGCATTCCGCCGAGCGTCTGCGGCGAGACCTCGCCGACGTCGCCCTCGGCGAGCAGGGTCCTGAGCATGGCGGCGAGCTGGGCCCAGGACGCGCCCCGCGCGAGCCCGAGCAGGGCGACCCCGGACGAATCCGCGGCGCGCCGGAGTTCCGGCGCCGGGGTGACGGGAGAGCGGACGACGAGCGCCGCCGCGCCCCTCGCACCCACGTCGCGCAAGAGACGGACGACCTCGTCCTGTTCCCGCACCCCGACGCCGAGCACGACGGCCCCGCCAGGGATTTCGGATTCGTCGTGCGGATCGTGGATGACCACCCCGCCGAGCTGCCTGCGAGTGGTCCGGCCGACCGCGACCGGCTCCAGGAGCACGTCCCCGAGGTCTTCGAGGACGCGCCCCAAGCTCGTGTGCGGCTTGCTGGGCACCGGTGTCAGCACCCCCCGAAGTTAAACCCGGCCTCGTCGAACCGTTTGGTTCGTTTCGCCAAATCTAACCCCGGAATTCGTAGCGCGCTACGAACCGATCCACACCTTTTCGGTGGTGACGTCGTCCAGGATCTCGGGAATCGGGGTGACGCCGAGGCCCGGCCCGGTCGGCACCGGAAGGTGCCCGGCGTCCAGCACGAACGGCTCGGTGATGTCCGTGCGGTAGAACCGGCCGGACGCCGAGGTGTCACCCGGCAGCGTGAACCCGGGCAGCGACGCCAGCGCGACGTTGGCCGCCCGGCCGAGCCCGGTCTCGATCATGCCGCCGCACCACACCGCGATCCCGTGCGCCGCGCAGACGTCGTGCACCCGGCGGGCTTCGAGGTAGCCGCCGACCCGGCCCGGTTTGATGTTGACGATCTGGCAGGCGCCGAGCTTGATCGCGTCCGCCGCGGCCTTGGCCGAGACGATCGACTCGTCGAGACAGATCGGCGTCCGGATCCGCTTGGCCAGTTCGGCGTGGCCGAGCACGTCCTCTTCTTCGAGGGGCTGCTCGATCAGCAGGAGGTCGAACGGGTCGAGCCTGGACAGCAGCGGCGCGTCGCCCAGCGTGTACGCGGTGTTGGCGTCGACCTGCAGCAGCACGTCATCACCGAATCGCTCGCGCACCTGCCGCACCGGCTCGACGTCCCAGCCGGGTTCGATCTTCAGCTTGATCCGGACGTAACCCTCGTCGAGGTAGCCGCCGACGACGTCGAGCAGCTGCGGGATCGAGTCCATGATCCCGACCGAGACGCCGCAGGCCACGGAGTCGCGAGTGGACCCCAGCTCGGCCGCGAAGGACCGTTCGTGCGCGCGGAGTTCGGCGTCGAGGACGGCCATCTCCATCGCCCCCTTGGCCATCCGGTGCCCCTTGAACTTCGCCAGCAACGGCGTCACCTTGTGCGCGGTGACGTCGTCGGCGGCCAGCAGTGCCGGGATCAGATGGTTCCGCAGCACGTGTTCGGCGGCGTCGTTGTACTCCGACGAGTAGAGCGGCCCCGCCATCGTGACGCATTCGCCCCAGCCCTCGCCCGACGGCGTCACCGCGCGGATGAGCAGGAGTTCCCGTTCGGCCTGCGTCCCGAACGACGTCCGGAACGGGGCCACGAGCGGCATCCGGACCCGGCGCAGTTCCACACCGCTGAGGTTCACGACTGCTCCTTCGAAATCACGTACCAGCCGGCACGATCGAAACCGGCGACCCTGGCGCTGTCCGCCATCAGTCCGCCGAGGACTTCGCGCAGAGCGACGCGCCACGCGTTGCCGCGACCGGGATCGGTGCGGCGCAACCGTTCGATGTCGGACGGGACCGCGACGAGCACAGTCGGGGCGTCGGTGGACCCGATACACGGACCGCCGTCGGAATCGACCGACAGCGCCTTCGCCGCGTCGAGCGTTTCCGCGTCGATCAGGACGGGTTCGCCGAAAGCGGCGGAGCGAACATCCGGGCTCGCCAGGTCCCAGCCGACCATCAGCCGATCGGTGTCACCCGTACCGTTGATGGCGTCCTCCATCGGACCGTAGAAATCGGGGAGGTAGCCGATCGGGCGCGCGCCGAGCTTCCCCAGGTTGAAATAGGCGTTGCGGCGCACCAGCGGATCGAAGGTCCAGGTGATCACCGAGACGTCCTGGAGCAGCGCCCAGCCCCGCTGGTGCAGTTTGAGCGCGTGTCCGATCCCCCGGCCCGCGCCGGCGTGGGCGACCCCGGCGATATGACTGTGCAGGCTCCCCTTGCCCGGGTTCCCGAAGAAACCGAAGCAGGCCCCCAGCAGTTCGCCGTGCTCGAACGCGCCCGCGACGTAGTTCCCGGCGGTGGACATCGCACGGAGCAGCTCCGTGCTGACCGGCCGGGTGCCGGGGGCCGACTGCCAGATCGACTCGAACAGCCCGACCACCGCGGCCAGATCGGCGATTTCGGTGAGTTCGCGGATTTCGACGCCCGAGGCCACGGCGGCGGCGCGTGCGGTGGCGACGGCTTCGTCGCGCACCTCCGCCGGCACCAGGCTCTCCGTATTCGTCGCAAGATTCGTCACGGGACAATCCTTTCCCGGCCCGGTGGCCGAGTCACCGTCGTGCCGCACCAGATTCGCCCGCGCTGTTCGTCGTCCCGGACGGACCACGCTTCGCGAGCACGTTTTCCACGAGTGCGGCCAGCAAAGCGGTCCGTCGTGGCACTTCCGCGACGACGACGTGTTCGTGATCCGCGTGTGCCCCGCCGCCGACGGCGCCGAGTCCGTCCAGGGTGGGAATTCCCATCCCGGCGGTGTAATTCCCGTCCGAAGCGCCGCCGACCGACGCGGAAGTGAGCTCCCCGAGACCGAGTTCGCCCGACAGTTCCCCGGCAAGCGCGAACAATCCCGCCGACGAGCCTTCTTCGAGCGGCGGCCGGTTGATCCCGCCGGTCACGCGGACCTCGGCGTCCTCCAGAACCGGCCGGAGATCCCGCATGGCCCGGTCGACGCGGAGTTGCTCGGTCTCGTTCCACACGCGCACGT
This sequence comes from Amycolatopsis sp. NPDC089917, assembly GCF_040684635.1. NCBI lineage: Bacteria > Bacillati > Actinomycetota > Actinomycetes > Pseudonocardiales > Pseudonocardiaceae > Amycolatopsis > Amycolatopsis sp. NPDC089917. Next base: position 104,939 of record NZ_JBFBGL010000027.1, on the reverse strand, counting down.
CGACGGCCACCTTCGCCGCGGCGGGAACGGTGTTCACCGTCGTCCCCGCCGAGACGACGGTGGGGGTCACGCTGGTCCCGGCCTCCGGATCGGCGATCGCGGCGATCGCGAGGATCTGATGCGCGATCTCGATTCCCGCGTTGATCCCCTTCTCCGGTTCGAGCCCGGCGTGCGCGGCGCGGCCGACGACCTCGACCCGGTAATGGGAAACGCCTTTGCGGCGGACCTTGAGCGCCCCACCGTCGGCCGAAGCCTCCAGCACGAACGCGGCGTCACAGCCCGCCGCCGATTCCTCGATGAGGGCACGGGACGACGGCGAGCCGATCTCCTCGTCGCCGGTGACCAGAATGGACAGTCCCTCGCGATCGGGCACGGTCGCGGCGGCGTGCAGCGCCATCACGACCCCGGCCTTCATGTCGAAACAGCCCGGCCCGCGCAACACGCCGTCTCGCACCGAGAACGGATGTGTCTCCAGCGAGCCGTGAGGCCACACCGTGTCGTGGTGCCCGAGGAGCAGCACTCGCGGCGGCCCGTCACCGAATCGCCAGCGCAGATGCGTGACCCCGTCGATGACGATCCGCTCCGGCTCCGCGCCGAGCAGCCTCCGGCCCACAGCGGCCACCACTTCGGCGCTGCGAGCCACGGCTTCGTGATCCGAGGACGGGGATTCGCAGCGGACGAGCGTTTCGATGTCGTCGAGCAAGTCGCTCATCGCGGCTCACCCCGCAGCGGCTTGCCGGGGAAGGCTTCGGTGCGCAGGTTCCCGTCGGTGACGACCGGGACACCCGAGACGAACAGATGCCGGACCCCGACCGAAGGCCTGGTCGGGTCGAAGTAGGTCGCCGCGTCGGTGACGGCGTTCGGGTCGAGGACAACGATGTCGGCGTCGGCCCCGACGTTGAGCCGTCCCTTGGCCAGCGCGCCGGGAGCGACCTCGTCGAGTACGCGCGCCGGCAGATAGGAACAGCGCCGGAACGCCTCCAGCCATGTCCACGCCTTGCTCTCGCGCACCATCAGGCGCAACGTCTTGGCGTACGTGCCGGCCGTGCGCGGATGCGTCGCACCGCCGGGTGGCAGCGGCCATTCCCGGCTCTCGCTGGTCCCGTTCTTCCAGTACACGGGCAGCGCGTCGCTGGCGACGATGGCGTCGGGGAAGGCGAGCGCCTGGCGCAGCAGGCCGAGGTCGTGCGGGTCGCTTTCGTCGAGAAACTCCAGGATGCACGGCGCGCCCTGGTCTTCGGCGCGCACCTGGAGCAGGCGGCCTTCGTCGGCGATCCGCTCCCCCGACTCCAGCATGATCACGCTGGACGGCGAGAGTCCCTTCATCTTCAGGCGCTCCGGCGACAGGAACGCCGCACCGATGGCGGTGCTGCCCGCGCCGTACGGATAGGCCTCGACGGTCACCCGGGATCCGGCGGAACGACCCGCTTCGAGAGCACCGAGCACGCGCTCGATCTGCTGCCCGGAAGTGCTGTTCACATGGCAGTGGTGCATCGCGGCGCCGGTCTCGGCGGCGACGATCGCGATCTCCGCCGAACCGTCGATCGGTGTCGCCGGATTCACCTCGACCAGCTCACGGACGTGGGTGTAGGTCGGCGCCCCGGCCTCCTTCGCGAGGCGGGCCAGCGCGAGGAACTCCCCGGGCTCGGTGTCGGGCGCGTAGCCCAGGAGCACGCCGACGCCGAGCGCGCCCGCGGCCAGTTCACCGTCCACAAGGGACAGCCAGGCGGCGAGTTCCGTCGGCGACGAAGACCGTTGCCAGAGAGGGTTTCCGAGGACCGCAAGGCCGCTGTCGATGTTCGCGTCCGGCTCGATCCCGGCGAGCACCTGTGCCCGCGCGGCACCCCAGGACGCGGAGAACCCGTAGTGCAGCGGACGTCCCGCCTCGGCGGCCTCGGCGTAGGCCCGCTCGATCGGCATCAGCCCGGCTTCGAGGTCGAGCGCGGCCGTCACCCCGTCCATCGCCTGGAGCCGCTGGCCCGCGATGGTGTGCACGTGGCTGTGCAGGTCGATGAAGCCCGGCCCGACGACGAGCCCGGTGACGTCGATCTCCACGTCGCCGGGCTCCGCGGTCAGCCCCGCCTCGACGGCGGTGACCACCCCGCCGGATACCAGCACGTCGGCCGTGCCGTCGAACCCCGTCGCCGGATCGATGACACGACCGCCACGCAAGAGTGTCCGCATGCTTCGCCTCCTTGGATCGCCTCGTTCATGGCGACCCTAGGAGGTTTCGTCGGGCGTCCGTTCGTACCGCGCGACGAATCCGGGCCCCTCGGTCCATCCGTCCACACGAACCGGTTCCGCGCTCTTCGCCGATGTCATGAAAGGGTCGTTCAAGACGAAAAACGTCCTGAACGACCCTTTCATGACACCCGGGCCAGGTCAGCGGCCGTGGTGCTCCGCGATGATCTCCGCGTACCGGTGACCGCTCGCCTTGACCGTCCGGACCTGAGTGTCGTAGTCCACCCGCACAAGCCCGAACCGCTTGCTCAGCCCACTGTCCCATTCGAAGTTGTCGAGCAGCGACCAGGCGAAGTACCCCTTCACCGGCGCGCCCGCTTCGGCGGCCCCTGCCACCGCGCCCAGGTGTTCCTCCAGGTAGGCGATGCGATCCCCGTCGTCGATCGACCCGTCCTCGGCCACCTTGTCGTCGAAGGCGGCCCCGCTCTCTGTGACGTAGATGGCCCGCGCGCTGTACTCGTTGGCAAGCCGGTGGATCAGGTCCGCGAGCCCTTGCCCGTGGATCTCCCAGCCCATCGCCGTCGTGGCGGCTCCCTCGACCGGCACCTGCCGCGCACGGGGCGCGGGTCCGTTCGGGTCGTCTTCGACGATCTGCCGGAAGTAGTAGTTCAGCCCGTGGAAGCCGACCGGGGCCGAGATCACTTCCAGATCGTCCCCGACCACGGGCGGCTCGACGCCGTAGACCTCGATCATGTCCGCCGGGTAGCCGCGGCCGTTCGACGGGTCGAGCCACCAGCGATTGACGTGCCCGTCCATCCGGGCCGCCGCCTCGATGTCCTCGGGGGCGTCCGACGCGGGTTCGATCCCGCTGAGGTTGACCACCAGGCCGATGTTCGCCGGTTCGGCGGCGTTCGCGGTGATCGCCTGCACCCCGAGGCCGTGCGCGAGCAGGAGGTGGTGCGACGCGTGGATCGCCTGCTTGAGGTCCTTGACCCCGGGCGCGAAGCGGCCTTCGAGGTAGCCGAGCCACGCAGAGCACAGCGGCTCGTTGACGGTGTTCCAGTCCTTGACCCGATCCCCCAGCCGAGCCGCGACGGCGGCGGCGTAGTCGGCATACGCGTAAGCCGTGTCGCGCTCCGGCCAGCCGCCCTCCAGCGCCGAGGGAAGGTCCCAGTGGAACAGGGTGGCGAACGGCCGGATCCCGGCTTCGAGCAGAGCGTCGACGAGCCGGTCGTAGAAGCCGAGACCGACGGCGTTGACCTCGCCGCGGCCGGTCGGGATCACCCGCGGCCAGGCGACCGAGAACCGGTAGGCGTCCAGGCCCAGCCGCTTCATGATGGCGAGATCCTCCGGCCAGCGCCGGTAGTGATCGCACGCGACGTCGGCGGTGTCGCCGTTCAGGACGGCACCCGGGACCCGGACGAAGTCGTCCCAGATGGACGGGAGCCGGCCGTCGGCGTCGACGGCGCCTTCGACCTGGTACGCGGCGGTGGCCGCACCCCACAGGAAATCGGCGGGCAGGTGCAGATTCAAGGCGGACCTCTCTGTACGGAGCGACGGGCGGGTCATTTCACGGCACCGGCGGTGAGCCCGGCGACGAGATAGCGCTGGAGCAGCAGGAATCCGGCGACGACCGGAACGGAGACGATCAGGGAGGCGGCCATGACCTGGTTCCAGTACACCTGGACCTGGGTGGAGTACTCCTGGAGGCCGACGGCGAGGGTCCGCGTTCCCGAGTCGGTCATCACCGACGCGAACAGGACCTCGCCCCAGGCGGTCATGAACGAGTAGATGCCGACGGCGACGATGCCCGGCATCGCGGCCGGGACGACCACCCGGATCAGCGCGCCGAGCGGCCCGGTGCCGTCGACCATCGCGGCCTCGTCGAGTTCCTTGGGAATCGAGTCGATGTAGCCGGCGAGCATCCAGATGGCGAACGGCAGCGAGAACGTCAGGTAGGTGACGATCAGCCCGAGCCTGGAGCCGTACAGGACGATGCCGGTGGTGTTGCCGATGTTGACGAAGATGAGGAACAACGGCAGCAGGAACAGGATGCCGGGGAACATCTGGGTGGAGAGCACGGTCATCTTGAAGAAGTTCTTGCCCCGGAAGCGGAACCGGCTCAGCGCGTACGCCGCGAAGATCGCGATCACCACCGAGAGGATCGCCGCCGAACCGGAGACGACCAGGCTGTTCACGAAGTACTCGGCCAGCGGGATGGTCTCCCAGATGTCGAAGAACGGCTGGACGGTCAGCGTCGTCGGGATCCACTCCCATTTCCCCTGCACGTCCCCGAGCGGCTTCAGCGACGACGAAACCATCGCGTACAGGGGAATCAGGGTGAACAGGGCGAGGAAGCCGAGGACGAATCGACGGGCCCAAGGGACCCAGCTTGGCTCAGACAACGGCGTTCCTCCTCCGCGCGGTCAGTCCCAGGTAGACGGTGCTGACGATCAGGAGGAACAGCAGCAACAGCACCGACATCGCCGAGCCGAGGCCGAAGTTCCAGGTCACGAAGGAACTCTGGTAGATGTGGATCGAGATCAGCGACGCCTCCTTCGGCGCGGACGCTCCGAAAAGGACGTACGGCGTGTTGAAGTCGTTGAAGGTCCACAGGAACAGCACCAGCAGCAGGACCTGGTTGACCGGGCGCAGCATCGGCTGGGTGATCGCCTGGAACTGCCGCCACCAGCCCGCGCCGTCGATCGCCGCCGCCTCGTACAGCTCGCCGGGGATGTTCTGCAGCCCGGCCATCACGATCAGGAACGCGAACGGCCAGTTGCGCCAGACCGAGACGACCACCAGCGACCAGAAGCTGTTGTCCCCGATCAGCCAGAAGGAGTCGGTGCCCAGCAGGCTGTTCACCAGGCCGGTGTCCTTCTGGAACATGAACGACCAGGTGATCACCGCGGCGTACATCGGCAACGCGTACGGCACGAGGAACAGCGTCCGGAGCAGGCCGCGTCCGCGGAAGTTCTTCTGCATCAGCACGGCGGCCGAAGTTCCGAAGAGCCAGCAGAACCCGACCGAGAGGACGGTGTAGAGGACGCTGATCCAGAACGAGCCGAGCAGCGACTTGCCCGCCGCGGAGTTGAAGTCCAGGACGAACTTGTAGTTGTCCAGCCCCGCCGCCGGGGCGGACGAGAAGTCCCGGATGGAGAACTGCGTCAGCTTGAAGAAGCTCATCACGAGCCCGGCGATCATCGGGATCAGGTGGACGAGCAGTTCGAGCAGGATCGCGGGCAGCAGGAGCAGGTACGGCAGCGCGACCCGGCGCCGCTTGGGCCGGACGCGCCGGTTTCCGGGCGCCCCGGCCGCCTTCACGGCCGGGGCGTCGTCGAGAGCGGTCGGCATCAACTACCGGCCGCGATCTGCTGGTCCGCCTGGTTCAGCTGGTCCCGGATCTTGGCGCCGTCGACCGGCTTGCCGGCCGCGACGTCGGCGAACATCGCCTTCATCGCGGTCCCGATCAGTGTCTCGAACTGCGACTCCTGCGGGACCTGCGGCATCGGCTCGGCCGAGTTCGCGAGCACGTTCTGGAAGACCTTGACGTCCTCGGTCTGGAACGCCGCGTCGCTGTAGGCGTCCTGGACCGTCGGCAGCGAACCATAGGTCTTGTTGAGCAGCGCCTGCTCCGGCGCCGAGACCATGAACTTCACGAAGTCCAGTGCGGCGTCGGGGTTCTTGGTGCCCTTGAAGACCGACATGTTGATGCCCGCGACGAAGCTGCTGATCTTGCGGCCGTTCGGCGGCGTGGTGGCGGGCAGCGGGATCGGCGCGACACCGAGGTTGGCCATGTCCATCCCGATGTTCTTGAACGAACCCGCGGAGGCCTGGTTCATGAACATCGCGGCCTTGCCGTCCGACAGGTCCTTGAGCGATTTGGCGGTGTCGGCGTATTCGGCGTTGGCCGGGTTGACGATCTTGTCCTTCTGCATCAGGTCGACGAACTGCTGCACGGCCGCGACCGAGGGATCCGAAGCCAGTTGCGGCTTGCCCTCGGGAGTGAAGAACTGCGCACCCTGCTGGGCACCGAGGATCGCCGCGTGGTGGCTGTTCTCGGTGACCTGGCCCGCCTGGAGCGAGAGCCCCCACTGGCCCTTGTCGGGCTTGGTGAGCTTCTTGCCGTCCTCGACGAGTTCTTCCCAGGTGGCGGGCGGCTTCGTGATGCCGGCCTCGGAGAAGAGCTTCTTGTTGTAGTACAGGCCGTACGCCTGGCCGTAGAGCGGAACGCCGACCGGCGGCTGCCCGCTCGCCCCGGTGGCCGCCAGCGACGGGCCGAGGAAGCGCGACTTGCCGCCGACCTTCTCCAGCGCGGCGTCGTCGAACGGCAGGAACGCGCTGGTCGCCTGCAACGAGGCCGACCAGGTGTTGCCGATGTTGAGCACGTCCGGCCCCTTGCCGGAGGTGGTGGCCGCGAGGATCCGGTTGAGCAGGTCCGTCCACGGGACGACCTCGAGCTTGACCTTGATCCCGGAGGCCTTCTCGAACTTGTCGAGTTCGGGCTGCAGGACGGCTTTGTCGTTGTCGAGACTGGTGCCCTGGTTGGACGCCCAGTACACGAGCTCCTTGGGAGCACTGGACGACGTGTCGCCGCCGCCGCACGCCGCCGTGGTGGCGGCCGCCAGCGCCAGGACGAGCGCGGGAGCGATCTTTCCGATTCGCATCGATGGTCCTCGGGGTGAGTGGCCAAGCCGCGCCCGGACCTGTGACCCGGGACACGCCTTATTTCAGGGCTTGAGTTAAGCCTTGGTCCACCTTGCCGTCAAGACCCTGACGCCGATTGGTACTCCGGCGATCGCGAGTGGGCGATCACCAGGTCAGCGCCGCTTCCCGTGAGTGATCATCGCAGACGCGGGCGGACCGGCGCCACGATCACTTCCCGGTGAGCACGTCGAGCGCCTGCCCGCGATGCGCGGCGAAGAGTTCGAGCGCCTTTTCGCCGTCGCGCTCCCGAAGAGCCGACGCCAGCCGCCGGTGCTCTTCCGGGATGCTCGCGAGGTAACCCTCGGAGCTCACGCCGATCCGGGTCAGCAGGAACAGGTGCACCTGCGACCGGATGGCCTGCCACGCCTCGACGAGCCGCCGATGCCCGGAAGCCGCGTAGACCATGTCGTGGAAGTCGATGTCGCAGCGGACCATCTCGTGCTCGTCGCGCGCCCGGCCCATCCGTCCGACGACCTCGTCGATCGCGGCCAGGTCCGTGTCCGACGCCTTCGCCACCACCAGCCGAACCGCCAGCTGCTCCAACGCCGACCGGAGACTGTCGAGTTCGGCGACGTCCACATCGGACAGTGTCGTGACGATCGCGCCGCGATGCCATTCGCTGCGGACCAGGCCCTCGCGCTCCAGCTTGAGCAGCGCCTCACGCACTGGACCGCGGCTGACGCCGAGCGCGGCCGACAGTTCGACCTCGCGCAACTGCGCACCGGGCGGATAGACGCCGCCGAAGATGGCGTCCCGGACCCTGTCGGCGACCTCGTCCGCCAGCCCGCGACGCCGCGCCGGCACCACCCTGCCGGATTCGCTCATCGTCATCCTCTCCACGGGAACGCCCGATCGTAGCGACGAGACTCTGGGCTTCACTTTGTCCCAATGTTAACATTCGGACATGACAATCCTGGACTCCCCCATCCCCCGCTTCCACCTCGCCATGCCCGTCGACGATCTCGCCGCCGCGCGCACCTTCTACGGCGAAGTCCTCGGCCTCGACCAGGGCCGCAGCTCCGACAAGTGGATCGACTGGAACCTCCACGGCCACCAGTTCGTCACGCATCTCGCCCCGGAGCGACCGCGGCGGATCCACAACCCCGTCGACGGACACGACGTGCCCGTCCCCCACTTCGGCCTGATCCTGACCGTGCCGGAGTTCCGGAAGCTGGCCGACCGGCTGCGCGCGGCGGACACGACGTTCGTCATCGAGCCCTACGTCCGGTTCGAAGGCCAGACCGGCGAACAGTGGACGATGTTCCTGCTGGACCCGGCGGGAAACGCCCTGGAGTTCAAGGCGTTCGCCGACGATTCGCAGGTCTTCGCCGCCTGACGGCCGGCGAAGTTCAGCGCACTTCGGGAACCGGCCCCGCGAAGAGCTCCGCCAGGTCTTCGAACCGGACCACCGCGACCGACCCGACAGCGCCGAGGGCCGAGGCGAGGGCCAGCCCCACCGGCTCCCCGCCGTCCGTGCCGGACACCGCGAGGGCACCGGCCGCGGCGACCAGCAGGAGAAGCGCGTTGCGCACCACGTGCCGATACGCGAGCGCGATGCGCGCCGGACCGAAGCACCGGCACACCGCACCGGTCCGGCGCGCCACCGCGCGCCACACGGCGGCGGTCAGCACGCCGAACAGCCCGGACGCGAGCACCAGCCCGGCGAGAGCGAGCCACCGGCCCGCGGCGGCACCGGCGACGATCAGGCCCGCCGCCGGGAGCAGCAGTGCCGCGATGGCGACCTCGGCGGCCAGGGTGACCGCGGCGAACGACCGGGCCCAGCGCGCCGGGACGCCGAACGCCGGCACCGACGCGACGAACTCGGCGTAGGCGTCCTTGCCCCGCACCTTGCCGACGGACGAGGCGCACAACACCAGTCCGCACAGGACGGCCGCGAAGGCGGCGACGTGGTTCACCGCTGCCCGATCGGCCTGAGGACGACGCCGATCAGCGCGTCCGCCGGGATGTAGCCGAGCCGCCGGGAATCGTTGCTGCGGGCCGGATTATCGCCCAGCACCAGCAGATTCCCCGGCGGCACCACCGGATCCGCCACCGGGATGTGCGGCGGCACCGGATCGCCGGGCACCGCGACGGCGCGTTTCACCAGCCGTCCGGCGGTCGGATCACCCGGCTTCCCCGGACCGCCCTGCACGACGACGATCTGTCCCGTCCGGACGCGCTCCAGCCGGGACCGCCGCACCAGCAGCCGATCACCTGCCACGTAGGTGGGCTCCATGCTCACCCCGTGCACCGTCACCACGATCAGCCGCCGGCGCAGCGTCACCAGCCACGCCAAGCCGAGGGCGATCAGCACGCCCACCGCGAGCACCACGAAGATCACTGGGACACCACCTCGTCATAACCTGATGCTTGAAGCCGGAAGAGCCGCGAGTACGCCCCGCCCGACTCGATCAACTCGTCGTGCGAGCCCAGTTCGGCGACCCGCCCCTCGGCGAGCACCGCGATCACGGACGCGTCCCGGACCGCGCCGAGCCGGTGCGAGATCAGCACACTCGTCGCCCCCTCGCGGTGACGGCGCAGGCTGCTGTGCACCTCGTGCTCGGCTTCCGCGTCGAGGCCCGAACTCGGCTCGTCGAGGATCATCAGATCCCGGCGGTCACGCAGGAAAGCCCGCGCGAGCGCTAGCCGCTGCCATTGCCCGCCCGACAGCAGCACCCCCGTCTCCGGGTCGTCCTTGTCCGCCTCGTCGAAGAACATCCGGGACAGGAACGTGTCGTAGCCCCTCGGGAGGCCGGTCACGACGGCGTCCGCGCCCGCGCGCCGGGCCGCCGCGACGATCCGCTCGCGATCGTCCAGCACGGACACGTCGCCGAGCCCGATGTTCTCGGCGGCGCTGAGGTCGTAACACATGTAGTCCTGGAAGACCGCGCCGATGCGCGTGCGCAGGTCCTCGACATCGACGTCGCGCAGGTCCACGCCGTCCCACAGGATAGCGCCGCGGTCCGGGTCGTAGAACCGGCACAGCAGCTTGACCAGGGTCGACTTCCCCGCGCCGTTCAGCCCGACCAGTGCCAGCGAACTTCCGTGCGGGATGGTCAGGTTCACCCCGCGCAGCACCCACGGCTGGTCTTCGGCGTAGCGGAACCAGACGTCACGCAGTTCGATGCCGGATCGCAGCGCCTCGATCCGCCGTGGGGTGGCCGGGACGGGCAGGTCCGGTCCCTGCGCCTCGATCTCGTCGTAGTGGTCGAACAGCAGCGTCGAACGATGCGCCGAAGCCAGCCGGGCGACCAGGGTCTGCAGGGCGCTCTGGACCCCGCCGACCGACGCCACGAAGATGGCGATGTCGCCGAGCGAAAGCCTGCCGTGGGCGGCCAGCCACGCCGCCCAGACCAGGCCGCCCGCCGCGACCGCCGCGGTGAGCCCGGCCAGCAGCCCGTGCACCCGCGCGTCCCGGCGGTCCTGGCCTTCGACGACGGCGTGGGCGGCGGTCAGCTCGACGAGCATGCGCCGCCGGAAGAGATCGCCGAGACCCAGCAACCGCAGTTCCTTCGCCGCGTCCAGACTGGCCAGGAGGTCGGCGTAGAACACCTCGCGCCGCTCGGCGGGCGCGATCGACCACAGCACGCGGGCCCTCGCGCGGCTCAGCCGCAGGTTGGCGAGCAGCGCGGGGATCGCCGCCAGCAGCACGATCACCGCCATTCCCGCGTCGATCACGATCAGCGTGCCGAGGAAACCGCCCAGTGTGACGGCCGCCTGAACCGAGCCGATCCCGTCGTCGACGAGTTGCCCCGGCCCGCTGCGACCGGTCTGCTGCGCGAGCCGGAGCTTGTCGCGGAACCGCGGGTCCTCCATCCTCGCGATCCCGGTCAGCCTGCCCATCGCCCGGTAGAGCCGGTCCATCGTCACGACGGCCACCGAACGGTCCAGCCGCTGCTTCAGATACTCGGTCCCGACGGGGAGCAGCCCCGCCATCAGCCCGGCGACGGCCAGCGCGACCGCCCACGGGAGCAGTGTCAGCCAGACCTCCCCCGCGGCCAGTCCGTCGAGGAGCACCTTGGTGCACCACGCGGTCGCGATCGGCACGACGCCGCCGAGCAGGGACAGCACCAGGTACAGCGGCGTACCCACCGGGGCGGCCCGCCAGGTCAGCCGGGCCGCCGCCGACAGGAGGCGCAGCACCCGGCGGGCGCCGAGGGAGGTGTTCACAGCGTCGCGGGTGTCGGCAGGGCCGACATCTCCCACCCGCTCGCCAGCATGGTCCGGTCGCCGTCGACCAGGCAGAGCGCGGGATAGCCGGAGGCGCCGAAAGCCTTGTGCACCGTGCCGCCGTCCAGTTCGAGGATCACTTCGGCGACTTCGCCGAGCCGCACGACCATGTCGGCCGTCTCCTCTTCGCTCCCGGCGGCGATCGCGACCACCTTGCCCTCGAACCGGGTGGCGTACTCGATGAACTGGGGCATCCGTTCCTTGCACGGTTCGCACCCCGGCGAGAAGAAGCCGACGAGGGCGGGCGAACCGTCGATGTCCGCAGTGGACAGCTCGGTCCCGCCGACCGTGACGGCGGAGAAGGCGCCGATGGTGGCACCGGCGGGCAGCGCGATGTCCGGCTCCGGGAAAGCCTGCTGTCGCACGTTCTTCAAAGCCTCGTTCTGCTCGCGCAGTCTCCGGATGATGCCGAAGCTGAGCAGCAGGTCCAGTACGCACAGGAGTCCGACGAGCACGACGGCGGCGGTCAGGATGGACATGGGTTCTCCAGTGGAGGAAGAAGGGACGGGCGGGATGCGGTGGGTGGTGACCGGCGCGCACGGCACCGGTCACCACCCACGACGTCGATCAGCCTCCGCAGATCCGGTAGGCGTAACAGGCGCCGCAGAATTCCTTGCAGGCACCGTTCGTCGAGCAGTTGCGACGGAAGTCGCTGCGCTCGCGGCAGTAGCAGTGCTTGTAGTACGGGTCCGGCGGGCAGCCCGCGCCCACGTCCGCCTTGGCCACGAACACGCCCAGCAGCTTGTCGCTGAGCCTTTCGACTGTCTTGCGCATGTTCCGCGCTCCTCACTTCCTCCGCGCCGGGTGGCGTCGGCAGCGCCCAACGTAGGAAAGCCCGGTACACGAACGCGGATAGCGCGGATACACACGGCCGTGTACCGGCTGTGCACCAACGCGAAGTGAACGTCCGGCAAAGTCATCGGTGATAGAACTGCTTGGGGTCTCACGTTTCTGTCTCCAACTCTCGGGAGAGGTGTGAGTGACGTCGATCGAGTTCAGGGTTCTGGGGAGGCTCGAGGTACACACCGGGGGCGGGACGATCGCGCTGGGTTCCGCGAAACAGCGCGCGCTTCTGGCCACGTTGCTGCTGCATCCCGGCCGGACGGTCCCGATCCGCAGGCTGCTCCAGACGTTGTGGGGAGACGAACCGCCGCTTTCCGCGGTCGCCAACCTGCGCACCTACGCGAACCGGCTCCGGAGCGTGCTTCCGGGGGAACGGATCTCCGGCCGCGCTTCGGGCTACGAAATCCTGCTGCGCCAAGGGGAATTGGATCTTCACGTGTTCACCGAGCGAGCGGGGGCGGGCCGGGCGGCGCTCGCACGCGGTGATCACGCCGCCGCTGTCCGCCACCTCGGTGAAGCGCTTTCGGCCTGTCGCGGCGCGGCGTTGGAAGATCTCGCCGACAACGAGGCGCTCGCCGGCTCGATCGCGCCTGTCGAGGAACTCCGGCTCTCGGTCGCCGAAGACCATCTCGACGCGCGGCTCCGGCTCGGCGAGCATCGCGAAGTGATCGCGCCGCTACGCGAATTCGTCGCCGAACATCCGTTGCGGGAACGGTTGTGGGCGCATCTGATGACCGCTCTGTATCGGTCCGGAGATCCGGCGGGAGCGCTCGCCGTCTACACAGACTGTCGCCGGGTGCTCGCGGACCGTCTCGGTCTCGAACCGTCGCCCGATCTGGCCGAACTCCATCGGGCGATGCTGGACCGGGATCCGAGGCTCACCACGGTTTCCGCCGCCGTCTCCACCGCGCCGGTCTCCGTCGCCGTGTCCGAACAGGCCACACCGCCGCGCGAACTTCCGGTACGGTGCCGGTCGTTCGCCGGCCGGGCCGCGGACGCCGCGAAACTGACCGCGCTGCTCGACGGGATCGATCCGTCGGGGCCGAAGGTCGCCGTCGTGCACGGTCCCTGCGGCATCGGGAAGAGCGCACTGGTCCTGGAAGTCGCGCACCGGACGAGCGCCCGGTTCCCCGGCGGGCAGCTATACGTCGACCTGAGCGCCAACGGGCCGGATTCCCGGGTTCCGCACCGGCTGTTGCGACATCTCGGCGTTCCCGCCTCGGACATCCCGTGGGAGCTGGACGAGGCCGCCGCCGTGCTCCGCTCGCACCTCGCCCACCGAGCGGTGCTGCTCGTGCTCGACGGCGCGACCGGATCCGCCCCGCTCCGCTCCTTGATCCCGGCGACGGGTTCGTGCGCGGTGCTCGTCACCAGCCGCTCGCCGTTGATGCTGGACGGCGCGGACCAGGTCGCGCTCGGCAGACTGTCCGATCAGGACGGGCTGGAGATGCTGGGCGGCCTCGCCGGTCAGTCCAAAGTAGACGGCGAACCCGACGCCGCAGCGGAGATCGTGCGGTACTGCCACGGGATCCCCGCCGCGCTGCGGATCGCGGGCGCCATCCTGGCCAACCGGCCGACCCGGCGGTTGTCGTGGCTCGCGCACCGGCTCGCCCCCGAGGAGAGCAGGCTGGACGAACTCGGATTCGGCGGGGAGTCGCTGCGCGCGCTGTACTCGTCGGCGTCCCGGCCGATCACGGCGGGCGACGATCCCTTGGCCACGGCCGCGTTCCGCCTGCTCGGCAGGCCCGGATTCGAGGTGTGCGGCACCGATCGGGCCGCCACCGTCCTCGACACCTGCCCGCTGAAGGCCGAGGCCGCGCTGGATCGTCTGGTCGACCTCGGACTCGCAGAATGGGGCGAGAAGGACACCTACCGGCTCCCTCCACTCATGCGGCTGTTCTCGGCGGAACTCGGCGCGACCGTGCCCGCCCAGCGAGCGCCGCTTTCCTGGTGACGGCCGCAATGATCGATAATCTCTACATTATCGATCATTGCGGCTTTCCACATTGATCAAGGCCTGCCGCCGGGAGAAGCTTGCCCTGTCAGCGAGCCCGCTGAACACGGAAACCAAGGAGACACCACCATGTTCGACCCCATCCTCCTCCGGGCAGCCGACGCCGAGATCGTCAGCGACGCGCCGGGCAGCGACATCACGCTGCTGGCCGACTCGGACACCACCGACGGGGGCTTCACCGCGAACCGCGCGACCCTGAAGGACGGCGTTTTCGGCACCCCGGCCCACTTCCACACCCGCGCGACCGAGTTCTTCTTCGTACTCGAAGGAAAGCTCCAGGTACTTGTGGAGGAAACCCTGCACACTCTCGAAAAGGGCGACTTCCTCGCCGTACCTCCCCGGGTGCCGCACGCTTTCGGGCCCGCCGCCGGCTCGGATGCAGACGTCCTGGTGACCTTCACGCCCGGCATGGCCCGTTTCGACTACTACCGGCTGCTCGACCGGGTCGCCCGCGGGGAAGCCGACCCGTCGGAGATCGCCGCGTCGTCGAAGCAGTACGACAACCACTACGTCGAGAGCCCGATCTGGCGTGCCGCGCGCGGTCAGTGAGGGTCAGTCGATGACCGCGGTCGCCTCGATCTCGACCAGGTGCTCGGGCACGTCGAGCGCCGCGACGCCGATCAGCGTGCCCGGCGGGACCGGGGTACCGCCCAGCCTGACGGCTGCCCGGTCCACACCTTCGAGGAACAGCGTGAGCTTGTCCGGGGTCCAGCCGACGACGTAGACGGTCAGCTTCGCGACGTCGTCGAACGTGGCGCCGGCTTCGGTGAGCGCGGTGCCGATGTTCAGATAGCACTGCTCGACCTGAGCGGCGAGATCGCCTTCGCCGACCAGGGCGCCCTCGGCGTCCCAGGAGACCTGCCCCGCGATGAAGACCAGCTTCGACCCGGTCGCGATCGACACCTGCCGGTAGGCGGGGATCTCCGGCAGTCCCGCGGGATTCACCAGGGTGATGCTCATCCGTACTCCTTGATCGTGGTCACTTGTGGTTACCCAGAAACTGTAGGAGAGTGTGCGACGACCTGGAAGAACGCACTTTTTCGTGACTGGGGAACCTGATGGTGACCAAGCAGCTCAGCGGCAAGACGGACGACGCGGACGTGATGCGGGCGGACTCGCTGGCGCGGGAGATCTTCTCCGACGTCGCCAACAAGTGGGCCCTCCTGATCATCGAGACGGTCGGCGACGACACCCGGCGGTTCACCGAGCTGCGGAACGACATCGAGGGCATCAGCCACAAGATGCTCACCCAGAACCTGCGGATGCTCGAACGCAACGGGCTGATCGAGCGCACGGTGCACCCGACCGTCCCACCCCGCGTCGACTACACCCTCACCGAGGCGGGGCACGGCTTGCGCGCGACGGTCGACGGCATGTGCGACTGGACCCACCGGTTCCTCGGTCACATCGAGGACTCCCGCCGCCGGTTCGACGAGCCTGTTAACGGTTAACGAGCCAGGCCAGAGCCTCGAACGGTTCAGTTCGCCACTGTCCGGATCTATGCTCCTCGTGTGATCTCCGGGCAGTTGCCGCACGACGGGACCTTCGCCGGCGCGCTGCGCGAAGCCATCCGGGCACGCGGTCTCAGCCTGGAACGCCTGCGCGACCATCTGCGCGCTCGCGGCGTCTCGATCACCGCGGCGACGCTGAGCTACTGGCAGTCCGGGCGCAGCCGTCCGGAGCGCCGGGATTCCGTGCTCGGGCTCCGCCACCTCGAACAGGTGCTGGAAGTGCCTCCCGGCAGCCTGACCGCGCTGCTCGGACCGCCGCGCGCACGAGGGCGGTGGCCCGCCCGCGCCGACGGCCTGCCGGAGATCGGCCGGTACTGGCCGGACCGGTCACGGATCGACGCGGCCGTCAGCGAGGTCGACACCCGGTGGGACGAGAGGCTGACCAGGATCAGCCAGCACGACGTCGTCTCCGTCGGCCCCGGCCAGGAGGAACTCGCGTTCCGGTCGCGGCAGGTGCTCCGCGCCGAAGCCGACGGCCCGGACCGGTGGGTGATGATCGTCCACATCGACGAGCACGACAGGCCGCTGCCCGCGGTGACCTCGTTACGGGGCTGCCGTCCCGGCCGGAGCGTGCACCGCCCCGAAGACGGTCTCCTCGTGATGGAACTGCTCTTCGAACGGCCGCTCGCGAAAGGCGAGACCGTCATCACGGAGCACGCCCTGGTGAACTGCGCCCCGTTCCCGCACGCGACCAACTACGAACGCAAATTCCGGCTTCCCGCGCGGGAATACGTCCTCGAGGTCCAGTTCTCCCCCGGTCTGCTCCCGGCCCGCTGCCGACGCTATTCCGAACAGGACGGACAACCCGCGGAATGGACGGAAGTCCGGCCCGGCAGCGATTCCGTGCACGGGATAGCCTTGAATTTCGGTCCGGGCCGGTTCGGCTTCGAATGGGATTGGGACTCTTAATTGCTAACGACTCGCGGGCCTACGCTTTCGCGAGGTGAGGGAATTACCGTCGGCACACCTGCTTTTCGATTCGAGGAGTGCGTATGCGACGGCACAACAGAGCTTATTCCTCTTTGAGTGTCCTTGCCCTGGTCGCGTTGTGGCTCAGCCCGGCGGCCGAGGCCTCGACACCACCTGCTCCGGTCCATCCGGACGCCGAGGTGAACGGGGTGGCCGCCGCGTTCGGGCTGACCACGTCCGAAGCGAAATCCCAGCTGATCGCCCAGGACGAGGCCCACCGGCTGGCGGCGTCACTCCCGGACGGCCTGCGCGCTCGCGCCGCCGGGCAGTGGTTCGACGCGGCCGCGGGCAAGCTGACCTTGGCCGTCACGAACGCCGCGGACGCCGACACGGCCAGGGCCGCCGGCGCCGAACCGCGGCTGGTGTCCCGGACCAAGGCCGACCTCGACCGGACCGACGACGCCGTCCGCGCACTGGTGGGAGACGGCGTGCCCGGTGTGTTCGGCTGGGGCGTCGACGTCCGGAACAACGAGGTCGGCGTCTCGGTCGACCGCTCCCGCAAGACCGCCGAGACCGAGAGTTTCCTTTCCCAGGCGAGGAATCTCGGCGTGCGGATCACCGAAACCGGGTCCTCGCCGGAGCAGCAGGCAGGAACGATCCAGACCGGCAACCCGTGGTGGCCGGGCGGCGAGAGCAACTGTTCGGTCGGGTTCGGCGCGACCGATTCGGCGGGCGCCAAGCATTTCCTGACCGCCGGGCACTGCACGAACGACCGCGACCAGGCCGCCTATGGCGCGTCGGGTCAGCAGAACCGGATCGGCACGTCCAACGTCGGCGGGACGCGCAGTGTCAACGCCCGCGAAGGCGACATGGGCGTGGTCGCGGTGACGCAGTCCGGCTGGGAGCTTTCGGCGGCGGTCAACACCTGGGGCGAACCCGCCGTCACGGTCACGGGTTCGGCCGAGGCCATGGTCGGCGACCGGGTCTGTCACTCCGGGAACACGTCGAAGTGGAAGTGCGGCGAGGTGAAGTACACGCACAAGTCCGTCGACTACGGCGGCGGGCTGATCATCGAGGACCTGACCTGGACGACGGCGTGTTCGCTCGGCGGCGACTCGGGCGGCGGCTGGCTGCTCGGCACCAAGGCGGTCGGCCTGCACGACGGCGGCCCGTCGAAGTGCGTGGAGAACCCGAGCGACGGGGACATGTCGATCTTCCAGCCGGTGATCGAAGCGCTGAACAAGTGGAACCTCAAGCTGGTGACCGGTGGCGGCGGCGACACGTCGGCGCCGACCGCACCCGGCAACGCGCGGACCACTGGCACGACGGCGAACACTGTTTCGCTGGCCTGGGACGCGTCGACGGACAACGTCAGCGTCACCGGTTACGACGTCTACAACGGCTCCGCCCTCGCGACGTCCGTGTCGGTTACCAGCGCCACCGTGACCGGACTCAGCCCGGACACCTCCTACAACTTCACCGTGAAGGCCCGCGACGCGGCGGGGAACGTGTCGCCCGCGAGCGGTGTCGTGGCCGCCAAGACGGCGCCCGGCAACGGTGGCGTCCGGACGCTGAGCAACGACACCGACTTCGCGATCCGCGACCATCAGCAGGTGTTCAGCCCGGTGACCTCGACGCTCACCGGACCGGCCGCGGCGTCGCTCGGGATCTCGGTGACGATCCGGCACACCTGCGCCGAAGACCTCGGCGTGACGCTGCTGGACCCGAAGGGCAAGGCGTACCCGCTCAAGTACAGCGGCGGTTCCGTGTGCACGGCCTGGGACGGCGCACGGACGTTCTCGGCGCCCGGCGCGTCTTCCCCAGCGGGCGGGAAGTGGCAACTGCGGGTCACCGACTACGGAACCGGTGACACAGGCGTGCTCGACACGTGGTCGCTGACGCTCTAGGAAGTTCCGTGAAGGACTCCTTGAGGGACCAAGAGTCCCTCAAGGAGTCCTTCACGGACTTTCGCCCTAGGGCAGGCGCACGACCCGCAGGAAAGCGGGCAGCAACCACGGCCGGGGACCGCTGACGACGATCTTGCGCTTCAGCGCGGTGCGCACCCTGCCGACCCGGTGGAACATCATCAGGTTCAGCGACGGCGGATCGAACGAGATCCGCACGTCGACCGGCCCGCCGGGCTCCTCGACCGTGACCCGGCCCCGGTGCAGCACCAGCACGACCGGGGTCGTGTACGGCGAGCGGAAGGCCACGGCGATCCGCCTTTCCCTCGGCGGTTCGTCGGTGTCGAGAAGGTGCCCGGTGTCGTGGGTCAGCACGCCGATCATGAAGAGATCGAAGAACAGCGCCGCGTCACCCGGCGGAATCGTCCACGGCAGGTCCAGCGCCTCGGCGATGTCCCAGCCGTGGATCTGGAGCTCGTTGACCAAATGCGCGAGGACACCTGCCAGCGGCACCTTCGAGTCACCGAGCCAGTCCAGCGGGGTCTCCGGGTCGATGTCCTCGGTCCCCCGCAGCACCTCTTCGATGTCGGCGAGCAGCCCGGTCACCAGCACGCCGATGTCGCGTTCCGGAAAATCTCGTAACACCATGGTGTTCAGTACGGAAACCGTGTCCACAGTGGTCTTTTCGAGCTGGTCCTGCCCGCGGGTGTCCAGCAGCGACGCGCTGTCCGGCCGCACCAGCGCCGTGTACATCTTCGCGATCATCGCGACGTGGGCGACGGTGTCGGCCACCGTCCACTCCGCCGTGACCATCGCTTCCGGATCCGGGACACCGGACACCATTTCCGCGAATCGCGCACCCGTCACCCGATAGGCGCGCCGTACCGACTGCCATTGATCAGCCGCGATCGCTCTGGTCACGGCACGGATTTTATCGCGGTGACAGCCGGATTCCGTTCCGCTGTAGTGCGGTTCCGATACCTCCCGGCAGCGTAGTGACCGTACTCACTACGGAAATCGACGTGACACGCACCGACCGGCACAGGCAGACTGAACGACGAATGACTCTCGCCTTCGCTGTCACCGTTGCCGGCGCCGAAGGCGGCCCACGCGGAACCGCGCCCCTCCAGGAGCCCCACACAGATGACCGAGACCATGCCCGAAACCGCCCACGACCAGGAACGGGCACCGGCACGCGCCGGGCTCCTGATCGGGGTCCTGGTCCTCTCCGCGTTCGTGATGATCCTCAACGAGACCATCCTGAGCGTCGCGCTGCGCGACCTGACCGTCGACCTCCAGGTCCCGACCACCACCGTGCAGTGGCTGACCAGCGGCTTCCTGCTCACCATGGCGGTCGTCATCCCGACCACCGGGTTCCTGCTCGAACGGTTCACTCCGCGCCAGGTCTTCCTCGCCTCGCTGACCCTGTTCAGCACCGGCACCCTGGTCAGCGCGCTCGCGCCGGGTTTCGCGCTCCTGCTCACCGGCCGGGTCATCCAGGCCTGCGGCACCGCGGTGATGCTGCCGCTGCTGATGACCACGGTGATGCGGCTGGTCCCGGTGGAGAAACGCGGCGCCACGATGGGCACGATCACCATCGTCATCGCGGTCGCCCCCGCCATCGGCCCGACCATCGGCGGCGCGGTGCTCTCCTCGCTCGGCTGGCGCTGGATGTTCTGGATCGTGCTGCCGCTCTCGCTCGCCGCCCTGGCGGTCGGGATGCTGCAGCTGCGGCTGGACAGCGACACCCGCAAGGTGCCGCTGGACGTGCTGTCGGTGATCCTGTCCGCTCTCGGTTTCGGCGGCGTGCTGTACGGCCTCTCGACGTCCGGCGAGTCGGCGGGCGGGCACCAGCCGGTGCCGCCGTGGGCGCCGATCGTCGTCGGGGTCGTGGCCCTCGCGGTGTTCACCTGGCGCCAGCTTCGCCTGCAGAAGGAAGACCGCGCACTGCTCGACCTGCGCCCGTTCACCCATCGCAGTTTCGTCGTCGCCCTGGTGCTGACGGCACTGCTGTTCATGTGCCTGCTCGGCGCCGCGGCGATCCTGCTCCCGCTGTATCTGCAGACCGTCCTGCACACCAGCACGTTCGTCAGCGGGCTCGCGGTGCTGCCCGGCGGCCTGGTCCTCGGGCTGCTCGGCCGCCCGGTCGGCGCGCTGTACGACCGCTTCGGCCCGCGCCCCCTGGTCATCCCCGGCGCGGGCGCGATGGCGGTCTCGCTGTGGCTGTTCGCCCTGCTCGGCGCGGATTCGCCGCTGATCGCGGTCATCCTCATCCACGTCCTCCTGATGGCCGGGCTCGGCCTGATGATGACGCCGCTGATGACCGAGTCCCTCGGTTCGCTGCCCGAGCACCTCTACTCACACGGCAGCGCGATCCTCGCCACCCTGCAGCAGCTCGCCGGCGCGCTCGGCACCGCCGTCTTCATCGCGGTCGCCACGGCGGGCACGACCACCGCCGGGGCCTCCAGCCCCGACGCGGTGGGGATCCGCACCACGTTCATGGTCGCCGGCTGCGTCGGTGTGGCCGCGTTCCTCGGTTCGCTGTTCGTCAAGAAGAGCGCAACCGCGGTGGCCGGGCACCACTGACGACCGATCCGCTCGTCCCGCGCCCGCCGCGGCCTCCACGCGAGGCCCGGCGGGCGTTCGGCGTTCGAGCAGCTTCCGGCCGTAGGCGATGGCGGGTAGCTCGACCCATCGGCGCAGCCCGCAGGCGAACAGCAGGGCGACCCCGGCGGTGGCCGCGGCCTTGGCGAACCCGCTGGGAAGCAGCCAGCCCGTGACTCCGGCCGCGCCGGTCTGGGCGAGGTACAGCGCGTACGAACGATCACCGCGCCGGGCACAAATGCCCTCATGGGCGGGTGATCCCGTTGTCACCATCCCGTCATGCCTGCCAGCAGCCGTGGCGCACTCGCCGTGACGCTCGCCGCCGTCCTCGTCGCCGGATGCTCCGCCGAACCCGAACCGCCACCCGCGTACCGGCTCGGCAGCGACGCGTGCGGAGCGGTGAACCCGGCGGATTTCGAAGCGCTCACCCGCGCCACGGCGTCGAAAACGCCGAGCAACCTCGTCCCGGGGCTCAGCGGCGGGAGCTGCAAGATGGAATTCGACGGTTCCGGCGGCTACGCCACGCTGTCGACGTTCATCGCGATCCACCCGTCCGGTGAGCCCGCCGCGAAGGCCATGTACGACGACTTCCGGAAGGGCGACGGTGAGCGCTCGGGTCCCGGCACCGACATCACCCTGTCCGACGTCGAGGGCCTCGGCTCCGCCGCGTACCTCTACCGGCAGCACGACGACAAGAAGCCCTGGACCGTGGACGAACTCTGGCTTTACAAGTACAACGTCAGGCACGGCTCGCTGGTGCTCACCGTCTCCGGGAGCGGCTACGCGCGCGAAGCCGCCGGCTGGCCCTCGACGGAAGAGGACATGAAGGCCAAGGTCAGGAAGAGCGTCGACGAGACCATGAAGGCACTCAAACCCTGACCGGTTCAGGCTTCTCCCTGCGCCGCCCCGGTGATGTTCCGGACCATGCCGCCGAAGACGATCCCGTGGAACGGCGCGATCCCTTTCCAGTACGCGTGCCCGGCGAGGCCGTGCGGCTCGAACACCGCCCGCTGCCGGTAGACGGTCGCACCGTCCTCATCGGACTCGACGCTGAGTTCGAGCCAAGCACGTCCCGGCAGCTTCATCTCCGCCCGCAACCGCAGCAGCCGCGGCCGGTCGAGGTATTCGACGCGCCACCAGTCGAGCGCCTCGCCGAGGTGCAGCCGCCGGGGGTCGCGCCGTCCGCGCCGCAACCCGACGCCACCGACGAGCCGGTCGGCCCAGCCGCGGACCGACCACGCCAGCGGGAACGAGTACCAGCCGTGTTCCCCGCCGATGGACTCGATGACGTCCCACAGCGCTTCCGGGGTGGCGTCGGTCCGCTGCTCGCGTTTGTCCTCGTAGACGGTCCCGCCCGCCCAGTCCGGATCGCTCGGCAGCGGATCCGAGGGCGCGGACGCCGTCGACGCGTCCGACCAGCGGGTCGGCACATCGGCGTTGCGGATCCGGGTCAGCGCGAGTTCGACGGCGTGTTCGTAGTGCGTCAGGCCCTCCTCCGGGTCCGGGATGTGCTCGGCGATCGCGTGGTCGTGGCAGACGACCTCGTGCACGAGCGATTCGATCAGCGGTACGGCGATCGACTTCGGCACGGGCGTGACCAGGTTGACCCATTGGGCCGACAGCCACGGGGTCAGCACCGGCACGGGTACGACGGCCCGCCTCGGCAGTCCGGCGACCACGGCGTAGCGGCGCATCATGTCCACATAGGTCAGGACGTCCGGGCCGCCGATGTCGAAGGCACCGTTCACTTCGGACGGCAGTTCGGCGGCGTGCACGAGGTAGTGCAGCACGTCGCGGATGGCGATCGGCTGGATGCGGTTGCGCACCCAGCGCGGCGTGATCATCGCCGGGAGCCGTTCGGTCAGGTAGCGCAGCATCTCGAAGCTCGCCGAGCCCGAGCCGATGATCACCGCGGCCTGCAGGACGACGGCGGGCACGCCCGAGTCCAGCAGGACCTGGCCCACTTCGGCGCGGGACGCCAGATGCGGCGACAGCTCCTCGTCGTCCGGGACGATGCCGCCCAGGTACACCAGCCGCCGCGCGCCCGCCGTCTTCGCGGTCTCGGCGACGGTCCGTGCCGCGTCCCGGTCGACCTCGACGAAATCCTTGCGCGACAAGGAATGCACGAGGTAGTAGACGACGTCGCAGTCCGTCAGCGCCGTCTCGATCGACGCCGGATCGGTGACGTCGCCGCGTTCGACCTCGACGAGGTCACGCCACGGTTCCTCGGCGACCTTCTCCGGGGAGCGGGCCACGACGCGGACCTCGTGGCCCGCGTCGAGCAGTTGCGGCACCAGCCGTCCGCCGACATAACCCGTCGCCCCGAGCACCACACATCGCATGCCCCGAGTGTTCCCGGCGAAGCCGCACCGCGCAGCCCGAGTGGCCCGTTCAGGGTGCAAGCCGCCCCCGGACCTCCACGGTCGCGGCGATGCTGCCGCGGAGGAACCGCGCGACCGTCCGCCGCTCTTCCTCCCCCATGTCCCGCCACGCGGCGGCGTAGCGCTCGCCGAGGGGCAGGAAGAACTCGGCGCCGATCTGCCGGGCCTGGTCGTGCATCCGCAACTCGACCTTGCGCCGGTCGGTCGCGCTCCGGTCCCGGTACAGGTGTCCCGCCCGTTCCAGCCGGTCCAGCACCGACGTCGTCGCCGACGCGCTCAGGTGCAGGGCGCTCGCGAGCATGCTCGGGCTCATCGGGGCCCCCATCCTGGCCGCGTCCATGATCACCGCGAGCGCGTTGAGATCGGTCCGGTGCAGACCGTGCGCCTCACCGAACATCTCCGCGAACCGATCCGACTCGACGGTCAGCTGCCGCAGCAGGAGGACGAGCACGTCGTCCGTGACCTGTTCGACCTCGTCAGCACCCTCCGACATGTCCGAAACCTCCCCTCCTGTTGCCCCGTCCGGGTGACCACTCTACTATTTCGATGGTCGAAATATTCACTCGTCGAAGTAGCACTGCCACGGGAGCCATCCGTCCATGATCTCGGAAGTCGAACCCCCCACCCGCACGCGGTCACGCCTGCGGTGGCTGCTCCCCGCCCTCGTCGCCGTCGCCTGGCTGATCTTCGGCGGGTTCAGCGGCCCGTACGCCGGCAAGCTGAGCCAGGTCACGGAGAACGACAGCAGCAGCTTCCTGCCCGCCTCCGCCGAAGCGACCGAGGTCGGTGAGCTGCAGAAGCAGTTCTCCAGCTCGTCGGTCATCCCGGCGATCGTCGTCGCCGAACGGCCGTCGGGCCTGACCGAGGCCGACAAGCGGTTCCTGACCGACCGGACCGCGAGCCCGCGGCTGATCCCCGCGCCGCAGAGCGACGCGGGCGCGCAGGTCGTCGTGCTCCTGGACGCCACGAGCGATCCCGGCGACGGTGTCGAGGCACTGCGGGACGCGCTCGCCCGCGACACCCCCGACGGGTTGAAGGTGCTCGTGACCGGCCCCGCCGCCCAGGTCGCCGACCTCAAGGAGGCGTTCGGCGGGATCGACGGGCTCCTGCTCCTGGTCGCGGGCGCGGTGGTCGCCCTCATCCTGATCATCGTCTACCGGAGCCCGCTGCTCCCCCTGCTCGTCCTCCTGTCGGCGGTGTTCGCGCTGGGAATGGCGAGTCTCGCGGTGTACCTGCTCGCGGACCACGACGTGCTGGCGTTGAACGGGCAGAGCCAGGGGATCCTGTTCATCCTCGTCTTCGGCGCGGCCACCGACTACGCGCTGCTGATGATCTCCCGCTATCGCGAGGAACTCAGGACGACCGACGACGCCCGCTCCGCGCTCCGCACAGCCTGGCGCTCGACCATCGAGCCGATCGCGGCCTCGGCCGGGACCGTGATCCTCGGTGTCCTCTGCCTGCTGTTCAGCGATCTGAACTCCAACAAGGGCCTCGGCCCGGTCGCGGCCATCGGCATCGGCGCCGCGTTCCTCACGACCATCACGTTCCTGCCCGCGGTTCTGGCCTTGTGCGGGCGCAACGCCTTCTGGCCGTTCCGCCCGGCGGTGGCGCCGCCGAAGGAAGAGATCGGCGGGCTTTGGGGACGTGTCTCGGGCTGGATCTCCCGTGCGCCGCGCATGGTCTGGATCGTCACGACCGTCGTCCTGCTCGCGGGCGGCGCGTTCCTCCCGCAGCTCAAGGCTTCCGGGACCGCGCAGTCCGACGTCTTCCTCACGCCGGTCGATTCCGTGGCGGGGCAGGAAGTCCTTTCGCGCTACTTCCCCGGCGGTTCCGGTTCGCCCACGGTGATCATCACCCCCGCCGGGCAGGCACAGGCGGTCACCGCGCTGGCGCGCGTCCCCGGCGTCTCGGACGTTCGTCAGAGCACCGGCCCGGACGGGAAACCGGCGGAAGCGGGCGGGCTCGCGAAGATCGACGCGGTGCTGGCCGATCCCCCGGACTCCGATGCGGCCGTCGCGACGGTCCAGCGGATCCGCGAAGCCGTGCACGCCGTCGACGGGACGAAGGTCGGCGGACCTACGGCGACACTGCTCGACACCAGGGAGACCTCCGAACACGACCGCATGGTGATCATCCCGATCGTCCTGGTGGTGATCTTCCTGGTGCTCGCCCTGCTGCTGCGTTCGCTGCTCGCGCCGCTGCTGCTGATCGGCACGGTGGTGCTGTCGTTCGCCGCGACGATGGGCGTCTCGGCGCTGGTGTTCAACCACGTCTTCGACTTCCCCGGCGCCGATCCCGTCGTCCCGCTGTTCGGCTTCGTCTTCCTTGTCGCGCTGGGGATCGACTACAACATCTTCCTGATGACCCGGGTCCGCGAAGAGGCGGGCAGGATCGGCACGAGGGACGGGACTTTGCGCGGTCTGCGGGTCACCGGCGGCGTGATCACGTCCGCGGGCGTCGTCCTCGCCGCGACCTTCGCCGCCTTGGCCGTCCTGCCCATCCTCTTCCTGGCTCAGCTGGCGTTCATCGTCGCGTTCGGCGTTCTGCTCGATACGCTTCTGGTGCGCTCGCTGCTGGTACCGGCTCTGACGGTGGACGTCGGGCGGAAGATCTGGTGGCCGTCGAAGCTGGCGAAGACCGGCCGGGGATGAACGCGGCGATCGCCAGCGCGATCAGGGCGGTCGCCGACCCCAGTCCCATGATCAACCGGAAACCGCCCTGGGACGGAACCTGAACCGGTCCGAAGGAGACGGTCAGCTGCGCGAGGATCACGCCCGCGACGGCGCTCGAGATCGAAGTGCCGATCGCGCGCATCAGGGTGTTGAGACTGTTGGCGGCAGCCGTCTCCGACACCGGGACGGCGCCCATGATCAGCGCGGGCATCGCACCGTACGCGAGCCCGATGCCCGCGCCGATCAGGGCGGACACCAGCACCAGATGCCACACGCTCGCCATCAGGACGACGCCGAGGCCGTAGCCGGCGGCGACCACGAGCGCGCCGGACATCAGCGTCACCTTGGGTCCGCGTGCTTTCGTGATCCGCGCCGACAACGGGGCGGTCAGCATCATCACGACCCCGGACGGCACCAGCACGAGACCGGTCACGAGCATGGTCTGCCCCAGTCCGTAGCCGGTCGCGGCGGGGAGCTGGAGGATCTGCGGCAGCACCAGCGACTGCGCGAACATCGCGAAGGCGAACACGATCGACGTCAGGTTGGTCAGCAGGACCTGACGCCGGAACGTGGTCCGCAGGTCCACCAGCGGCCGGGCCGTCCGGAGCTCCCAGCGGCCCCACAGCAGCAGGACGAGCGCGGCCGTCCCGAACAGACCCAGGGTCCGCCCGCTCGCCCAGCCCCACTGCGCGCCCTTCGGGATCGCCAGCAGCAGGCAGACCAACGCGGTGGAGAGCCCGAGCGCGCCGACGAGATCGAACCGCCCGCCGGTGCGCACATTCGATTCGGGAACGAACGCCAGCACGAGCACCGTCACGACGACGCCGAGCCCGGCCGCGATCCAGAACAGCAGATGCCAGTCGGCGTTCTCGGCGAGCAACGCGGCCGCGGGCAGGCCGAGGGCGCCGCCGACACCGAGTGACGCACTCATCGTCGCGGTCGCCGAAGCGAGCCTTTCGGCCGGGAGCTCGTCGCGCATGATGCTGATCCCGAGCGGGATCACGCCGGCCGCGAAGCCCTGCAGCACCCGGCCGGCGACCATCGGCACCAGTGTGTCGCTGAGCCCGGCCACGACAGACCCCGCGATCAGCATGCCGAGGCTGAGCAGCAGCATCCGGCGTTTCCCGTACATGTCGCCGAGCCTGCCGACGACGGGCGTCGCGACGGCGCTCGCGAGCAACGTCGCCGTGATGACCCAGGTCGCGTCGGCGGGTGACGCGTCCAGGAGCTCCGGCAGCTTCGGGATCAACGGGATGACCAGGGTCTGCATCAGCGAGACCACGATCCCGCCCAGCGCTAACACCACCACGACCGGCTGAGGACGTGGCACAGGCTGAGTCATACAAGGCCTCCGGGAAGGGATCGGGAGCTAACGGGTCCAACTTAAGTCAGTTGATTGACTTATGCCAACAGTCCGGGCACTGTGTGCATCACGCGACCACCACGCTGAAGGAGCCCTTGATGACGCAGAGCGACCTTGATCGGCTGCCGAGCTTCCCGTTCCCGACCGAGGCCGCCCTCGAACCGCCCGCCGAATGGGCCGAGTTCCGCTCGAAGTGCCCGGTCGCCAAGGTCACCCTCGCGAGCGGCGACGAAGCGTCGCTGATCACGCGCTACGCGGACGTCAAACGCGTCCTGTCCGATCCGCGGTTCACCAGGCCGACCCCCGAGGACAACGCGGCGAGGGTCGCGGACACCGAGTCCGGCGGGGTCTTCAACAGCGAGATGGCGGGCGTGATCCCCCAGCACGGCGAGGCGCACCTGAAATGGCGCCGGATGCTCGGGAAGTGGTTCACCGCCAAGCGGATGAACGCGCTGCGGCCGCGGATGGAGGCGATGGCCGTCCAGCTGATCGACGGGATGGCCGCGAAGGGCGAACCCGCGGATCTCAAGGCGGGCCTGGCGTTTCCGCTGCCGGTGTGGGTCATCTGCGACATGCTCGGTGTCCCGGACACCGACCGCGAGCGGTTCGCCCACTGGTCCGACGTGATGCTCAGCATGACCCGCTACACCCAGGCGGAATTCGACATCGCGCAGGTGGAATTCGGCCGGTACATGGGCGGGCACATCGCGGCCAAGCGGGCCGACCCGGGTGAGGACATCCTGAGCGCGCTCATCACCGACACCGACTCCGACGGCGAGCGCTGGTCCGACGCGCTGCTCGTCGCCACCGGGATCGGCCTGCTGATCGCCGGGCACGAGACCACCGCGAACATGATCGCGAAGATGGTGGCGATGCTGCTGGCGGACCGGAGCCGCTGGGAGGCGCTGCTCGCGGACCGGTCGCTCATCCGCACCGCGGTCGAGGAATCCCTTCGCCTGGACGCCAACGCGGGGATCGGCATGTCGCGTTACCTCACCGAGGATTTCGAGGTCGGCGGGACGACGTTGCCGTCGGGCACCACCGCGATGTGCAGCATGGCTTCGGCCAACCGCGACGAAGACGCGTTCGAAGGCGCGGCCGACATGACGCTCGACCGCAGCCCGAACCCGCATCTGGCGTTCGGCGCCGGCGCGCACGCGTGCCTCGGGCAACCGCTCGCCCGCACCGAACTCCAGGTCGTCCTCGGGGTCCTGCTGGAGAAACTGCCCACGCTGGAACTCGCCGTCGCGGCGGCGGACCTGCGCAAGGTCGAAGGGCTCGCCGTCGGCGGACTGCGGGAACTGCCCGTGCGATGGTGATGCCCATGACGAGTGAGATCACCGGCACCCGCGCCGAACGGGCGCACGCGACGCGGGAACTGATCCTGACCGCGGCGGAACGGCTGTTCGCCGAACACGGCGTCTTCGCGGTGTCCAACCGCCAGGTCAGCGAGGCGGCGGGACAGGGCAACAACACCGCCGTCGGCTACCACTTCGGCACCAAGGCCGATCTGGTCCGCGCGATCGCGCGGCGGCATTCGGGACCGATCGAGGAGATCCGGCGCCGGATGCTGGCCGACATCGGCGACAGCACGGACCTGCGCGAGTGGATCGGCTGCCTGGTGACCCCGGTCGCCGAACACCTGGCCACGCTCGGCAGTCCCACCTGGTTCGCGCGCTTCGGCGCGCAGGTGATGACCGACCCCGCGTTCCGCCCGATCATGGTCGAGGAATCGCTGACCTCGCCGTCACTGGTCCGGATCGTCGAAGGACTGCACCGCTGCCTGCCCGACCTGCCCGCCGACGTCCGCGCCGAACGCGGCGACATGGCCCGGCAACTGCTGGTTCACATCGTCGCCGAACGCGAACGCGCCCTCGCCGAAGGCACCCCTACTCCCCGGTCCACCTGGCAAGACGCCGCGACCGGGCTCATCGACGCACTCGCCGGGATGTGGCTGGCACCGGTCACCCCCTGCCCTGACGAAGGAAGAGGACCATGAAGATCACCGTCGACCAGGACAAGTGCTGCGGCGCCGGAACCTGCGTGCTGCTCGCCCCCGACGTCTTCGACCAGCGGGAGGAGGACGGCATCGTCCTCCTGCTCGACGAGGCGCCCGGCGCCGGACTGCACGACATCGTCCGCGAGGCCGCCGATGTCTGCCCCGGCGCCGCCATCACGGTGAACGAGTGACCCTGCTCGTAGTCGGCGCCTCCGCCGCCGGCCTCGGAACGGTGGAAGCCTTGCGCCGCAAGGGTTACTCGGAGCGGATCACGATGCTGGGCGCCGAGCCGCATCTCCCCTACGACAGACCGCCACTGTCCAAACAGGTCCTTTCCGGACACTGGGAACCCGCCCGGACACAGCTGCGACCGGCCGAGCGGTTGTCCACTTTGGACGCTGAGTTCCTGCTCGGCGACGCGGCCGTTTCCCTGGACGTCCGGGAAAGGACCGTCCGCACCGCCTCGGAGCGGACCCTGACCGCGGACGGGATCGTGCTCGCCACCGGCCTGCGACCACGCACCCTTCCAGGGCAGGACGGTCTCGACGGCGTTCACGTCCTCCGCACCCTCGACGACGCGCTGGCCCTGCGGACCGATCTCCTGTCCCGCCCCCGGACAGTGGTCGTCGGCGACGGCGTCCTCGGCACCGAGATCGCCGCCACCGCCGCCGGGATGGGCGTGCCGGTCACTCTCGCGGGACCGCAACCGGCGCCGCTGGCGGCCCAGTTCGGCCCGGTGGTCTCGGATCTGCTGGCGGACCTGCACACCGCACGCGGCGTGAACCTGCGGCTCGGCGCGGCGGTCACCGGACTGGAGTCCCAGGACGGGCGCGTCACCGGCGTGCGCCTGGAGACCGGCGAGGTACTCCCCGCGGACGTCGTCGTGGTGGCGTTCGGCGCGACACCGAACACGGAATGGCTCGAAGGCAGCGGACTGGCGCTGGCGAACGGCGTCGTCTGCGATTCCCGGTGCCGCGCCGCGGAGGGCGTCCACGCCGTGGGCGACGTGGCGCGCTGGCATCACCAAACGCTCGATGTGGCCCTGCGCCTGGAAAACCGGACCAACGCCCTTGAGCAGGCGGGGCACGTCGCCGGGGTCGTCCTGGGCGACGACCGGCCCTACACCCCGGTCCCCTACTTCTGGACCGATCAGTTCGACACCAAGATCCACGTGCACGGAATCCTCTTCGCGGACGCCGAAGTGTCCATTGTGGAAGGTTCACTGGCCGAACGCCGCTTCGTCGCGCAATACCGGCGGAACGGCGTGGTGACCGGCGTCCTCGGCTGGAACATGCCCAAACAAGCCCGTCTGCGCCGTCCGGACCTCACCGGCGCTCTCGTTGGAGGAAAACCGTGACCACCACCCCGTCCTTCCCCGCCGCCAGGGCCGCGGGCTGCCCGTTCGACCCGCCTCCCGTCATCCGGTCGCTGCAGGAGGAGACGCCCCTCGCACGGGTCCGGCTGTGGGACGACAGCACGCCTTGGCTCGCGACCCGGTACTCCGACCAGCGGAAACTGCTGTCGGATCCCCGGGTCAGCGCCGACATCACCCGGCCCGGGTACCCGAGTCCGACACCGCTGCGCAACGGGTCCATCAGCTTCATCCTGATGGACGACCCCGAACACGCCCGGCTGCGCCGGATGGTGACCGCGCCGTTCACCATCAAACGGGTGGAGGCCATGCGACCCGGCGTCCAGAAGATCGTGGACGACCTGATCGACGAGATGCTGGCCGGTCCGAACCCCGCCGACCTCGTCACGGCGTTCGCGCTTCCGGTGCCGTCGCTGGTGATCTGCCAGTTGCTCGGTGTCCCCTACGCCGACCACGATTTCTTCCAGGACAACAGCAATGTCCTGATCAACCGCGAGGCCACTCCGGAGGCGAAGGCCACCGCGGGTGCCGCGCTGGGCGGGTACCTCGACACCCTGATCGGCGAGAAACTCGACAAGCCCGGCGAAGATCTGCTGTCCGGTCTCACCGAGCGGATCCGCGCCGGCGAACTGACCCGGCAGGAGGCGGCCCAGATGGGCGTCCTCATGCTGATCGCCGGACACGAGACGACCGCCAACATGATCGCGCTGGGCACGCTGGCGCTGCTCGAACATCCGGACCAGCTCGCCCTGCTCCGCGACACGGACGACCCGAAACTCGTCGCCTCAGCCGTCGAAGAACTGTTGCGTTACCTGCACATCACGCACAACGGACGTCGGCGGGTCGCGCTCGAAGACATCGAAATCGCCGGGCAGGTCATCAAGGCGGGCGAAGGCATCATCCTCGCCAACGACATCGGCAACCGCGATCCCGAAGTCTTCCCGGACCCCGACCGCCTCGACCTCCGCCGTGACTCCCGTCGTCACGTGGCCTTCGGGTTCGGCGTGCACCAATGCCTCGGCCAGCCGCTCGCGCGGATGGAACTCCAGGTCGTCTACAGCACGCTGTACCGGCGGATCCCGACGCTGCGGCTCGCCACGGACCTGTCGGAAGTGAAGTTCAAGCACGACGGATCCGTGTACGGGGTGTACGGATTGCCCGTAGCCTGGTGACATGAGCGAGGACCGGGACTCCATCGACGAGCGCATCCAGGACGCCGCCGAGCGAGCCGACCTGGACGAACTCCGGCAGCTGGCCGACGGCGGCAGCAGTGACGCCGCGGACCAGCTGATCGAAACGGCGACCGAACTGGGCGCGCTGGACGAACTGCGCCGGCTGGCGGAACGCGGTAACCAGGACGCCGCGGATCAGCTGGCCGAGCTCACCGAGGAGTAGCTTCCCGCATCGCCGGGATCAGCACGGGAAGCGCAGCCACGAGCGCGAGGCCGCGGACGACACCCGCGACAGGGTAAGGAACACGAAGCCCGAACCTGTGCGCGAGCACTCCGCCGGTCAGCGCGCCGAGCGGCATCAGTCCCCAGCCGAGCAGCCGGTACACGCTGTTGA
This sequence comes from Amycolatopsis sp. NPDC089917, assembly GCF_040684635.1. Classification (NCBI taxonomy): domain Bacteria; kingdom Bacillati; phylum Actinomycetota; class Actinomycetes; order Pseudonocardiales; family Pseudonocardiaceae; genus Amycolatopsis; species Amycolatopsis sp. NPDC089917. Next base: position 72,683 of record NZ_JBFBGL010000027.1, on the reverse strand, counting down.
CGCGGCCGAGCAGCGACGACGGCACCACCCGCTGCCGGACGCTGACCGTGACGACGTTCCAGATCGTCGTCACGAATCCGCTCACCGCCAAGAGCCCGCCGAGGACGGCGACGTTCGGGCTGAACCCCATGCCGACGAAGACGACGGCGTTCACGGCGAGCGAGACGAGGAGCGCGCGAAGGTCGCCGAGGCGGGCGACCAGCCGCGCGCTCACCAGACCGCCCGAGATCCCACCGAGCGCCGCCCCGGCGAGCAGCAGACCGAACGATCCCGCGCCGAGATGCAGCGCGTCGGTCACGAACAGCACGAGGGTCGCGTTCCCGAACTGACCGCAGAAGGTGTTGACGCCGAGCAGCAAGGCGAGAGTGCGCAACAGGCGATGTCTCGTCAGCCAGCGAAGGCCATCGAGAACCTTCACCTGTTCCGAGGCCGCTTGTCGTCGTCTGGGCAGCCTGGCCAGCAGCAGGGCGGCGAGGACGAACGACGCGGCGTCGACGGCGAACGGGAGTGTCCAGGCGAGCGCGAAGAACAAACTCCCGAGAGGCGGGCCCAGGAACTGCCTGCCGACGACCAATGCCACCTGCTGGCTGCCGTTTGCCTGGTGCAGCAGGGCTTTCGGAACGAGATCCGGCAGCGCTGTTTGCGCGGCGTTGTCGTAGAAGACGTCGCAAGACCCCAGGGCGAACGCGAGGACGACGAGCAACGGCACGGTGACGAGCTCGGCCGCGACGAGCACGGTGAGCACGCCGACAATCAGGGCTTGGAGCGTCTGTGTTCGCCACAGGAGGGTGATTCGGTCAGCCCTGTCGACGACGGAACCGGCGGTGAGCGACAGCAGAAGCCACGGCAGATACGTCGCGGCGGAGACCAGGGCGACGTCTCTCGCGTCGTGGCTCACCGTCACGGCCAGCAACGGCAACGCGGCGGCGAAGACGCCGTTGCCGAGGCTGTCGATCCCGGTGGCCCACCACAGTCGCCGGTAGGCGCGGGGTAAGTCGGACATGATCGGATCGTGGTGACGTCCGGCGTTCCGGGGACACCATTTAGCTCCGGGCTACATACTCGGGCGATGCCGATGACCCTCGAACTCGGTGTCGCCGAACTGGCCGCGACCCGGTTCGCGATCTCGCCGCTGTCCGAGACCGTGGCCGGTTTGCAGCAGCTCGCCGGGATCGACCGGAACGCGGTCAACCTGCCCTGGCTTCGGTGGGCGCGCGAGGAACTCGATCGCGAGCCGCTCGGCCTTTCACGGACTTGGCGGTTGCTCGTGACCGGCAGGCTCGGCTGGCCCGAGTTCCTCGTACCGGCGCCGCGGGACTCCGGGGATTCCCTCGAAAACGACCTCAGCGCGCTGCAGCGGACCCCCGAAGACCGGGTGAGGGCGTGCCTCGGCCGGGTCTTCGGCGAAAAACTTCCTCCCGCCGCCGCGCGCCTCGCCGATGATCCCGTGTCGGGTCTGCGAGAGGTCGCCGAGGAACTGCGCCGTGCTCACGACCGCCTTGTCGCACCGCATTGGCCGCGGATCCGGGCGGTGCTGGACGCCGATGTCGCGTACCACGCCCGGGCCCTGACCGCGGGCGGTGCCGAGCGGTTGTTCGCGGACCTGCATCCGGATCTGCGCTGGCGCGACGATCGGGTGATTCTGGCGGGCGAGCGGTGGCGCGATCAGCATCGTGTCATCACGCGGGGGCCGGGCGGGCTCGTCCTGATGCCTGTCGTCCTCGGGTCGCCGTACGTCCTGGTCAAGGAGAACACTTCGACCCAGACCACGATCCGCTACCCGGCGCGGGGAACCGGCGCGCTGTGGGCGGCCGGAACCCGGTCACCCGGGTCCAGCGCGGTACGGCTGCTGGGCAAGACGCGGGCCGACCTGCTCTCGGCGCTGTCCTCCCCCGCGACCACGACCGACCTGGCGCAGGCTCTCGGCGTGACTCCGAGCGCCGTTTCGCAGCACCTCAAGGTCTTGCGGGACAGCGGCCTGGTCGCGCGGGAACGCACCGGCCGCAGCGTTCTGTACCTGACGACCCCGCTCGGCGAGCGCCTGCTCTGACGCTCAGAGATCGACCCGAGGTGAGCGAAGGCGTGACTCACGTGATCAGACGGCGTTCATAGTGTTCGCCGTCTGATCACGAGAGATCCGTCTCTGATCACGAGTGTTCGCCGTCTGATCACGCGTGATCGCCCATCTCACGAGGCTCGACCGCGACCCACGTGCGTATCGACAGCACCCGCCTCAGCGCGGCGGAGACGGCGGCCCTAATCCAGCGTTGGATGCCGGAGTGAGCGGCTCGTACTGGCGCCGAGCACCCGCGAAGCCATCCACGCCAGCGCGTCGGCCGTGCGCGCCGGGGTGTCCGACGGCTGCATGATGTGGCTCAGCACCGTCCGGACCACGACGTCGATGGCGACGTCGAGATGCTCGCCGTCCAGCGGCGGGTCGTAGGAGCGGACGCGACCGCGCAGCATGATCGTCGCTTCGCTCAGGAGGCTACCCGCCCGGACGGTCAGCAGCGGCAGCAGTTCGGTGTCGGCGCCGTGTGTGGCCGAGACGATGGCGCGCAGCAGGAGATTGTCGTCGGCGAGTTCGAGGACGCCGCGGACGGCGTCGTGGATCGCCTCGACGAGGTCATCGGGGTGCCGTTCGAAGGCGTCCTGGACGACCGAGAGGAACCGCGCGAGTTCGTGCGAGATCATCGCTTCGGCCAGCTGGGTCTTCGAGCCGAGCTCGTTGTACACGGTCTGACGGCTGACCCCGACGATCTCCGCGAGCTTGCTCATCGTCACCGAGGCCCAGCCGGAACGCACGGTCAGCTCGATCGCCGACGCGACGATCGGCTGCCGGTACGGACCACCCGTGGCCGCGGCGGAGGGGGCCTCGCTCATGATCGACATTCTAGGCTGCCGTCGACTCGGCGAACGCCAGCGCCTCGGGCCACGGCGCCCGCCCGGCGATGTGGCGGCGGTACTTCATGATCTCGCGCGGCCGGTCGAGGGTGAGCGCGCCGACGATCCGGTCCCCGCGCCGGTACAACGCGGTGAAGCCGCCGGACGCCGGGATCGCGGTCACCACCTCGTCCGCGCGCGGGGTGCCGACGAACTGGATCCGGTGGTCGTACCAGTCCGACCAGAAGTACGGCACCGGAGCCAGCGCCCGCGCCGACTCCGGTGCCAGCGCGTGACGAGCGGCCGCGGCACCCTGCTCCGCGGCGTTCGTCCAGTGCTCCAGCCGCATCAATTCGCCGTCGAACAGCGGGTTCTCGGCGTGGGCGACGTCCCCGGCGGCATACACGCCGGGCACCCCGGTCGCGAGCGTGGCGTCGCAGACCACTCCGCCGTCGCCCTCGTGCAGCGGCACCCCGCTCCCGGCCAGCCAGCCGGTGGCCGGGACGACACCGATGCCGGCGACGACGAGATCCGCGGGCAGCACTTCACCGGTCGAAAGCCGGACACCGGTCACCGCGCCGTCGCCGGATTCCAGACCGGTGACCTGCGTGGACAACCGCAGCTCCGTGCCCGCCTCCCAGTGCAGCGAAGCGCACATCGCACCGGCCTCGGCCCCGACAGATCGCGTGAGCGGGACGTCGAGCGCCTCGACGATCGTGGACGGCAGCCCGCGCTTCCGGGCGGCCGCGGCGACCTCCGAACCGATGAAACCCGCCCCGATCACGACCGTCCGCGCCCCGCCGTCGAGAGCGGCCCGGACGGCCAGGGCGTCCTCGGCGGTCCTCAGCGTGTGGACTCCGGCGATCCCTTCGCTGCCGGGCAACCGCCGCGCGGTGGCGCCGGTCGCGATCACCAGAGCGTCGTAGGAAACGGTCGTGCCCGCCACCGAAACCTCGCGAGCGGCGGTGTCGAGCCCGTCCGCGGGCGCGCCGAGCATCAAGTCGACGCCGAGTTCGTCGCGCAACGCGGCCTCGGTGTGGAACGGCTCGACGTCCCCGGAACCTTCCTTGTCGAGGAACGCCTTCGACAGCGGGAGCCGGTCATACGGCGGATGCTCTTCCGCGCCGATCAGCACGATCCGCCCTCGGTACCCGTCCCGCCGGGCGGCCTCCACCGCGCGCAGTCCGGCCAGTGACGCTCCCACGACGACCAGTGCCATGGTCAGTCCCGCAGTTTGAGGGCGAGGACAGGGCAAGCGTCGACGGCGGCCGAAAGGTCCTGCCGGTGCTCCTCGCCCGGCTGCTCGTCGAGCACCACGACCGTGCCGTCGTCACCCACTTCGAAGAAGTCGGGCGCCATCGCCTCGCACATGCCCAGCCCGTCGCATTTCGCGCGGTCCGCCTCGATCTTCATCATGCTCCGACCCTTCCCGGTGCCACGAAATCGACCTTCTCCCGCACCCCGCAGTCCGGACAGCACCACGAATCCGGGATCGACGACCAAGGCGTGCCGGCGGGGAAACCCTCCCGCGGGTCGCCGAGCTTTTCGTCGTAGACGTAGCCGCAGCCCGGGCACATCCCGCCCTCGGTCGCGTCGCCGTGCGTGTCTTCGGCCGCCCTGGACGGCGCCGTGACGCGGGTTCCGTAGCGCGCCAGGATCTTCCCGTGCTTCGACGGCTGGATGTTGGCGCGGGAGATGTCACCGTCGAAGTGCGCGAGCACCCTCGGATCCATCACGCGGCGCCAGACCGGCGGGATCAGCGCCAGCACGATCATCCCGGCGTACCCCGTCGGCAGGACCGGAGATTCCGCGAAATCGCGCAGGGTCTGGTAACGGCGGGTCGGGTTGGCGTGGTGATCGCTGTGCCGCTGCAGGTGGTACAGCAGGACGTTGGTGGCGATGTTGTTGGAATTCCAGCTGTGGCTGGGGTCGACCCGTTCGTAGCGTCGCCGGTTCGGCGGGCCGACCTTCTGCCGCCGCATGCCGTAGTGCTCCATGTAGTTCACGACCTCCAGCAGCGAGAAGCCGATCACGGCCTGGATCACCAGGTACGGCAGGATTCCCGGGCCCAGCCACACGGTCAGCGCCGCCCACAGCACCGCGGACATCAGCCAGGCGTTGAGGACGTCGTTGCCGATCCGGAACGGATGCCGGTCGCGCCGGGCGTACCGCTTGCGCTCCAGGCCCCAGGCGGACTTCAGCGAGCCGAACACCGTGCGCGGCCAGAATCGGTAAAAGCTCTCCCCCACCCGGCTGCTGGCCGGGTCCTCCGGAGTCGCGACCCGGACGTGATGGCCGCGGTTGTGCTCGATGTAGAAGTGGCCGTAGAAGCTCTGCGCCAGCGCGATCTTCGACAGCCAGCGCTCGTGACTTTCCTTCTTGTGCCCGAGTTCGTGCGCGGTGTTGATGCCGATGCCACCGATGCAGCCGATCGAGATCGCCAGGCCGATCTTGTCCACGACGGACAGATCCCCGTTGGCGATCAGCCAGAACGCGGCCACGAAACCCGCGTACTGGATGGGCAGGAACGCGAAGGTGATCCAGCGGTAGTAGCGGTCCTTCTCCAGCCGCTCGATGACGTCGTCCGGCGGGTTGTCCCGGTCCAGCCCGGCGATCAGGTCGATCAGCGGGACGACCACGAGGATGACGATCGGCCCGATCCAGAACCACACGCCCCAGCCGGTGGCCGCGTACAGGCCCATGGCGAGGAACGCGAGCGAGGGCACCACCAGGCCGATCAGCCACAGATACCGCTTGCGATCGGTCCATCCTTCGGTCGAGCCCGCCGGGATCGTGCCCGTCATCTCGCTCATCGCACCCTCCTCCGTTGGCTGGGTTTACAAAACTGTAGGTGATGTACACCCGGTTTGACAAGCCGACACTTTTTGTAAACCCGCCGTTGCTTCATTTCGTGAGAGATTGGCGATATCTTGTATTCGTAAGGAAACTTACTTAACTTGTGACGACACGCCGCGACCCACTTCGTCCGCCCCGAAGGAGCGCGAATGCCCCGATCACCTCGCCGGATCCGCCCCGCCGCCGTCGCCACCGTCGCCGCGGCCCTGCTGGTCCTGCCCGCCACGACCGCCGTCGCGAGCCCCACGGCGAACAGCCCCTGGCCAGGCGGTTCAGCCGTGTCGAACGCCGACGATTCCGACGTTCTGGGCGGCAACATGAGCGGTCTGTCCTTCCAAGGCGCCGACGTCCTGTGGGCCGTGAAGAACGGTCCCGGCACGCTGTACCGCCTCGTACGCAACGGCACGAAGTGGAAGCCGGACACCGCCAACGGCTGGTCGTCCGGCAAGGCGCTGCGCTACCGCAGCGGCAAGGGCGACCCTGACGCAGAAGCCGTCGTCGCCACCCCGGACGGCGTGGTCGCGGCCACCGAACGCGACGGTGACAACGACAAGAAGAGCACACTCAAGGTGCTCCGCTACGACGTCTCCGGCTCAGCCAAGACCCTTACCGCCAAGGCCGAATGGGATCTGACGGCGGACCTGCCGAAGGTCTCGGCCAACGACGGGCTCGAAGCCGTCTCATGGATCCCGGACAGCGCCCTCACCGCGAAGGGCTTCGTGGACGAGCGCACGAAGGCGCCGTACAACCCGAGCACCTACCCGGGCCACGGCACCGGCCTCTACCTCGTCGGTCTCGAGAGCAACGGGATGATCTACGCCTACGCGCTCGACCAGGCGGGCGGGAAGTACACCCGCGTCGCGAGCTTCGCGAGCGGGCTCGACTCGATCATGGAGCTCGAATACGAGGCTTCGTCCGGCAAGCTGTGGGCGGTCTGCGACGACAACTGCGACGGCAACTTGACGACGCTCTCCGTCGGCACGCAGGGCAAATTCGCCGTGACCGCCACCTACAACCGGCCGAGCGCGATGAAGAACTACAACAACGAAGGTTTCGCCATCTCGCCCACCTGCGCCTCCGGGAGCAAGCAGGTGGTCTGGGCCGACGACGGGAACGAAGGCGGCCACGCGCTCCGGGCCGGCTCCCTTTCCTGCGGCTGAGCACCGGGGTCGTGAGTGGTAAGTCGCGTTAGAACGTCACTTACCACTCACGACCACCCCGACCGATGCATCGATTCCGGCCTTTGCGCGATCCCGTTCCTGGACTAGTTTGTCGGCATGAAATTCGCCTCTCTCGCGATTCTTCCGGCATTGACCCTCCCGCTGCTCCTGCCGTCGACGGCTTTGGCGGGTGACGGCTGGGAATCCATCGGAACCGGGATGACCTCCGGCGCGAGCGGTGTCGCCGTTCTCGACAAGGACGGCGAGCGGGTCGACGCGCTGGTGTTGAGGGACAACAAGAAGCCGGGCGAGAACCGAGCCGTCCGGGTACGGCTCGATAGCGGCAAAGTGTCCAAGGTGGACAAGATCGACTGGCCGGGCGAACTCCCGGTCGATCTGGAAGCAGCCGAAGCCGTTCCGGGAAGGACAGGCGAATTCATCGCGCTGGCCAGCGGCGGCAAGGGCTTTCACATCAAGCTGAAAGACCGGCGGCTGAAGGTTTTCGGCACGTTCCGGGTACCGAAGGGCGACCCGGACGACAATTACGAGGGTTTCGCCCTGAAAAAGGTGAATGACCGGTTGTTCGCCGTCTGGGCGGACCGGGGTCAGGACGCCCGCCCGGCCACGCTTTTCTCCGCGGAGTTCTCGGTCTCAAAACTGTCCTTCGGGAAGCCGAAGTCGCAGCCGTTCCGCGTCCCGTATCCCACCACCGACGTCCGGCACACCTCGGACGTCGAGATCACCGCAGACGACCGCGTCCTGATCTCGGCCGCCTCCGACCCCGGGGACGACGGCCCGTTCGACTCGGCCGTGTACGCGGCGGGCGTTCTCCGCCCCGACGGTTCGATCGCCCTCTCCCCTGCCCCGACGACGATAGGCGATTTCCCCGGTCACAAGATCGAGGCCATGACCTGCCTCTCACGCTCGTGCGGCACGCTCCTCTACGGAACCGACGACGAGGCCGCGGGCGGTAGGCTCCGCATCGCGACCAGCAACGACCCGGAGGACCAGTGATCAGCGAAGACCTGCGCGAGCGCCGCCACAAGATCATCGAAGAGCACATGGACACGGAGGTGACCCAGGAGTTCGACCGCACCCTGGGCACCTTCAACGGCCATCCGCACTACGAGATCATGGCGACCGGGCAGATCTTCGACGGCGACGAAGAGGTCATGGGGTACTACCGCATGACCCGCACGGCCTTCCCGGACCAGCGGCACGACAACGTCCGCTACCACTTCGCCGACGAATCGGTCATCGTCGAGTTCGACCTGCTCGGCACCAACCTCGGCGAGTTCTACGGCCGTCCGCCCACCGGCAAGGCGTTCCGCGTGCCGATCATCGCGGTGTTCTTCTTCGACGGGGACAGGATTACCAACGAGCGTATCTATTTCGACGCCGCCAGCCTCATCACCCAGGCCGGGCACGCCGAACTGCTGACGCTGCTGGCCTCGGGCGAGGTCTGAACCAACGGCCGGTGCGCCTCGGCCGATCGGCCGATGTGGACGGACGGGGCGCGCGGCGAGGCTGACGACGTCCCGCCGTCGAGCCCTTGGAGAACCGCCCATGCCCCGCAACCGGGTCGCGATCGTGTTGCTCGCGACGACGATGGCCGCGCTGACGGCGCCGGCGCTCGCTTCCGCGTCACCCGCCTCGCTCGACTGGAAACTCTGCAAGGACGTCGCCAAGGGCTGGGAACCCGCCGACGACCAGCGCACCGAATGCGCCATGGTGAGCGTGCCGGTCGACTACGCGAAGCCGGACGAGCGGAAGATCGGCATCGCGGTGTCCCGGCGGAAGGCGACCGATCCCGCGCGGCGACAGGGTGTGGTGCTGCTGAATCCCGGCGGCCCCGGCCAGTCCGGGATCCACGAGCCGCGGTGGATCACCGACAGCGAAGCAGCGGGGATCGGCGTGGATCACGACCTGATCGGCTTCGATCCGCGCGGCGTCGACTACAGCGCCGACGTAGCCTGCCCGCCGCTTCCCGGTGACGACGCCGAACCGCCGGCTTCTTTGCCGGACAAGGAAAAGGCGCGGTTCGTGTTCGACCGGGACGCGAAGGTCAACCAGCGCTGCGTCGCCGCCGACCCCGAGTTCGTCCGCAACCTGACCACCGAGAACGTCGCCCGCGACATGGACCGGATCCGGGAGGCGCTGGGCGAGGAGAAGATCGGCTTCTACGGCGTCTCCTGGGGCACCGCGCTCGGCGCCGCCTACCGCACCGCGTTCGACGCCCGGGTGGGCCGCATGCTGCTGGACTCGGTCATGTCGCCGAGCTTCGACATCGGTGCGATGGACGACGCGATGGTCGCGGCGGGCGAGGTCACCGCCAGGGAGTTCGCCGGATGGATCGCCCGCTACGACGCCGTCTACCACTTCGGCGTCACTCAGCCCGCGGTGCTCGACGCGCTCCTGAAGCTCCGCGACCAACACGGCGAGACGGTGACGAACCACCTCGCCGGTCCGCGCCGCGAGTGGGCGAACGCGGCCGAGGCGCTCGCGGCCCTGCGCGACGGTGGCACTCCCGCCACGGAACCCGCGTCCGGGCAAGGTCGCGGATTCGGCTGGGACGTGGATCCGAACGGGTCCAACACCTTTCAGCAGACGGCGATCCTCTGCAACGCCTCCGAAGGCCCGCGCGACTTCGAAACGATCTGGCAGCGCAGGCTCGACCGCATCCGCGCCTACCCGGCCGTCGCCAGCCCCGGGATCTGGAACGGCCGGTGCGCGGGCTGGCCGTTGCCGGTCCAGCCGTGGAACTTCACGCAGGGAACCAGTCCGCTGCAGCTGGTCGGGCACACCTACGAACCGGTCACACCGATCGGGTGGGCGGTGGCCATGCGCGAACGGATCGGCGGCACCCTGCTCACCATCGAGGACGACCACCACGGTTCGCTGTCCTCGCTCCCCTGCGCGAGCAAGGCGGTCGAGTTCTTCTCGACCGGCAAGGCCGACGGCGGATCCTGCGCCGGAGCGCCGATCCCGCCGCCGGCCGCCGGGTGATCAGCGAGTCACTTGGCTTCGGCCAGCGGTGGAACGACGCAGCAAGCGCCGGTGAAGCATCTGAAGGCGTCCACCCGGGCCTTGTTGGTCCAGTTGTCGAAGCGGTCGATGACGAGGTCGACCTCGCCACCGGCCCTCGCGGTGTCGATCCCGAGGCCGGAGAAGAGCAAACGGAGATTTTCGGTGGTTTCGTTCTTCATGCGACTCGCTCCCAGGCGTTCGGTGGTACGTCGGCAGCGAAATCCTCCGTCAGCACGGCCCCCGCATCCAGTGCTATCCGTCATTTCGGGCGCGTGCTTTTCGACTACGCCGAACGCGTGATGTCGAGCGCCCGTCCGGGCTCACCCTCGCTCAGCCCTCGATGCGCGAAAGGCCGAACGCGGTGAGGAAGCCCGCGACCGTGATCAGCCCGGTCCAGAGGTGCGCGTCGTCGAAGGCCTCGGGGATCATCGTGTCGGCGATCATGGCGAGGATCGCGCCACCCGCGATCGCGGTGATCACGGCCAGGACGGCACCGGAGGCGCCACCGAGAACGCCGTACCCGAGCAGGGCCGCCACGCCACTGATCACGGCGATACCACTCCAGAGTGTGAAGACATAGCGCGGAGTCCGGCCCGCCTGCTTCATCCCCGCCGCGCTGGACAGTCCTTCCGGGACGTTGCTGATGAACACGGCGGCCACGGTCACGACGCTGACACTTCCGCCGCCGAGCAGGCTGGTGCCGATCACCATCGATTCGGGGACGCCGTCCAGCAGGGCGCCGAGCGCGATGGCCGTGCCGGAGCCCGCCTGTTCGCTCTCGGACGGCTGCTGGCCGCCCGAACGCTTGCGATGCCGGGCGCCTCGCCGGGCGAGCGCGATGTTGGCGAGGGTGTAGATCAGCGAGCCGCCCAAGGCACCGAGGGCGGTCGGGAGGAAACCGCCTTTCTCGTGCGCCTCGGCGATCAGCTCGAAGGAGACGGCGGAGATCAGCACGCCGCTGCCGAAGGCCATCACGCTGGCCACGGCCTTGGTCGGGATCCGGACCAGGAAACCCAGCATCGCCCCGACCAGCAACGCCGACCCGGCCAGCAGGCCCCAGCCGCCCGCCGCCAGCAGATCCCACACGCGAACCGTCTCCTTTCGTCCGGTGAAAACACAGCGGGCCGGCCGCGAACTGCGGCCGGCCCGGTGTCAAGCCGGAGTTCAGGCTCGGATCATGCCACGTCGTAGCGGTCGAGGTTCATGACCTTGTCCCACGCCGCCACGAAGTCGCGGACGAACTTCTCCTTGGCGTCGTCGCTGGCGTAGACCTCCGCCACCGCGCGAAGCTCGGAGTTGGAGCCGAACACGAGATCGGCCCGGGTACCCGTCCACTTGACCTCGCCGGTCGCGGAATCGCGGCCTTCGAAGGTCTCCTCGTCGCCGTTCGCCGCGGTCCACCGCACGCCCATGTCGAGCAGGTTCGCGAAGAAGTCGTTGGTCAGCGAGCCCGGCTTGTCCGTGAACACGCCGTGCTTCGACTCCTGCACGTTGGCGCCGAGGACACGCAGACCGCCGACGAGGACGGTCAGCTCGGGCGCGCTCAGGTCCAACAGGTTCGCGCGGTCGATGAGCAGGTACTCCGTCGGGAGACGGTGGCCCTTGCCGCGGTGGTTGCGGAAGCCGTCGATGGTCGGCTCCAGCGGGGCGAACGACTCGACGTCGGTCTGCTCCTGCGTCGCGTCGGTGCGGCCCGGGGTGAACGGCACGGTCACGTCGTGGCCGCCGTCTTTGGCCGCCTTCTCGACGGCCGCGACGCCACCGAGGACGATCAGGTCGGCCAGCGAGACCTTCTTGCCGCCGGTCTGGGCGCTGTTGAACGCCTCCTGGACGCCTTCCAGCGTCTGCAGCACCTGGGCCAGCTTCTGGGGTTCGTTGACCTCCCAGTCGCGCTGCGGCTCGAGGCGGATGCGGGCACCGTTCGCGCCGCCGCGCTTGTCGCTGGCGCGGAACGTCGAGGCGGACGCCCAGGCGGTCGAGACCAGCTGCGAGACCGACAGGCCCGAAGCGAGCAGCTTCTCCTTGAGGGAGGCGATGTCCGCGTCGTCGACCAGCTCGTGGTCCACGGCGGGCACCGGGTCCTGCCAGATCAGCGTCTCCTGCGGGACCAGCGGGCCGAGGTAGCGCTGGATCGGACCCATGTCTCGGTGGGTCAGCTTGTACCAGGCGCGGGCGAAGGCGTCCGCGAACTCGTCCGGGTTGTCCAGGAAGCGACGCGAGATCTGCTCGTAGACCGGGTCGAACCGCAGCGACAGGTCGGTGGTGAGCATCGTCGGCGGGCGCTTGAGCTCACCGGTCTCGGGGTCGGGCACGGTGTTCGCGCCCGCGCCGTCCTTCGGCTGCCACTGGTGGGCGCCGGCGGGGCTCTTGGTCAGCTCCCACTCGTAGCCGAAGAGGTTCTGGAAGAAGCCGTGGCTCCACTGGGTCGGTGTGGAGGTCCAGGTGGTTTCGAGGCCACTGGTGATGGCGTCGCGGCCCTTGCCGCTGCCGAAGGAGTTCTTCCAGCCGAGGCCCTGCTCCTCGATCGAAGCGCCCTCGGGCTCGGCACCGACGTACTTGTCGGCGTCGGCCGCGCCGTGCGCCTTGCCGAAGGTGTGGCCGCCGGCGATCAGCGCGACGGTCTCCTCGTCGTTCATCGCCATGCGGCGGAAGGTCTCGCGGATGTCGCGAGCCGCGGCCAGCGGGTCCGGGTTGCCGTTCGGGCCTTCCGGGTTCACGTAGATGAGGCCCATCTGCACGGCGGCCAGCGGGCCTTCGAGCTGACGGTCGCCGCTGTAGCGCTCGTCGCCGAGCCAGGTGCGCTCGGGACCCCAGTACACGTCCTCGTCCGGCTCCCAGACGTCGGCGCGGCCACCGGCGAAGCCGAAGGTCTTGAAGCCCATGGTCTCCAGGGCGCGGTTGCCGGTGAAGATCATCAGGTCGGCCCACGAGATCTTGCGGCCGTACTTCTTCTTGACCGGCCACAGCAGACGGCGGGCCTTGTCCAGGTTGCCGTTGTCCGGCCAGCTGTTGAGCGGGGCGAAGCGCTGCATGCCGGCGCCCGCGCCACCGCGGCCGTCCTCGATGCGGTACGTGCCCGCGCTGTGCCACGCCATGCGGATCATCAGGCCGCCGTAGTGGCCGAAGTCCGCGGGCCACCAGTCCTGCGAAGTGGTCAGGACGGCGTCGACGTCCTTGGCGAGCTCGTCGAGGTCGACGGTCTTGAACTCGGCGGCGTAGTCGAACCCGGCGTCCATCGGGTCGGAAGCGGCGGTGTGCTTCCGGAGGATCTTCAGGTTGAGCTGGTTCGGCCACCAGTCACGGTTTCCCGCGCCTTCGGTGGGGTGGTTGCGTCGCCCCGCCGAGACGGGGCAGCCGCCCGCGCTCTCTTCGTTCATTTCGCCGACGACGGCGTCCGGGCTGTCAGACACGGGAATCCTTCCGAGGATCAGAGCTTGCAGGGCTCAGGAACGGGGTTCGATCGCGGGGTTTGCGCTGGCACAATCGGGGCACAGGCCCCAATAGATGACCTCGGCCTCTTCGATCACGAAGCCGTGGTCGTCCGACGCGCTCAAACAGGGTGCGGGACCGACGGCGCAGTCGACGTCGGCGATGACACCACATGATCGACACACGACGTGGTGGTGGTTGTCCCCGACCCGGGACTCATAGCGTGCTACGGACCCCGACGGCTGGATCCGCCGGACGAGGCCCGCGGCGGTCAGTGCCCGCAACACGTCGTAAATGGCCTGGTGAGAGACCTCTCCGAGCTCCGCGCGCACGGCACCGATGATCGAGTCGGTGTCGGCGTGCGGGTGGTCGCGCACCGCGGTCAGCACGGCCACCCTGGGACGCGTCACGCGCAGGGAGGCCCCGCGCAGCATCCGTTCGAAGTCCGGCGTGGTGGGCACGGGCGCAGTCTGGCCCATTTTCTGGAATGAATCAAGTTGACGGCATCCCGGGCGTGTCCGTCTCACCCCTCGTCCGCCGAAGTTCCGTGAAGGCCTCCTTGAGGGACTCTGGGTCCCTCAAGGAGGCCTTCACGGACTTGCGCCGTGGTCGGCCTTACCCCTCGTCGCGGGCCAGCAGTTCCCGCACGCGCTCCTGCAGCGCCTCCCTCGGGTACGCGTTCACCTGGGCACCCGCCATCCGCACCGGGTCGCCGAAGAAGAAGTACTCGTACAGCGACTCCCGCCCGGCGAAGCTCGACACCGACGCGTCGAACGCCAGCTTGAACAGCCGTGCGCGGTCCTTGGCGGGAAGCGTGGCCGACTGCAGGTAGGTGTCGATGTCGGGACGGCCGTCCGCGTCGAAGTCGGCTTCACCCGGAAGGGCCATGAGACCGGACGCGGAGAACTTGCGGATGATCTCGGTCAGCCGCGGCGACACCTTCGTGGGGTACCAGTTCCGCGCGGCGTTGAGGACCTCCCACTTGGGCAGGAAGACGCCGTCCTCGCTCAGCTTGCCGTCGGCCTCCGCCGCGCGCAGCACGGCCTTCTCGATCTCGACGTAGGAGATCAGCTCCGACATGTCCTGCTGGATGTGCTGGAAGCCGCCGATGCCGATCGCGGCGGCGATCTCGCTCGCGAGGCCGAGGTAGAACTCGGTCTTGGCCAGCGTGCGGGTGACGACCTGGTGGGTCATGAGCGCGCCCGCCCCGGTCTCGGAGTACCAGGCGTTGCACAGTTCCGGATGCCCCAGCAGGAAGACCCGCTCGTTCGGGACGAAGACGTCGTCGAACACGACGACCGCGTCCATCTCCTCGAACCGGGACGCGAGCGGTTCGTCGAAGGCCGAGCGGCCGTGGTCGAGTCCGGCGCGGCAGAAGTACTTCAGCCCGGGCGCGTCGTTCGGAACGGCGAAAGCGTAGGAATAGGGCGCGTCCTCGGGGGTGCCGCGCAGCACGGTCGACGGGAACACCAGGAGTTCGTCGGCGATCGGCGCGATCGTGGCGAGCATCCGGGCGCCGCGGACGACGATGCCGTCCTCCCGTTCCTCGACCACCTTCGCCGAAAGGTTTCCGCCGCCCTGCTGACTCCCCGAGACCGAGCGGTTGACCTGCGGCGGGATCAGGGTGTGCGTCGCGAGGAGATCGTTCTCGCGCGCCATCTCGTAGTACTTCTCGATGCGCTCGCCGTACACGGGATCGGCCCGGGAGAAGAACTTCTTCGCGGTCGAAAGCGCGGTGAGTGACGAGTTCATGTAGTCGCCGGTCCGGCCGAGGAAACCGTTGGAATACTCCGCCCACACGGAAAACGCGGCCCGGCGGCGCTTGAGGTCCTCCTCGGTGCGCGGCACCAGGAACGAGGTTCCGACCCGCTCCCCCGTGGTCGGCGACTCGTAGGTCAGGACATCGCGGTGCGCCGGATCGTGCTGGAGGTCGAACAGCTTCGCGTAGGTCAGCGCGTTGTTGCGGAAGGCCGCGTGTTCGGCGACCTTCGAAGTCACCTTCTCGCCGTCGACGTACAACTCCGGCGTCATCGCGTTGAGCTTGTCGAGGTACTGCTGTCCGGTGCGGGCTCCCATGTCGTGCTCCTCTTCGGATGAACGTCGTTGTCAGAACAGGGATTCGTGGCCTTGCGCGGATTCGTGGATCGTCGAGAACTGCCCGTCGACGAAGCCGAGCGCGTCGCCGGAGCGGTAGTCGAATTCCCTTACCTCGCCGAGGAACAGGGTGTGGTCGCCGCCGTCGTAGGCGGCCCACGGCGTGCAGTCGAACCAGCTGAGCACGCCGCCGAGCCGCGGCGCGTGCCCACCTTCGACCCACGTCGGCGCGCCTTCGGGACTCGGGCGGCCGGCGAAGTTCATCGCGAGCGCCTCTTGTTCGGCGCCGAGGACGTTGACCGCGAACGGGCGACCGGTGAGCAGGCCGTGGCTTTTCACGGTGCGCTGGATCGACACGAGCACGAGCGGCGGATCCATCGAGACCGCGGTGAAGGAGTTCACCGTCAGGCCGTGCCGTTTCGTTGCGGCGTCGAAGGTCACCACCGCCACACCGGTCGCGAAGCGGCCGAGGCAGCCCCGGAAGAACTGCGCGGGCGGCCGATAGAGGCTCGATCCCGGAGAAAAACTGGTTTCGCGTGACATCATCGTCTGTTCCTGTTCTATAATCGAACAGCCAGTTCAACTATCGAAATGGATCGTATACGATGGTTTCGGACTCCCGCAAGGCTTCGAGCGCGTCCCAAACGCTGAGCCGAGGCATCCGCGTACTCGAAGTCCTTGCCGACGCCCAGGAATCCCTCAGCGTCGACCAGATCGCCGAGCGGCTCGGCGTCCACCGGTCGATCGCGTACCGGCTCATCCGGACGCTCGAAGACCACGGGCTCCTCATCCGGGAGCCGGCCGGGAAGTACGAACTCGGAACGCGGTTGGCGGCGCTCGCGGCGGGGATCAAGCACGATCTGCGGGCCGCCGCGCTGCCCGAACTGACCGCGGTCGCGAACGAACTCGGCATGACGTGTTTCGTGGCGGTGATGGACCGCGAAGAGTGCGTGACCCTGGTCAGCGTCGAACCCCGGCACGCCGTCGCGTCCGTCGCGCAGCGCCCGGGGTCCAGGCATCCGTTCACCGTCGGCGCCCCCGGCCGGGCGATCCTCTCCCAGCTTCCGGAGCAGGACTGGCCGGAGGGCATACGGGAAGTGGCCGCCCGCGGATACGCGGACAGCCACGGTGAAGTGATCGAGAATCTCAGCGCCGTCGCGGTGCCGCTCCCCCTGCGCGGCCACAATCCCGCGGCACTGGCGGTCGTCTACCTTTCCAGCACGCGTCCGCCCACCGAGCTCGCGGAGCGGCTCAAGGCGGCGGCGAAGGCCGTCCGTGACGCTCTCGGCGGGTGAGCGTCACGGACGGCGGGACTACTTGCCGAATCGCAGCGGGCTCACCGCCTGCTCGGCCTCGTGGTCGGGCCCGAGCGGGATCCCCGACCGGTCACGCAGCAGCAAGGTGGCGATGAGGCCGACGACGGTCATCCCCGCCAGGTAGACGGCCACGGACACCGACGTGCCGGTGGCGTCGACCAGCGCGGTCGCGATCGTCGGCGCGAACGCGCCACCGAGGATCGCGCCGATCGCGTACGAGATCGAAACGCCGGAGAACCGGATCGAAGCGGGGAACAGCTCCGCGTAGAACGCCGCCTGCTGGCCGTAGGTGAACCCGAGCCCGACGCTGAGGATGATCAGCCCGAGCGCCAGCAACACGATGTTCCCGGTGTCCACCAAGGGAAAGAGCACCGCGACACCGGCCAGCTGCGCGATCCAGCCGAGGACGTACGTGCGCCGCCTGCCGATCCGGTCGGACACCGCGCCCGCCGCCCACGTCGAGATCAGCCAGGTCGCCGCCGACGCGGTGACCGCCCACAGCACCGGACCGCGGTCGAGCCCGATCGGCCCCTTCGGATTGGTCGCGTAGTTCTGGATGTACCCGCCGGTGGTCATGTAGCCGACCGCGTTGTTGCCCGCGAACACCAGCGCGGCCACCAGGACGAGCACCGCGTGCTTGCGGAACAGCTGGATGATCGGGGTCCGGGTCTGCTCGCGGCGTTCGGCGATCTCCCGGAAGACCGGGCTCTCTTCGACACGGCGCCGGACGTAGTGACCGACCAGGATCAGCACGACGCTGAGCAGGAACGGGATCCGCCAGCCCCAGTCGAGGAACGCCTGACCGGGGACGAGCAGGCTGGTCAGCGCGAGAACACCGGAAGCCAGCAGCAGACCCAGCGGGACGCCGATCTGCGGCGAAGAGCCGAAAAGTCCCCGGCGTTTCGACGGCGCGTGCTCGACGGCCATCAGCACGGCGCCGCCCCATTCACCGCCCGCCGAAACGCCTTGCAGGACCCGCAACAGGATGAGCAGGACCGGCGCGAGGACACCGATCCGGTCGAACGTCGGGAGCACGCCGATCAGCGTGGTCGCGGCGCCCATCAGGATCAGGGTGAGCACCAGGACCACGCGACGGCCGTACTTGTCGCCGAAGTGGCCGGCGAGGAACGCGCCGAGCGGGCGGAACAGGAAGCTCACGCCCACGGTGGCGAACGAGACGAGGGTGCTGTTCGCCCCGAGTCCGGAGAAGAACAGCTTGCCGAAGACGAGACCGGCGGCGGACGCGTAAACGAAGAAGTCGTACCACTCGACGGTGGTGCCGACGACGGTCGCGAACGCGACCCGGCGCCGGTCGGAGGACGGTGGGGCGGTCCGGCCGGGCGTGTGCTCATCCTGCGCTGGATTCGACACCTTGACTCCTTTGACGTAGGCCTGACGCGAGTGGCGGCCCGCAGGGATCCTCGGGCGAGGCGAAAGCCACTCGGTGACCGCCTTGCCACTGTGGCACGGAATCATATACGTTATTAGATACGAAGCAAGGGTCGAGGGATTCAGGGAACTATGGGCACTTACGAGGCAACGGCGCCGTCAGGTCGCGGGTCCGGTCCGCTGGGCACCCGGCCGGGCAAGATCATCGCCGTCCATCTCAGCTACGCGTCACGGGCCGAGCAGCGGGGGCGGCGTCCGGCGAATCCGTCGTACTTCTTCAAGCCGTCGAGCTCGATCGGCGTGTCCGGGGACACGGTCGAACGTCCGGCGGGGACCGAACTGCTGGCCTTCGAGGGCGAGATCGCCCTGGTCATCGGCACGGCGGCCCGGTGGGTCAAGCCGGACGAGGCGTGGGACCACGTCGCCGCGGTCACCGCCGCGAACGACTTCGGCCTCTACGACCTGCGCACCGCGGACAAGGGCTCCAACGTCCGGTCCAAAGGCGGTGACGGCTACACCCCGCTCGGCCCCGGGCTCATCGACGCGCGCGACGTCGACCCGTCGTCACTGCGCGTCCGCACCTGGGTGAACGGCGACCTGGTGCAGGAGGACACCACGGCCGGGCTGATCTTCCCGTTGCGGCAGTTCGTTTCCGATCTCTCCCAGCACTTCACGCTGGAACCCGGCGACGTCATCCTCACCGGCACGCCCGCCGGGTCGACGGTGGTCTCCCCCGGCGACGTCGTCGTGGTCGAAGTGGACGTTCCCGGCACCTCCGTCAGCAGCGGACGGCTCCACACCACCGTTTCCCAGGGCATCCGGTCCTTTTCGGACATCGGCAGCCTGCCCGAGGTCGACGAAAAGCAGCGAGCCGAGGCCTGGGGCACTCCCGCGGCCGAACCGGTCGCGGAGGAAGCACCCGCGCTCAGCGAAGAACTTCGCGCCAAGCTCCTTCGCGCGCCTGTCGCGGGGCTGTCCGCCCAGCTGCGCAAGCGCGGGCTGAACAACGTCGCGATCGACGGTGTGCGCCCCAACCTGCCCGGCTCGAAGATCGTCGGCACGGCGAGGACGCTGCGTTTCGTCCCCAACCGCGAGGACCTCTTCAAGTCCCACGGCGGCGGTTACAACGCGCAGAAACGCCTTTTCGACTCGGTCGGCGCCGGCGAGGTGATCGTCATCGAGGCCCGGGGCGAAAAGGGGTCGGGCACGCTCGGCGACATCCTGGCGTTGCGGGCGCGGTACCTCGGCGCCGCCGGGGTGGTCACCGACGGCGGGGTCCGCGACTTCGAGGCCGTCGCGGAGACCGGGCTCCCGGTGTTCTCGCAAGGCCCCCATCCGGCGGTCCTCGGCCGCAAGCACGTGCCATGGGACACCGACGTCGCAGTCGCGTGCGGCGGGGCCACCGTGCTGCCGGGCGACATCATCGTCGGCGACGACGACGGCGTGATCGTCATCCCGCCCGCGCTCGCCGAGGAGATCGCCGACGCGACGCTCGTCCAGGAGGACGAGGACACCTGGATCGCTCAGCAGGTCGGCCAGGGCCGCCCGATCGAGGGGCTCTTCCCGCTGAACCCGGCGTGGCGGGAAAGGTATGAGGCATGGCAGAAGAAGCAGTGAAGACGACCAGCAAGTCCGAACTCGCCTACGAGTGGCTGCGTGAGCGGATCGCCCGGCACGAGTACGGACCCGGCTACCGGCTGGTCCTCGCCGAGATCGCCGGCGCGCTCGACATGAGCGTCGTCCCGGTGCGCGAGGCGATCCGGCGGCTGGAAGCCGAGCGGCTGGTGACCTTCGAGCGCAACGTCGGCGCCCGCGTCGCGATGGTGGACCAGAACGAGTACGTCCACGCGATGCAGACCCTCGGCGTGGTCGAAGGCGTCGCCACCGCGCTGTCCGCGCCGGGATTGTCCGAAGAGGACGTCGCGAAAGCGCGCCAGGTGAACGAGCGGATGATCGCGCTGCTGGACCACTTCGACGCACACGAGTTCACCGCGCTGAACCAGCGGTTCCACTCGCTGCTCTTCGAATGCTGCCCCAACCCGCAGATCCTCGACCTCGTGCACCAGGGCTGGACGCGCCTGTCCGGACTGCGCGACTCGACCTTCGCGTTCGTCCCCGACCGGGCGCACCAGTCGGTCGAAGAGCACGAACAGATCCTTCGGCTGATCTCCGAGAAGGCCGACCCGCTCGACATCGAATTCGCCGCGCGCAATCACCGCTGGGCCACCATGCAGGCCTTTTTGGACGCCCGAGAGCGCGCGAAGCGCTGACTGAGGAGGAATCTTGACCAGCACGACTCCCCGGCCGATCCCGGACGGTGTCCCGGAGCGGATCCGGCACTACATCGGCGGCGAACTCACCGGCTCGGCCGACGGCGCCGTCTTCGACGTGCTCGACCCGGTGACCAACGAGGTCTACGTCCAGGCCGCCGCGGGGAAGAAGGCCGACATCGATCGTGCCGTCGCCGCCGCGCGGAAGGCGTTCACCGAGGGTCCCTGGCCGAAGATGCTGCCGCGTGAACGGTCGCGGGTGCTGAACCGCATCGCCGATCTGGTCGAGTCGCGGGACAAGCGGCTGGCCGCGCTGGAGAGTTTCGACTCGGGCCTGCCGATCTCGCAGGCGCTGGGCCAGGCCCGTCGCGCGGCGGAGAACTTCCGGTTCTTCGCCGATCTGATCGTCGCGCAGGCCGACGACACCTACAAGGTGCCCGGCCGCCAGGTCAACTACGTCAACCGCAAGCCGATCGGCGTCGCCGGGCTGATCACGCCGTGGAACACGCCGTTCATGCTGGAGTCGTGGAAGCTCGCCCCCGCGCTGGCGACCGGCAACACGGTCGTGCTCAAGCCCGCGGAGTTCACGCCGCTTTCGGCGTCGCTGTGGGCGGAGATCTTCGAGGAGGCCGGGCTGCCGCCGGGCGTGTTCAACCTCGTCAACGGGTTCGGCGAGGACGCGGGTGACGCGCTGGTCAAGCACCCGGACGTCCCGTTGATCTCGTTCACCGGCGAGAGCGGCACCGGCAGCCTGATCTTCGGGAACGCGGCGCCGTTCCTCAAGGGACTGTCGATGGAGCTGGGCGGCAAGTCGCCCGCCATCGTCTTCGCCGACGCCGATCTGGAGACCGCGATCGACGCGACGATCTTCGGCGTGTTCTCGCTCAACGGCGAACGCTGCACCGCGGGCAGCCGGATCCTGGTCGAACGCGCGATCTACGACGAGTTCGTCGAGCGTTACGCCGCGCAGGCCAAGCGTGTCGTGGTGGGCGACCCGAGCGACCCCAAGACCGAGGTCGGCGCGCTGGTGCACCCCGAGCACTACGACAAGGTCATGAAGTACATCGAGATCGGGAAGACCGAGGGCAGGCTGGTCGCCGGCGGCGGCCGCCCCGACGGCTTCCCGACCGGGAACTACGTCGCGCCGACGGTGTTCGCCGACGTCAAACCGGACGCCCGGATCTTCCAGGAGGAGATCTTCGGCCCGGTCGTCGCGATCACGCCGTTCGACAGCGAAGACGAAGCGCTGGCGCTGGCGAACAACACGAAGTACGGGCTCGCGGCCTACGTCTGGACCAACGACCTCAAACGGGCGCACAACTTCGCGCAGGCCGTCGAGGCCGGGATGGTGTGGCTCAACTCGAACAACGTCCGCGATCTGCGCACGCCTTTCGGCGGGGTGAAGGCGTCCGGGCTGGGGCACGAGGGCGGCTACCGCTCGATCGACTTCTACACCGACCAGCAGGCGGTGCACATCAATCTCGGCGAGGTGCACAACCCCGCCTTCGGCAAAGGATGATGCCATGACCACGATCCCCACCCCGAAATCGCCGCCGCCGGACGTCCTGCGCTGCGCGTACATGGAGCTCGTCGTCACCGATCTGGCGCGTTCGCGCGCGTTCTACGCCGACGTCCTCGGCCTCACGGTGACCGAGGAGGACGAAAACACGGTCAGTCTCCGCACGATCGACGAGTTCATCCACCACAACCTCGTGCTGCGCCAGGGCCCGATCGCGGCGGTCGCGGCGTTCTCCTACCGCGTGCGCTCTCCGGAGGACCTGGACAAGGCCGTCGCGTTCTACACGGAACTGGGCTGCCGGGTCGAACGCCGCGAAGAGGGCTACACCAAGGGCATCGGCGACTCGGTGCGCGTGCAGGACCCGCTCGGCTTCCCGATCGAGTTCTTCCACGACGTCGAGCACGTCGATCGGCTCAGCTGGCGCTACGACCTGCACATCCCGGGCGCACTGGTCCGGCTCGACCACTTCAACCAGGTCACCCCGGACGTGCCGCTCGCGGTGAGGCATATGGAGGACCTCAACTTCCGCGTCACCGAAGACATCCAGGACGAGCAGGGCACGACGTACGCGGCTTGGATGCGCCGCAAGTCGACCGTGCACGACACGGCGATGACCGGCGGCGACGGCCCGCGGATGCACCACGTCGCCTTCGCCACGCACGAGAAGCACAACATCCTGTCCATCTGCGACAAACTCGGCTCGCTGCGGATGTCGGACCACATCGAACGCGGCCCCGGCAGGCACGGCGTCTCGAACGCGTTCTACCTCTACCTGCGCGACCCCGACGGGCACCGCGTCGAGATCTACACGCAGGACTACTACACCGGTGACCCGGACAACCCGGTCGTCACCTGGGACGTGCACGACAACCAGCGCCGTGACTGGTGGGGCACGCCGGTGGTCCCGTCGTGGTACACCGACGCGTCGCTGGTGCTCGACCTCGATGGCAAACCGCAGCCGGTGGTCGCGCGGACCGACGACAGCGAACTGGAAGTCACCATCGGCGCCGACGGCTTCTCCTACACCCGCAAGGGTGACGACGACGGAGAACTTCCGGCCTGGAAACAGGGCGAGTACAAACTCGGCAACCAGCTCTGAGGCGGGGACATGCTCGAACAGGAAACGATCACCGCGATCGCCGACGAACTGGCGGCCGCGGAGGAGGCCCGGGAGACGATCCCGCTGCTGACGGCGCGCTATCCGGACATGACCGTCGAGGACTCGTACGCCGTGCAGAACGAGTGGCGGCGGCGGGGCATCGAGGCGGGACGACGTCCGGTCGGCCGCAAGATCGGGCTCACCTCGAAGGTCATGCAGGCCGCCACCGGGATCACCGAACCCGATTACGGCGCCATCTTCGCGGACATGGTGTTCGAGAACGGTTCCGTGATCGAGCACAGCCGGTTCTCGAACGTGCGCATCGAGGTCGAGCTGGCCTTCGTGCTCCGTGAGTCCCTCGCCGGGCCGGACGTCACGGTGTTCGACGTGCTGCGGGCGACCGAGTACGTCGTGCCCGCGCTGGAGATCCTGTCGTCGCGGATCGAGATGGCGGGCCGGACCATCGTGGACACGATCAGCGACAACGCGGCGATGGGCGGCATGGTCTACGGCGGCAACCCGGTCGCCGTGGACGCCGTCGACCTGCGGTGGGTCTCGGCGCTGTTGTACCGCAACGAGACCATCGAGGAGTCCGGCGTCGCGGCGGCGGTGCTGAACCACCCCGCGAACGGCGTCGCCTGGCTGGCGAACAAGCTCGCGCAGCACGGCGACAAACTCGATCCGGGCGACCTCGTGCTGGCCGGGTCGTTCACCCGGCCGATGTGGGTGCACCCCGGCGACACCGTGACCGCCGACTACCGGGACCTGGGGGCGATCACATGCCGCTTCGTCTAGACCCGGCGTTCCGGGATCAGCTGTCCTCACGACCGCAGATCGGCATGTGGGTCACGTCGGGCAGCCCGGTCGTCGCCGAGATCTGCGCGGGTTCCGGTCTCGACTGGCTGCTCGTCGACACCGAGCACACCCCCACCGGGCTGGAGACGGTGCAGGCGTTGCTGCAGACGATCGCCGCGTATCCGATCACGCCGATGGTGCGCGCCCCGTCCGGCGACGCGGTCGCCCTCAAACAACTGCTCGACCTGGGGGCGCAGAACCTGCTCGTGCCCATGGTCGACAGCGCGGAGGAGGCGGAGGCCGTCGTTCGGGCCGTCCGCTACCCCCCGCGTGGGGTACGCGGCGTCGGCAGTGCCCTCTCGCGGTCCGCGCGCTGGAACCGGGTCGAAGGCTACCTGCCGAACGCCGACGAGTTCACGTCGTTGTATGTCCAGATCGAGTCGACCGCGGGTGTCGCGGCCGCCTCCGCGATCGCCGAGGTCGACGGCGTCGACGGTGTGTTCGTCGGACCGTCCGATCTGGCAGCGTCGATGGGGCTGCTCGGACAGCAGACCCATCCCGATGTCACGGCGGCCGTCCTGAGCACTTTCGAGGCCGTCCGCGCGCAGGGAAAGCCCGTCGGCGTCAACGCGTTCGACCCGGCGCAAGCCCAGCGCTATCTCGACGCCGGCGCGTCGTTCGTCCTGGTCGGCGCAGACGTCACCCTGCTCGCCCAAGGTTCGGAGGCGCTCGCGCGGCGGCATCCCGCCTAGAGTTGGCGCATGATCCCGTGGCTGCTCGACTCCGATCCGGCCCTGCGCTGGCAGGTGGAACGCGACCTCGCGCACGAACCGCCCGAGGTCTGGGAGGCGACGCGGGCACGGATCGCGACCGAAGGTTTCGGCGCGCGTCTGCTCGCCCACCAGGACCCCGACGGCCAGTGGGCGGGCGGCGCGTTCTTCCCCGCCGGGTTCTCCGGCAAGGAGGACGGGCAGCCGTGGACGGCGACGACGTGGTCGCTGAACGCCCTGCGGGAGTGGGGAATGGACGCCGGGGTCCTGCGTGGCACCGCGGAACTCCTCGCGAGGAACAGCCGGTGGGAGTACGACGACCTGCCGTACTGGGGCGGCGAAGTCGACTGCTGCATCAACGCGTGGACCCTGGCGAACGGCCTGTGGCTCGGGGCCGACGTCACCTCGCTCGTCTCGTGGTTCGTGGACCATCGGCAACCCGACGGCGGCTGGAACTGCGAGTGGGTCGAGGGCTCGACGAGGTCGTCCGTCCACTCGACGCTGAACTCGCTCAAAGGTCTGCTCTGTCACGAGACCGCGACCGGTGGCACCTCGGATTCACGGGCCGCCCGGCGCGCGGGTGAGGAATACCTCCTGGAGCGCGGCTTGTTCCGGCGGTTGTCGACCGGGGAACCCATCGCGCCGTGGATCGCCGTCTTCGCCTACCCGTTCCGCTGGTTCTACGACGTCCTGAACGCGGCCGACTACTTCCGTGAAGCTTCGCTGCACGACGGCACCGCTCCGGATCCGCGGATGGCCGAAGCCGTCGAGCTCATCCGTGCCGCCCGTCAGCCGGACGGGACCTGGCTCCAGGCGCATCGGCATTCCGGACGGGTGTGGTTCGAGGTGGACGTCGGGGCCGGCGAGCCTTCGAAGTGGCTGACTTTGTACGGCACTCGGGTTTTGAACTGGTGGGATTCCGGGCCACCGCGCTCAGGGTGAGGCCTCCGGTACGCAGGCGCCGGGAGGAGCGGACATGCCGAAGTGCCCGTCGCCGGTGTGGGTGGCGGGCTCCTCGGGTCAGGCGTGGGTGTTGCGGCGGGATCGTCGTAGCGGGTCGAGGTATTGGGGCGGGATGAACTCGGGTAGTCCGTCGGCTGCCATGCGGACTTGCCAGTCTCCTTGGTGGATCAGCCGGTGGTGGAAGCCGCAGAGCAACACCAGGTTCCGGAGATCAGTCGGGCCGCCGTCTGCCCAGTGCTCGATATGGTGGGCATGGCAGTTCTTGGGTCTTCGATGACAGCCCGGGAACGCGCAGCCGCGGTCGCGGAGGTTCAAGGCTCGTCGTTGGCCTGGGGTGACGAACCGCCGTAGTCGCCCCACGTCCAGCGGTTCACCAGCGGCGTTCATCACCACGGGCAGCATGAGGCAGTAGCAGGCGGCCATGCGGGCTTCGCGGGCGGTCATGGTGCCGACGAAGTCCAGGCAGGCTTTCCCGATCCCCGACTTCAACTCTTCCAGTCCGATGGTGACGTGGACGAGAGTGCGGTAGCCGCTGGTGCCGGGCTGATCGGGGCAGGCGATCGCCAGATCCAGCAGTTCAGCCCACGCGTCACCCTGTCGTTCGGCTTTGGACCGCAGATCAGCTTGCCCAAACTCGTCGACCGGCCGGGGCCTCGCGTACGCCTCCAAGGCGGCGGTGCGGGCGCCGAGTTCGTCGTCGAACAACCCGTTCAGTTTCCAGAAGCCGTCCTTGCGGCGCTCCTAGGTGACTTCGCGCCGAGGATCGGCAGGCTCGGGATCCTTCGGTTCATTCCCGTCCGGATCCAGCCAGGCGAGAATGTTCGCCTCGGCATCCGCCAACTGCCGGGGACTCGCGTTCCGGCCGAGATCGGCGAGGATCTCCAAGATCTGCGAGATCCGCTCACCGCCGATCAACCCTTCCGCTTCCGCCGCGGCGGTAGCGGGTGCGACCGCTGGAATCTCAGTCCCGTCCAAAGCGCGAGTGGGATTCAATGCGATTGCCCGTTCCACCACCGGCCGCGCCTCACCCCGCGACAATCCGGCCACATCGGCGAACCAGCTCAGCGTCGGCCCGTACCCGAACAAGTCTTTCGCGCCCCGAGATTCAACCTCGGCCAAGTATCGCCCCAGCCCCGCGGAGGCGACCCGCATCACCTGCAGGAACTGCTGCACGCCATAGGCAAGCTCCAGCTTGCCGGCGCGCCACAGTTCTTGCGGCAACTCGGGGAGGAATGTCTCGGACACCTCTCAATAACACCTCGGAAACTCGGACGTGTGTTCGTAATTTTAAGCAACAATGAATTCGCTGCAATAACACTGAAGGGTGATGGCGGCGAGTATGAAGCCGCGCTTGAGTGATCGACTGAGGGCGGGTCCCGACCAACCACACACCGGAGGCGAAATCCTCAAGCCGCAACGGCCGCTCGCCTCCGCGCAGGAAGCCGAAACGCAGCGACAACACCACCGACCGCGACAAGAAGAATGAACCCGAACACGACACCGAAAGCCAAGGCCGGCCTCGCCGCGAGCGCCGCCAAGACGGCCCCGGTCACCGCCACCCCCGCCACCGCACCTACCTGCCGGACCGTGTTGAACAGACCCGAAGCACCACCTGCCGCGTCAGGATCCACGGAAGCCATCGCGATGGCGGACAGCGGTGACCACGCCAAAGCGTTGGCGGCGCCCAGGAACGCGGCTCCCACCGTGATCCACCAGGGATCAAGCCCCAACACGACCACAAGCCCCATGAGCAGCGAGCTCACCGCGAGTAGGCTCATGCCGAGGATCGCCGGTCGGCGCCCGCCCACCCGGTCGACCCAGCGGCCGGCCGACGGTGACAGCAGGATCGCGACGACAGCATCCGGCGCGAGAGCCATGGCGGCTTCGAAAGGGCCGAAACCGCGTTCGTCTTGGAGATACAGCATGGTGGGGAGAGCCATCGCGAGGACCGTCGCGCCGAGGGACGCCATCGCGATGCTCGCGTTCAGGTAGCCGGACGATCGATAGAGGCGAAGGGGCGCGAGTGCGTCCGCTCCTTGGCCACGTTCCCGGAAACAGAAGCCGATGAGCAGCGCGACGGCGACAACGGCGGCGGGCAAGGAGAGCGCGCTCCAAGACAGCAGAGCCCATACAAGAAGAGTCAGACCCGCCGTGCTCAGCACGGCACCGAGCAGGTCGAATCGTGCGACGCCACCCGGACTTCCCGGAATCAGACGGATTCCCATGACGATGGCTACGCCGCAGACGGGAACGTTGACCAGGAAGATCCAGCGCCAATCGAAGCTCGCCGTCAGCAGCCCGCCCAGGATCGGTCCGAGCAAGGTGGCCGCGGCGGCGACGGAACCCCAGATCCCGAACGCGCGACCCCGCTCGTCCTCGGCGAACAGCCGCCGGATCAGCGTGAGCGGTTGCGGGGACATCGCGGCCGCCGACAGGCCCTGCAGGATCCTGAAGACGATCAGCCATTCGATCGAAGACGCGAGCCCACACAGCGCTGAGGTCACCGCGAAGCCCGCCATGCCGAACAGGTAGACGCGTTTCGGGTCGAAGAGGTCGCCGAGCCGCCCGGCGACCAGCAGCGGGACCGAGAACGCGAGCAGATAGCCCGCCGTCACCCAGAACAGCGCGGCGACGTCCCCGCCGAGATCGGCTTGGATCCGCGGGCTCGCCACGGCGACGATCGTCGTGTCGAGCAGGAGCACAAAGAACCCCGCAAGCAACGCGGCGAGGCCACCCCACCTCGAAGAAGTCATCACCACTCCAGCATGCGCAGGCCCGAAATAGCGATCGCGATCGGGACGATCGCGGCCTAAAGTCCC
Organism: Amycolatopsis sp. NPDC089917; assembly: GCF_040684635.1. Taxonomy (NCBI): domain Bacteria; kingdom Bacillati; phylum Actinomycetota; class Actinomycetes; order Pseudonocardiales; family Pseudonocardiaceae; genus Amycolatopsis; species Amycolatopsis sp. NPDC089917. Next base: position 44,294 of record NZ_JBFBGL010000027.1, on the reverse strand, counting down.
TGTTCATGACCGTTCTGCCGCGTGGCGGTCGCCCAGCCGAGGCCTTGTCGGCCGTCGAGGCGACCATAGACGAGCGCTGGCGGCTGTTCCTCGCGGAGTACGGCGTCACCGCCGAAACCAAGGAGGAAACCGACCTCGCCGAACTGGTCGGCGCCGACACCTCCGCGTTCGAGTGGCGAGTGGTCGACGCGGCCTTTGACAGGTTGTCCTGCGACGATTGCGGCAACGGGCTCGGCGCGGGACCCGTCGGCTGCGAAAAATGCGATCAGGCCAACGGCTTCCAGTTCGCGGCCATCGAGAACGACCGGCAGGCGACACCGCCGGGTACCGAGCACGGGCTCCGTGTCGCCACCGCCGTCGCCCGCACCCGGCACCGCTACGGAGCGCGGGCCAGGTGCGGCTTCGAACTCGGGCTTCCGCTTCTCCTCGACGGTGAACTGCCCAGTACGACCCAAGCGCAGGCGTACCGGGCAGCGATCAACAAGCTCACCGAAGAGGAATGCGAACGCGTGACCTCCTTCGAAGAGGTCGCCGAGATCAGTAGTCGTCGCGTCCGGTGAACTGCTGTTCCAGCAGCTCCGCCGATCCCGCGACGAGTTCGAGCGGGTCGGTGAACTCGTTGATGTCGAGGTTCACCAGCGGCAGGGAATGACGCAGTACCAGGTGGTCTCCCATCACCACCAGTCCTCCGACGACGATCGTGTTGCCGATCTCGGTCAGCACGGTCGCGAGGTCGACCTCGTCGACCCGCGCGAACGGCGTCGCGATCTGTACCCAGTCCTCGCGACGGTCGAAGATCTCCCGAGCGATGACCACGGTCTGGGCCCGCTCTTCGTAATCTTCGTCGCCGTAGGACAACCGGATACGAATTTCGTCCGGTTCGTCCTTTACCACCCGATATTCGTGCCGTACGAACGCGACCAGATCGGCCCATTCCGCCATGAATTCAGTCTCCCTCGCAGTCGAAGATCGAGACTAGCGACTACCCGGGTGGCGAAACCGGCCCCGGCCCGACATCACCCGGACAGCGGCGGCCCATGCGTGTACCGATACCAAAAATTTAGCCCTGTGGAGTGAACGACGCCCCCATGGCCGAATCACCGGATGTTTCGGCAAAACCTCCGGGCAACGAACACCGCGACTCGGATATCTTTGATCTTGTTGTAGTCTCCTCCGGCATCTTTTCGACAGGGGAGAAAATGTGGCGAAAAACCATCGCGTCGGGTCCGGAACCGACCGTTCGGGAAGCGAAAAATCCTCGGATCCGACGGTGACCGCAGCGCTCGTCACTCGACGCGGAGCGATTTTGGGAGCAGTGATCACCGCGGTGGTAGGCCTGGTGGGCGCGGTGGTCGTGGCGCTCATCAACACCGGCGCGCAACCGGCGAAAGCCACTGACGACCGAGGGAAGCCACCCGCGTCCGAGTCGACGTCGCAAGACTCCACCAACGCACCACAACAGCAATCCGTGCCAGGTGAAGCCGTGCCGCAGCAAGTGAAACTCGATGCGAACATGGGAGTCGACCTCGACAGACCCGGCGCAGGACCGGTGTCCGCATCGGGCCCCAACGGCGATGTCGACCTCCACTACAGCGGACACTCGCTGGCATCCAATCGATCAGGGCTGTTCGATTATGCCGGGACCGAACAAGAGGCGAAGGCACAATGCCCGAAGATCATTTCCGAAGAAAGAGGAAGAGTCGTCGGGCCGGAAGTGGCAAAGACCGGTGGCCAACATTGTCTGCGGACGTCCAAGGGGACGTTCGGGTGGCTCAGCGTAAACGACGTCAAGATCGACGATTTTTCCGGCTATGTCGTGATCAATTACCAGCTCTTCCACTAGCGAGCGTCGCGAAAGCCACTTTCGGGACATCTGATGTCCTGAAAGTGGCTTTCGC
>NZ_JBFBGL010000027.1:0-42387 GCF_040684635.1 Amycolatopsis sp. NPDC089917 | reverse complement strand
CAACCACACCCTAGCGTCCACAACCCTTGTTCGGGCAATTTGGTTTCCTACAAAGTGGCTTTCGCGACACCCAGGGGTCAGCCGCCGGCCGGCAGCCCCGCCCGCGCTTCCTGCGAGGTCAGCGGCCGTAGCGACAGCGTGTACTCGTACGTCCGGTCCTGCTGGACCTGACTGCGTTCCCGCACCGGATTGGGTGTGTCCCCGACCCCGGTCACCGCGTGGCTCGCGTGCAGCGTGAACCAGCCCTTGTTGCGCTGCAACTGGAACGGGTAGGCCGCCCGGTCGAGATCGTCGAACGGGGTCACGCTGACGTCGTTCGCTCCCCCGACCAGCAGCCCACCGGTCCGGCCGTCGGTGAGCAGCGCCCATCGGCTGTCGGTGTGGTTGCCGTGGTCCTGCGGCCGGTGGTACTCGACGTACTGCTCGTCCACCGTGCTGGACTGGACGCCGATCGGCGTGCCGTCCTTGCGGTCGACGTAGCTCTCGGCCTTCCGCCCGTACCAGGCGAAGCGGTCGTACCGATCCGGCACGGCCAGCGAGACGCCGATCCGGGGCAGGTACGGCAGGGTGCGCACACTCCCCTGCGGCACCACGCGGTTCCCGAGGCTCAGCGTCCCCGTCCGGTCGACGGCGTAGGTCATCGTCTGGTCGAACCACGCCCCGGTGACGTCCGGCGCAGCGACCCGGCTGTCCACGATCACCTTCACCCCGCGCGAGCCGTCCTTCTCGACCCGGACACCCGTGACCGCGGTCTTCAACCGGTCCAGACCCGCCTTGCGCCAGTCCTCACCTTCGGCCCGGCCCCAGGCGAACGTCTCGTTGCTGATCGGCGCCCGCCACGCGTCGAGCTTGGGCCCGCCGCTGAGCAGTTCCTTGCCCTGGTGCCGGATCGAGGTCAGCGCACCGGTGGCCTTGTCCACCTTGTACGTGACTCCGGCCGCCGAGGCGGTCACCGCGGCCGCGTCCTCGACGACGTCGACGGACTTCCCGCCGAGCGGCGTCCGGTCCAGGCCCGGAATCCTCCTGCCGCCCAAGGAGAACTGGTCGTGCGCCAGGACATGCCCCTTCGCGAGCATGGGCTCTCCCTGGGTCGTCACGGCCTCGACGGTCAGGAATCGTTCGCGGTCAGCCGGGTTCGACGGCGCAGGCAAGGAGATCCGCCCGGTCGATCCGGCGGCGACCCGCAGCGGTTGTTCGCCGCGGGCGACGATCCGTGAGCCTTCCTGGATCCGCCACCGCAGGTTCAGCTCGTCGGTGCCCTTGAACTGCCGCTCGTTGGTCACCGACAACGCTCCGCCCGAGTAGGCGAACCGCAAGGGCTGGTGCGCCCACGCCATCTGCGCGGTCTCCGGCTGCGCCGAGCGGTCCGAGCCGATCAGACCGTCCACTCCGGACAGACTGGAACCGTAGGACAGGTGACTCCCCCGGTCGGCGACGCTGTCGAAGTCCAGCGCCAGGACCGCGCCACTCACCGGGGTGGCACCGGACAGGTCCGCGGCGGACAGCGGCTTGTCGTAGATGCGGACGTCGTCGACGGCGCCGCGTCCCATCCAGCCGATGCTCGACGGGTCGTTCCACGACGTCTCGAAGTCGCGGCCGATGTTGACCTCCGCCGAGGAAGAGTCGATCGCGCCGGTGAACGGCTTGCTCCCGATCTCCTTGCCGTCGAGGTAGAGCCGCAGGGCCGTGCCATCGTACGTACCGCTCACGCGGTGCCAGTTGCCGTAGAAGTCGGACGGCACCTTGGCCTGGACCGCCTGCCACGTTCCACTGTGGATGAAGAACTCCAGGGTGTCCTGCGTCTTCATCTTGAGCGCGTACTGGTGGTCGCCCTTGCCGAGGATGCGGAAATCCCCGGTCCATTTCCCCGGCTTCACCCAGGCGTCGAGGGTCAGCGCCTTGCCGGTGATGTCGAGTTTCCGGTCGCGGTAGACCTCGACGAAGTCGTCCAATCCGGACAGTTCCAGCGCTTTGCCGCGATGACCGTCGACCAGGTCCGGCTTGCCGGTCACGTGCGCCGAGATGTCGTTGCCGGACGAGTCCGGGGTGGTCCGGATCCGTTGGCGGATGTTCTGTTCCGCCCAGTCCCAGATGAACCCGCCCTGGGTCTGCGGGTTCGCCCGGATGGTGTCCCAGAACTCCCGGAAGTTCCCGAGACTGTTGCCCATCGCGTGGGCGTACTCGCCGAAGATCAGCGGTTTCGTCGTGCTCTTCGCCTGTTCGGCGAACTTCTCGGGAGACGGGTACCGCGGGCCCCAGACGTCGGCGAAGGGCGCGTCGCCGTCGGGGCTGTTGGACTGGTGGTAGATCGGCCGGGTCGGCTCGTTCGCCTTCAGCCATTCCGCCAGAGCGAAGTGATGCGCGCCGAGACCGGCTTCGTTGCCGGTGTCCCAGAGGAAGACGCTCGGATGGTTCTTGTCCCGTTCGACCATGCCGATCATGCGGTCGAAGAAGGCGTCCCGCCAGGCCGGATCGTTCGCTTGGCAGTAGCTCGCGCAGTTCTCGTGGTTGTGGGTCTCGATGTCGATCTCGTCGTCGATCCAGAGCCCGTTCCGGTCGGCCAGCTCGTAGAAGTACGGGTCCGACGGGTAATGCGACGTGCGGACGGCGTTGACGTTGAGCTGCTTCATCAGCGCGACGTCGCGTTCCTGCGCGGCGCGAGGCACGTGCCTGCCGTGGTCGGGGTCGGTCTCCGCGCGGTTGACGCCCTTGAACAGCACGCGCTTCCCGTTGACCAGCAGCTGTTTGTCGCGGATCTCGATCTCGCGGAACCCGACCGTCTCGCTGGTGATGTGCGTGACGCGGCCGTCGGGCGCGGTCAACGTGAGGACGGCCGTGTAGAGGTTCGGTGTCTCGTCGGTCCACTTCGCCGGGTCGCGGACCGGCAGGCTCAACGACGTCTTACCGCCGGCGTCGACCTCCCCGCTCGTGGTCCCGACCTCCTTGCCCGCTTTGTCGCGCAGGCTCAGCCCGACCCGGTGCCTGCCCGTCGTCCCTCCGGGTTTGGCGGCGACCTCGACGGCCGCCTTGAGGGTGGCGTCGGTGTAGGTCGTGTCGAGGTCGGTCGTCAGCCCGACGTCCTGGATGAACGTCCCCGGCGCGGAGTGCAGGGTCACCGAGCGGAAGATGCCCGAGTACCGCCACTGGTCGACGTCCTCCAGGTACGCGCCCGCGCTCCAGCGGTGCACCTGCACGGCGATCCGGTTCGGGCCCGGTCGCAGCACGGACGACAGATCGAACTCCGCCGGGGTGTAGCCGCCCTGGTCGTAGCCGACGTACTGCCCGTTGACCCAGACGAAGTAGGCCGACGTCACCCCGTCGAACCGGAGGAACGTCCGGCGCTTCGTCCAGTCCCCCGGCAGGTCGAAGTCGCGGACGTAGGCGCCGGTCGGGTTCACGTCACGCGGGACGCGCGGCGGGTCGTCGGGCTGGATCTCCGTGGCGATGTTGCGGAAGATCGGGTGGTCCAGGCCGTCCGTCTGCCAGGTGTGCGGCACGGACACCTCACGCCAGCTCGACGCGTCGTACCCGTCGTCGTGGAATCCCGCCGGGACCTGCGACGGGTTGTCCGCCATCGCGATCCGCCATTTGCCGTCCAGCGACCGGGTATACGGACTCCGCTCGTCTCCGCGAGCGGCGGCGGAGACGTCGGCGTACGGGCGCAGGAAGGCGTGCGGTGGTTCCTGTCCTTCCGAAACCTTCCGTGGATCGTCGAGGTAGGACTGGACGTCACCGGGCGGTCCCCCGGCCGCGGCGGGTGATCCGGCCGCGACCAGGGAACCGGCGAGAACCGCCAGGACCAGGACCATGGGGCGTAAGCGCAGCACTGCGTTCGACCTCCCAGGGAGTTCAGCTGAGCAGGAAGCTGACAACGTTGACGATCTCGCACCACGACCCCGGGACGGAAGACCAAGGTCCTTCCAAGGTCGTAGGCCGAACAGGTGGCGGAGTCAGGCGGCGGCCCGGGCGCGCCGCTTGGTCCAGATGTCGTAGGCGACGGCGGCCAGCAGCACGAACCCCTTGACGAGGTTCACGCTCTCGGTCGGCGCGCCGATGAGGGACATGCCGTTGTTGATGACGCCCATGATCAGGCCGCCGGTGATCGCGCCGACCACCTTGCCGACCCCGCCCTGGACGGCGGCGCCGCCGATGAAGGCCGCGGCGATCGCGTCGAGCTCGAACATGGTGCCCGCGGTCGGCCCCGCCTGGTTGAGCCGTCCGGCGACGATGACGCCGGCGATCGCGGACAGCACGCCCATGTTGACGAAGATCCAGAACGTCACCGCCTTGACCTTCACCCCGGACAGCGTGGCCGCCTGGAGGTTCCCGCCGATGGCGTAGATGTGACGGCCGAACACCGCTCGCGTCGTCACCAGCGAATACCCGATCACCAGCACGGACAGCAGGATCAGCACCCACGGCAGGTTCTTGTACCGCGCCAGCTGGACCACCACGAACAGCACGACGGCGGCCGCCGCGGCGATCTTCAGCAGGAACATCGGGAACGGGTCGACTTCCTGCAGGTAGTTCAGGCGGGCCGTCCGCTTGCGCCACTGGGAGAGGATCGCGCCGCCGATCGCCAGGACGCCGACCAGCAGGCTGACCAGGTCCGCGCCGCCGAGCGGGCCGAGTCCGATGTTGCCGAGGTATCCGCCGGTGAACCCGTTCGCCAGCGTCCGCACGGCGTCCGGGAACGGGCCGATCCCCTGGTTGCCCAGCACGGTGAGGGTGAGCGCCCGGAAGATCAGCATCCCGGCGAGCGTCACGATGAACGCGGGGATCCCGAAGTAGGCGACCCAATATCCCTGCCACGCGCCGATCACCGCCCCGACGGCGAGGGTGATGAGCAGCGCGAGCGGCCACGCCATCCCGGCGTTCACCATCAGCACGGCCGAGATCGCGCCGGTCAGCGCCACCACCGAACCCGCCGACAGGTCGATGTGACCGGCGATGATGATCAGGATCATGCCGATCGCGAGGATCAGCACGTACGAGTTCTGCACGATCAGGTTCGAGATGTTCTGCGGTTCCAGCAGCGCGCCGCCGGTGAGGATCGAGAACAGCACGACGATCAGCGCGAAGGCGACGTAGATCCCGCTCTGGCGCGGGTTGAACGAGATACGCCGCGGCGCGCGGGGCGGAGCGGCGTCCTTCGGATCCGGGGCGACGGTGATCGCGTCCGCGGAGGCGGTACTCATGACTTACTCCTGTTCCCTGGTCATCGCGCGCATGAGGACCTCCTGCGTCGCCTCGGCCCGGCCGACCTCGCCGGTGATCCGGCCCGCCGACAACGCGTAGATCCGGTCGCACAGGCCGATGAGCTCCGGCAGCTCCGACGAGATGACCAGCACGGCCTTCCCCTCGTCGGCGAGCCGGTTGATGATCGTGTAGATCTCGTATTTCGCGCCGACGTCGATGCCGCGGGTCGGCTCGTCGAGGATCAGCACGTCCGGATCGGTCAAGATCCACTTGGACAGCACGACCTTTTGCTGGTTGCCGCCGGACAGCGTGCCCGTCACGCTCTTCACATCCGGCGCCTTGATGTTCATGCTCTTGCGGAATTCCTCGGCGACGCGGTGTTCCTCGTTCTCGTCCACCCAGCCCCGCCGGGCGAGTTTGCCGAGCGCGGCGCCGGAGACGTTGCGCTGGATGTCCTCGATGAGGTTGAGCCCGTACCGCTTGCGGTCCTCGGTGGCGTACGCGAGACCGTGCGCCACCGCCTCGCTCACTGTCCGAGCCTCGATCTCCTCGCCGTCCTTGACCAGACGGCCGGAGATGTCCCTGCCGTACGAACGGCCGAACACGCTCATCGCGAGTTCGGTCCGTCCGGCGCCCATCAGTCCCGCCAGTCCGACGATCTCGCCGCGCCGCAAGGTGAGACTCGCGCCGTCGACGACCACCCGGCCATGCTGGGTGGGGCTGTGCACAGTCCAGTCCTCGATCCGGAGCACCTCGTCGCCGATCCGCGGTTCCCTCGGCGGGAAAAGGTTCTCGAGCTTCCGCCCGACCATCCCGGCGATGATCCGGTCCTCGGTGACCGTGGCGGCGTCCAGCGTCTCGATCGTCCTCCCGTCACGCAGGATGGTGATCGAGTCGGCGATCGCGGCGATCTCGTTCAGCTTGTGCGAGATCAGGACGCAGGTGACACCGTCGTCACGGAGGCCGCGCAGCAGTTCGAGCAGATGCGCCGAATCGTCGTCGTTGAGCGCGGCGGTCGGCTCGTCGAGGATCAGCAGCTTGACCTCTTTGGACAGTGCCTTGGCGATCTCGACCAGCTGCTGTTTGCCGACGCCGATGTCGAGCATCGGCGTCACCGGGTTCTCCCGCAGGCCGACACGCCGCATCAGCTCACCCGCCCGCTGGTTGGTCCGGTTCCAGTCGATCAGGCCCCCGCGCGCCTTCTCGTTGCCGAGGAAGATGTTCTCCGCGATGGACAGCTGCCGGCACAGCGCGAGTTCCTGATGGATGATCACGATGCCGCGGCGTTCGCTGTCCCGGATCGCGGAGAACGCGCACGGCTCGCCGTCGAAGACGATCTCGCCGTCGTACGTGCCGTGCGCGTAGACGCCCGAGAGCACCTTCATCAGCGTGGACTTGCCCGCGCCGTTCTCGCCGCAGATCGCGTGGATCTCGCCCCGGCGCACCGACAGGTCGACGTCCTGCAGCGCCTTGACGCCGGGGAAGGTTTTGGTGATCCCCCGCATCCGAAGGATTTCGTCGGTCACGTCGGTTACCTCAGCTGTTCCGCTTTGTAGTAACCGGAGTCGACGAGTTCCTTCTGGTAGTTCCCCTTGTTGAGGATCACCGACTCCAGCAGGAACGCCGGGACGACCTTCTGACCGTTGTCGTAATCGGTCGTGTTGTTCGTCTCCGCCTTGCCGCCCTTGAGTACCGCGTCGGCCATCTTGACCGTGGTGTCGGCGAGCTTGCGGGTGTCCTTGAAGATGGTCGAGTACTGCTCGTCGGCGATGATGGACTTCACCGACGCGACCTCGGCGTCCTGCCCGGTCACGACCGGGTACGGCTGCCCCGGGGTGCCGTACCCGTTGCTCTTGAGCGCCGAGAGGATCCCGATCGAAAGCCCGTCGTACGGCGAAAGCACGCCCTGCACCTTGGCGCCGGAGCTGTAGGTCTTGGTCAGCAGGTCTTCCATGCGCCGCTGCGCGGTCGCGGCCTGCCAGCGCAGGATCGCCGCGACGTTGAACGCGGTCTGGCCGCTCTTGACGACCAGCGTCCCGTTGTCCAGGTACGGCTTCAGCACCGACATGGCGCCGTTGAAGAAGAAGGTCGCGTTGTTGTCGTCCGGCGAACCCGCGAACAGCTCGACGTTCAGCGGTCCCTTGGCCTCGCCCGGCGAGCCGTCGGCCTTGAGCACCTTCAGTCCGACGAGCAGTGACATCGCCTGCTGCACGCCGACCTTGAAGTTGTCGAAGGTCGCGTAGTAGTCGACGTTGGGCGTGTTGCGGATCAGCCGGTCGTAGGCGATGACCGGGATCTTCTTGTCCGCGGCCTCCTGCAGCTGGGTGGTGATCGCGGTGCCGTCGATCGAGGCGATCACCAGCAGCTTCGCGCCCTTGGTGATCTGGTTCTCGATCTGGTTGACCTGGGTGGGGATGTCGTCCTCGGCGTACTGCAGGTCGACCTTGTAGCCCAGCTTCTCCAGCGCCGCCTTGATGTTGTCGCCGTCGTGGATCCAGCGCTCGGACGACTTGGTCGGCATGGTGACACCGACGAGACCACCGGCGGCCCCGCTCGCCGCCTGTTGTTCGCCGGTCTTCTCACTCGAGCCGCAGGCCGTGAGCGCCAGGCCGGCGGTGATGGCCAGCGCGGCCAGTTTGGTGAACTTCATTGTTCCTTCTCTCCGGTGGGGACCGATCTAGAAACCCTGTGCGAGCCGGTGGTACGCCTGGTTCCAGCGCAGCCGGTCCGAGATCGACTCCGGCGTCGTCGCGTGGTCGATCATCAGCAGCTCGACGTCGAGCATCGTGGCGAGATCGCGGATCGCCTCCGCGCCGACGGCCTGGGTGAGCACCGTGTGGTGCGGACCGCCCGCGGTGATCCAGGCCTCGGCGGAGGTCGCCAGCGACGGCGACGGCTTCCACACCGCGCGCGCGACCGGCAGGTTCGGCAGCGGCTCGTACGGCCCGACGACCTCGACCTCGTTGGCCACCAGGCGGAACCGGTCGCCGAGGTCGGCCATGCCGATCACCACGGCGTCGCCGGGAGCAGCGTCGAAGACCAGCCGGACCGGGTCCTCGCGGCCGCCGATGCCGAGCGGGTGGATCTCGCAGGACGGGCGCGCGGCGGCGATGCTCGGGCAGACTTCGAGCATGTGCGCGCCGAGGATCTTCGGCTCGCCGGGGCCGAAGTGGTAGGTGTAGTCCTCCATGAAGGACGTTCCGCGTTCGGAATCGCGGCCCATCGCCTTCACCGCGGTCAGCAGCGCGGAGGTCTTCCAGTCCCCCTCGCCGCCGAAGCCGTAGCCGTCGGCCATCAGGCGCTGGACGGCGAGCCCCGGCAGCTGCCGCAGGCCGCCGAGGTCCTCGAAGTTCGTGGTGAACGCGCAGAATCCGCCCTGGTGGAGGAAAGCGCGGAGACCGTGTTCGATCCTCGCCGCGTACCTGAGCGACTCGTGCCGTTCGCCGCCCTTGGCCAGTTCCGGCGCGAGCGTGTACGCGTCGGCGTACTCGTCGACCAGCCTGCCGACCTCGTCGTCCGGTGCCGCGTCGACGAGGGAGACGAGTTCGTTGACGCCGTAGGTGTTCACCGAGACGCCGAGCTTCAGCTCCGCTTCGACCTTGTCCCCGTCGGTGACGGCGACGTCGCGCATGTTGTCGCCGAAACGCGCGAGCTTGAGCGTGCCGAGCGTCTGCCGTCCGACGGCGGCGCGCACCCAAGCGTCGATCCGGGTCGCGACCGCCGGATCCGCCGCGTGCCCGGCGATGGTCTTGCGTGCCACGCCGAGCCGCGTCTGGATGTAGCCGAACTCGCGGTCTCCGTGCGCGGCCTGGTTCAGGTTCATGAAGTCCATGTCGATGGACCGCCACGGCAGCGCCTCGTTCAGCTGCGTGTGCAGATGCAGCAACGGCTTCCGCAGCGCGTCCAGCCCGGTGATCCACATCTTGGCGGGCGAGAAGGTGTGCATCCACGCGATCACGCCGACGCAGGCGTCGTCCGCGTTCGCTTCGAGCATCACGCGCCGGATCGCCGACGGTTCGGTGAGCACCGGCTTCGCGACGAGCTCGGCCGAGATCCGGCCGGTGTCGGCCAGCATCCGCTGGATCTGCAGGGACTGGCCCGCGACCTGTTCCAAGGTCTCTTCGCCGTAGAGCGCCTGGCTCCCGGTAAGGAACCAGATCTCGGTCTTCCGCTGTGCGCTCACTTCTCTCCCTGCCCGTAGACGTTCTGGTAGCGCACGTAGAGCCGGTCGATGTCCTTTTCGGACAGTGGCTCCGGTCTCCCGAGCGCGGAGGCGATGTGGACGGTCTTGGCGACGTCCTCGACCATCACCGCGGCCTTGACCGCGTCCCTGGCGGTCCGGCCGACGGTGAACGGGCCGTGATTGCGCATCAGGACGGCGGGCGACCGGCTGGATCGGAGGGTCTCGACGATCCCGCGGCCGATCGAGTCGTCGCCGATCAGCGCGAACGGCCCGACCGGGATCTCCCCGCCGAACTCGTCGGCGATCATCGTGAGCACGCACGGGATCGCTTCCCCGCGCGCCGCCCACGCGGTCGCGTAGGTCGAATGCGTGTGGACGACGCCGCCGACCTCGGGCATGTGCCGGTACACGTAGGCGTGCGCGGCGGTGTCCGACGAAGGCGAGAGCTCTCCGTGGACGACCTCGCCGTACAGGTCGGTGACGACCATCGTTTCGGCGTTCAGCGCGTCGTAGGACACCCCGGACGGCTTGATCACCATCAGGTCGCGGCCGGGGACACGGGCCGACACGTTGCCCGCGGTCCAGATGACCAGCTCGTACCTCGTCAGCTCGCCGTGCAGCCGGGCGACGGTGTCCCGCAGCTCTTCGAAGGTGTCCGTGATCTCCACGGCGAGGCTCATCGGTGCAGTCCTTTCCGGACCGAACGCCGCCGGGCGGCGAGGCGGTGCATGACGTCGTTGGCGCCGCGGCCGAAGTAGTCGTGCAGCGCGGCGTACTCGGTGTAGAGGTCGTCGTAGGCCTTGACGTTCTCGGCGATCGGCCGGTAAACGGCGCGGCGCACCGAACCCATCGTGGCCGCGGCGGCCGGGACATCCGGATACGCGCCCGCGGCGACGGCGGCATGGATCGCCGAGCCGAGCGCGGGACTCTGCGCGGATCCCGCCACCGAGAGCGGCAGGTTCGTGACGTCGGCGTAGATCTGCATCAGCAGGGGGTTCTTGACCAGGCCGCCGGCGACGATCAGTTCCGTCACCGGGACACCCGACCGTTCGAAGGTCTCGATGATCGTCCTGGTGCCGAAGGCCGTCGCTTCCAGAAGGGCCCGGTAGGTGTCCTCCGCGCGGGTCGCGAGCGTCTGCCCGACGACGGCACCGGACAGGTCGTGGTCGACGAGCACCGAACGATTGCCGCTGTGCCAGTCCAGGGCGACGAGACCGTGTTCCCCGATCTCCTGCACGGCCGCCAGCCTGGTGAGCAGCTCGTGCACGGAGATCCCCGCCTCGCGCGCGTCGTCCACATAGGACGCCGGGACGGCGTGCTCGACGAACCAGGCGAAGATGTCGCCGACGCCGCTCTGCCCTGCCTCGTACCCCCACTGCCCGGAGACGATCCCGCCGTCGACGACACCGCACATCCCGGGGACCTCGCGTAGTTCGGCGCCGTTCATCACGTGACAGGTGGAGGTGCCCATGATCGCGACCATCCGCCCCGGCGCGACGGCCTGGACCGCCGGGGCGGTGACGTGCGCGTCGACGTTCCCGACCGCGACCGCGATCCCTTCGGGCAACCCTGTCCACCCGGCGGCCTGCGCGCTCAGGGTTCCCGCCTTGTCCCCGAGTGCGCCCAGCGGATGCGCCAGTTTTTCGTCCACAAAGGACTCGAAGCCGGGAGCCAGTTCCTCCAGGAAACTCGTGTCCGGGTAGCGGCTGTCCTGGAGGATCCCCTTGTATCCTGCGGTGCAGGCGTTGCGGACATAGGTTCCGGTGAGCTGCCAGACGATCCAGTCGGCGAGTTCGACCCAGTGCCGCATCCGCGCGTAGACCTCGGGTGCTTCCTCGAAGACCTCCAGAGCCTTGGCGAACTCCCATTCCGACGAGATCAAGCCGCCGTAGCGCGGCAGCCACGACTCCTCGCGCTTCCTCGCCAGTGCGGTGATCCGGTCCGCCTGCGGCTGCGCGGCATGATGCCGCCACAGCTTGACGTAGGCGTGCGGTTCGCCGGCGAACTCGGGCAGTTCGCACAGCGGGACCCCGTCCGCGGTGGTCGGCACCATGGTGCACGCGGTGAAATCGGTCCCTATGCCGATCACGTCGGCGGGATCGGCATCGGCCGCGCGGAGCGCTTCCGGCACGGCCGTGCGAAGGACGTCGATGTAGTCCGACGGCATCTGCAGCGCCCAGTCCGGCGGCAGTCCCCGGCCGGTCTCCGGCAGGATCCGGTCGATCACGCCGTGGCGGTACTCCGAGACCGCGCCGCCCAGCTCGGCACCGTCGCGCACCCGGACGACGACGGCGCGGCCGGACAACGTCCCGAAGTCGACGCCGACGACGAGCGGTTCCCCTGAACTCACTTCTTCTCCTGAGATGTTAGCGTTAACATTCTGCGGTGAAACGCCCGTCCGGGCAGGCGGCGGGCTTACGAAATGCCCGTGCTCTCCCGCACGATCAACTCGGGGACCACCAGGTCACGGGCTCGTTCTTCGCCACCGTTCATCCGGCGGCGGAGCAGGTCGAACGTACGCCTGCCGACTTCGACGAAGTCCTGGCGCACCGTCGTCAGCGGCGGTGTGTAATAGGCCGCCTCGGGCACGTCGTCGAATCCGACGACGCGCATCTCCCCCGGCACGTTCACCCCGGCCTCGGTGCAGGCGCGGAGAAAGCCGAGGGCCATCTGATCGTTGGCCACGAAAACCGCGTCCAGTCCCTTTTCCCCGACGAGGGATCGCCCCGCCGCGTACCCGGACCGCGCGCTCCAGTCGCCCCGGATCACGGGCGGGACCCGGGCGCCGTGCCGCTCCAGGGTCTCCCGCCAGCCACGCTCACGGTCGAGCCCTTCGAGCCAGTCTTCGGGTCCGGCCACATGCCAGACGGTCTTGTGCCCGAGCCCGAGAAGGTGCTCGGTCGCGCGCCGCGCGCCGTCGTACTGGTCCACGGAGATCACCGGCACCGGCGCCTCTTCCCCACCACCGACCGCGACGAGCGGCATGTCGCCGGGCGCGGCCTCCAGCGCGCGTCCCGCGGTGACGTGCGGCGCGATCACGACGATCCCCTCGACGGCCTGGCGCCGCAGGCGCTCCACCGCGTCGGCGATGGACGACCGGCCCGGACGGCTGATGCTCGTTATCGTCGTCGCGTAGCCGGCCTCGCGGGCGGCGTGCTCGATCCCGCTCAGAGTGCTGGCCGGACCGTAGAGGTTGACCTCCAGCGCGACCACGCCGAGCGTGCCCGAACGGCCGGTGACCAGCGCGCGGGCGACCGAGTTCGGCCGGTAGTCCAGTTGCTCGATGGCGGTGTTGACGCGGACCCGCGTCTCGGCGCGGACCGGTCCGGTGCCGTTGATGACCCGCGAGACCGTCATATGCGAAACGCCCGCGAGCGCGGCCACGTCGGTGAGACTGGCCTGCTTCCCCTCGGCGGTTTCGCGCGCCATCGCTTGTCTCCCAGTGCCGGTACCGTCTGACGAGTGCCGCAAGTGTTAGCGATAACACGACCCGGGGTCAAGCGCTCCCCGAGTCACAGTCGGGTCACGGCCACCCGGCTCAGCTGGAGGCGCGATGCGTGAGCGAGACCGGCAAGATCCGCTGGCGAGGCTTGAGATCCCGGTCATCCATCACCGCGAGCAGCGTCTCGACCATCGCGTGGACCTGTTCCCGAGGATCCTGGTGCACCGACGTCAGCGGCGGGTCCATCTCCGGCGCCAGTGTCGCGTTGTCGTCGAAGCTGACGACGGCGACGTCCGAAGGGATCCGCCGTCCGGCGGAATGCAGGGTGCGAAGCGCGCCGAGGGCCATCATGTCGCTGGCCACGAAGACGGCGTCGAGATCGGGTCGTCGCGCGAGCAGGTTCGACATCGCCTTCGCCCCGCCGGTCAGGGTGAAGTCGCCCTCTTCGGCCAGGTCCGCCGGGTCGAGGCCGGCGTCGAGCAGGGTCTTGCGCCAGCCGGAAAGCCGGTCGATCGCCGCGCTCTGGTCCTGCGGGCCGGCGATCGTGGCGATTCGGCGGTGTCCCGACTCGACCAGATGCGCGACAGCCAGCTTCGCGCCGCCCTCGTTGTCGAAGTCGACGACGTGGACACCGCGTTTGAGCCCAGCCGCCTGCCCGCCGTACACGACCGGGATCCTCAACTGCCGCAACGCTTTCGGCAGCGGATCGGTCCGGTGCGGCGCGAACACCAGCACGCCGTCGACGTGCCCGCCGTCCAGGAACCGGACCGTGCGGTCGAGGTCCTCGCGGGTGTCGCTGAAGATCAAGACCATCTGGCAGCCGATGTCGGCGAGTTCGCGATAGCCCGCGCGCATGACCGCGGTGCGGTACGGGTCGTCGAGCAGCCGCGCCTCCGGCTCCGACAGCACGACCGCGACCGCGCCGGTCCGCCTGGTCACCAGGGACCGGGCCGCCTGGTTCGGGGAGTAGCCGAGTTCGCGCGCGGCGACCTGGACCTTCTCCCGCGAACGCGCGCTGACGTAGCCGTCGTCGTTCAGCGCCCGGGACGCCGTCGACCGGCTGACCCCGGCGGACGCGGCGACGTCTTCCAGCGTCGGCCTGCCGTCTTCCTCTGGTCGAGCCCCCACCCGCGTCACCTTCACCCTTCAGCGTCATCCGGACACCGACAGCCTAGTGTCCGGCGGCCGTTCGCACTGAGAGCGCTCCCGTGTCGGAAACACTCTCATTACAAGCCCTTGACATGACCTCGGCCTTGGCGACAAACTCTGCGCATTCCTGGGAGCGCTCCCAGTTTTTGGTCACGCGGCGACGTTCCCTCCCATCGGCAAGGGGTTTTGACGTGAAGAGCATCCGGAACGGCCTGGTGCTGGCACTGGGTATCACGATGACGTTCGGCCTGGCGGCGTGCGGCGGTGACGACGGCGGGACACCCGCCGCGTCGGACCCGAACGCGAAGGTCGAACTGTCGCTGGCGACGTTCACCGAGTTCGGCTATGAGGAACTCATCCCCGAATACGAGCGGCTGCACCCGAACATCAAGATCACCCACCGGAAGACCGGCCAGGGCGGGCCGTACCACCAGGACCTGATCACGAAACTGGCGGCGGGCTCCGGCCTCGCCGACGTCACCGCGGTCGAGGAAGGGCATCTGTCGAACGTCCTCGACAAGGGCTCGAAGTTCAACGATCTGCCCAAGATCGGCCCGGCGGACGCCTCCCCCGACCGCTGGCTCGGCTGGAAGTACGACGCGGCGAAGACCAAGGACGGCAAGGTCATCGGCTACGGCACGGACATCGGCCCGCTGGCCATGTGCTACCGCAAGGACATGCTGGAGGCGGCGGGTCTGCCGACCGATCCCGAAGCCGTCAAACCGCTGTTCGCGACCTGGGACAGCTACTTCGCCGCGGGCGACCAGTACGTCGCCAAGACCGGCGCGAAGGCGTGGTTCGACTCGGCGGCGCAGAACTTCAACGCCATGGTCAACCAGCTTCCCACCGGGTACATCGGATCCGACGACAAGCCGACGCTGGAGTCGAACCAGGGCATCAAGGACGCCTGGACCAAGGTGACCGGCGCTGTCGCGAAGGGACAGTCGGCCAAGCTGACCGCGTTCAGCAACGAATGGAACTCCGGGTTCAAGCAGGGCGCCTTCGCCACGAAGGTGTGCCCCGCCTGGATGCTCGGCGTGATCGAGGAGCACTCCGGTCCGGAGAACGCCGGCAAGTGGGCGGTCACCGCGGCCTTCCCCGGTGGCGGCGGGAACTGGGGCGGTTCATACCTGACCGTGCCCACGCAGTCGAAGCACCCGAAAGAGGCGGCCGAACTCGCCGCCTGGCTGACCGCGCCCGAGCAGCAGATCAAGGCGTTCCAGGCGAAGGGCACCTTCCCGAGCCAGGTCAAGGCGCTGGAGGACCCGGTGTTGCTGAGCGAGACCGACGCCTACTTCGGCGGGGCGAAGATCGGCCAGTTGTTCGCCGAGCAGGCCAAGAAGGTCACCATGCCGCAGTACAAGGGCCCCGGCGACGGCCAGATCCAGGAGAACGCGTCGAGCCCGGCGCTCCAGGCCGTCGAACAGGGCAAGGCGGCGGACGAGGGCTGGACGCAACTGCTCGACGCCGCGAAGAAGATCACGCGCTGACCGATGACAGTCGTCGACAAGATCACGCCGGACGCGGGAACGGCCGGGGCGCGCACGTCGCTCCGGCCCACCCTCCGCCATCGGCTCAGCCGCTGGGACGTCAAGGTCTCGCCGTACCTCTACATCGCCCCGTTCTTCGTCGTCTTCGGGATCGTCGGGCTGTTCCCGCTGCTGTACACGGCGTACGTGTCGCTGTTCAGCTGGGAAGCGGGTGACGACGATCCGGACTTCATCGGGCTGGACAACTTCAAGGAACTGTTCGCCGACACGCAGTTCTGGAACGCGCTCGAGAACACCGTCAGCATCTTCCTGCTCTCCAGCGTTCCCCAGCTGATCATCGCGGTGCTCCTGGCGGCGCTGCTCAGCGCGAGGCTGCGCGGGGCGACCGGCTGGCGAGTCGGGGTCCTGCTCCCCTACGCCGCCAGCCTGGTGGCACTCGGGATCATCTTCGCGAACCTGTTCGGGCCGAAGTACGGCCTGGTCAACGGCCTGCTGCAGACCATCGGGCTGGATCCGGTCGACTGGCAGGCGGGCCGGTTCAGCAGCCATGTCGCGATCGCGATCATGGTGAACTGGCGCTGGACGGGCTACAACGCGCTGATCGTCCTGGCGGCGATGCAGGCCATCCCGAAGGAACTGCACGAGGCCGCCCTCATCGACGGCGCGGGCACAGCTCGCCGGTTCTTCCACATCACCCTGCCGTTGCTGAAGCCGACGCTGATCTTCGTCACGATCACCTCGACGATCGGCGGCCTGCAGATCTTCACCGAGCCCAAACTGTTCGACGCCATGCCGGGGTCGAACAACGGCGGCTCGTCCAACCAGTTCCAGACCGTGACGCTGTACCTGTACCAAACCGCGTTCGAAAACTACGAACTCGGCTACGCCTCGGCGATCGCCTGGGTGCTGTTCCTGATCATCGTGGTGATCGCGCTGGTCAACTTCTTCCTCACCGGCAGGCTCGCGGCGGTGAAGAGGAAATGACCACACTCAAACCGAAGGTCTCGGCGCTGGGCAAACCGCGTCGAGCGACCTACATCGTGCTCGCGATCTTCGTGCTGGGCTCGCTTTTCCCGTTCTACTGGTCGTTCCTGGTGGCGAGCCGGGACAGCGGGATGCTCACCGAGCGGGTCCCGCCGTTCCTGCCGGGCGGGAACTTCTTCGCCAACGCGGCGCGCGTGTTCGACACGGTGCCGTTCTGGAAGGCGCTCGGGAACAGCCTGATCGTGTCCGGCACGGTCACGATCACCACGGTACTGTTCTCGGCGCTGGCCGGGTTCGCGTTCGCCAAACTACGGTTCCGCGGCCGGAACGGTCTGTTCGTGTTCATCGTCGTCACCCTCGCCGTGCCGACCCAGCTCGGCATCATCCCGCTGTTCATGGCGATGTCGGAGTTCGGCTGGGCGGGTGGGCTGCAGTCGGTGATCGTGCCCAACCTGGTGACCGCGTTCGGTGTCTTCTGGATGCGTCAGTACACAGTGGACGCCGTGCCGTACGAACTGATCGAGGCGGCGCGGGTCGACGGGTGCAGCATGATCCGGATCTTCTGGAACGTCTGCCTGCCCGCGGTGCGCCCGGCCGCGGCGATCCTGGCGATGTTCACGTTCATGACGTCCTGGAACGACTTCCTCTGGCCGCTCGTCGTGCTGGACGCCGGCAACCCCACCGTCCAGCTGGCCCTGGAGAAGCTCCAGAGCGGCTATTACGTCGACTATTCGCTCGTGCTGGCCGGGACCACCCTGGCGACCATCCCGATCCTCATCGTCTTCCTCCTGCTCGGCCGCCAGATCGTGGCCGGGATCATGCAAGGTGCCGTGAAAGGGTGATCATGTCCGCTCATCCCGACAGTGTCCGGGCGAAGACCGCGCCGCTGTTCCCGCCCGGATTCGTGTGGGGCGCCGCCACCGCGGCCTTCCAGGTCGAAGGCGCCACGGCCGCCGACGGCCGCACCGACTCGATCTGGGACGTCTTCGCCCGCCGCCCCGGCGCCGTCGTCGGCGGGGACACCGGCGAACCGGGCGCCGACCATTACCGGCGCTACGCCGAAGACGTCGACCTGATGCGGCGGCTCGGGCTCGGGGCGTACCGGTTCTCCCTCTCGTGGCCGCGGATCCGGCCCGACGGCGGCGAGCCGAATCCCGCTGGGCTCGCGTTCTACGACCGGCTGGTCGACAGGCTGCTCGAAGCCGGTGTCGAACCCTGGGCGACGCTGTATCACTGGGATCTCCCCCAGACGCTGGAGGACGAGGGCGGCTGGGCCACGCGCGAGACCGCCTTCCGGTTCGCCGAGTACGCCGAAACGATCGTGACGCGACTGGGCGACCGGGTCACGCGCTGGTCGACCCTGAACGAGCCGTGGTGTGCCGCGATGCTCGGCTACGCGCGCGGGATCCACGCTCCCGGCAGGCAGGAACCCCGGGCAGCCCTCGCGGCCGCGCACCACCTCCTGCTGGGACACGGGCTGGCGATGGACGTCCTGCGGCGGCACGCGCCGACGTCGTCGTCAGGGGTGACCTTGAACCTGTACCCGGTGTCGGCCGTGGATCCGTCGTCCACTGTGGACGCCGAGGCCGCGTGCCGGGTCGACGGGCTGCAGAACCGGCTCTTCCTCGACCCCGTCCTCCGCGGCTCTTATCCCGCGGATCTGCACCCCGACCTGGCACCGTTGGGGTTCGACGAGCTCGTCAGGGACGGCGATCTCGCGATCATCGCCGCCCCGATCGACTGGCTGGGCATCAACTACTACCGCGGCTACCAGGTCGCGGGCACTCCCCTGCCCGGCAGCGAACCGGCGGGCGCCGACTGGCTCGGTGTCCCCGACGTCCATTTCGTGCCCGACGAGGCGGCGCCGCGCACCGACTCGGGCTGGGAGGTCCAGCCTTCGCGGCTCACCGAATGCCTCCTGCGCGTCCACCGCGAGTATCGGCCGATCCCGTTGTACATCACCGAGAACGGCGCGTCCTACCCGGACGTCGTCGTCGGCGGGGACATCGCGGACACGGACCGGATCACTTTCCTCGACTCGCATCTGCGTGCCGCGTACGAGGCGATAGAGGCCGGCGTCGACCTGCGCGGGTACTTCTACTGGTCGCTGCTCGACAACTTCGAGTGGGCCGAGGGATACGCGAAGCGGTTCGGCCTCGTGCACGTCGACTACGCGACTCAGCGACGGACGCCGAAGCAGAGCGCGCTGTGGTACGCGAGGGCGATCAGCCTGAACGGGCTGAGCTGACGACTACCGGCGCGAGCTCGCAGCGGACTTGGCCTCGGCAGTCGCGAGGCCAGCGGTCTTCCGGTCCTGACCGTCGTCCCCGGCAGCGCGGGCGGCGCGGAAGTCGTTCACGCAACCCTGTACATCCGCGACGGAGGAGCAGTTGTCGGGCCGGTTACCACTCACGACGGCCCCGTTCGCCAGCGTGGCATGCCCGCCGAGGGTGTAGCTGCCTCCACCGGCGCTGGCTTCGGGAAACGGGTGGGAGCCGGCCTCGGGCTCGCCCGCGGCGTTGTCGCCGATCTTCCCGCCGTCGAGCGTGAGGATGTCGGCGAACACGCTCAGCCCGGCGACGCCGCCGACACCACCGCGACCCGCGACGTTACCGATGACCGAGGTGCCGGCGATGACCGGATTCAGTGGCACGCCCAGCCTGGCCGCCAGGAACACGCCGGCGCCCGTACCACCGTGACCGCCGCCTCCGGCCTTACCGCGTTCGGCCTTACCGCGCCGCCAGGCCCGCCGGCACCGGCGCTGTTGCCCGCACCGGCACTGGCGGCGGCGGAGGTATCGGCACCGGGAGCGCCCGAGCCGGCGATGTTGCCGGTGATGACGTTGTCGCTGATGGTCAACGGCCCCGGTTCCCGATGCCGCCACCGTCGGGAGCGTGGCCGCCGGTGATCGTGACCTTGTCGAGTGTCAGATCACCCCAGTTGGAAATGATCCGGAACAATTCGCCGCCGGCGAAAGTGTGTCCGGCGTCGGCGTCGGCGACCGCTTGGATCAGCGCTCCGGCGTCACAGGGAACTGCGATTCAGCGACTTGCGCCGGCGGAGCGACCAGGGCGAACGTCCCCATCGCGGTCACCGCGGGGGATCCGGGCGTCATCGAAAAACCTTTCAGGTCAAGGAAATGGGCGATGACGGGTCGCGTGATCTCCCAGTCGCGGAAACCGTCACCTGACGAACATCAGAAGTGCCACCCACATCCCTCAATGACTATGATCCACGTCACCATTGCCGATCATCGGGAATCGTCGCGAGCAATCGAATTCGGGCTGGAATTCGTATCCGAAGACTCCGTGTTTTCGCCTTAACGGAGCCAAGCCGAGGGATTGCGGTGGCCCCGCCCCACCCGGTCTTGTTATGGTGGACTCGCAGCCGATCAACGAACATGGAGACCAGACGTGGCAGGTGAAGACGACATCTCCGGGTGAGCCGGAGTTGCCAGGTCACCGGCGCTGACGCCGAGGTGGCCTCTTTTGTCGTCCCCTCAAGCCACGTCCATCGCGGTGCTGCTTCGTTGCGCCCGCTGTCTTTACGAGGTCATTTCCATGTCAGACGCCTTCGTCGTCGTGTCCGCCTTGTCCTTCGCCTGGCCGGATGACACCCAGGTCTTCGACGACCTGTCCTTCACCGTGCCCGGTGGCCGCACCGGGCTGGTCGCTCCCAACGGGGCGGGCAAGAGCACACTTCTCAAGCTGATCGCCGGTGAGCTGCGGCCGACCTCCGGGACCGTCTCCGCCCAGGGAGTGCTCGGCTACCTGCCGCAATCCCTGCCGCTCACCGCCGAGCTGAACGTGGCCGAGGTTCTCGGTATCGCGCCGCAGCTCTCGGCCCTGAGCGCCATCGAGTCCGGCGACGCGAGCGAGGGGCACTTCACCACCATCGGCAACGACTGGGACATCGAGGAACGCACCCGCGCCCAGCTCGACCGGCTCGGTCTCGACGGCATCTCGCTGGACCGGAGCCTGCGCACGTTGAGCGGCGGGCAGATCATCTCGCTCGGCCTGGCCGCGCAGCTGCTGAAACGACCCGACATCCTGCTGCTGGACGAGCCGACGAACAACCTCGACCTCGACGCCCGCCGCAAGCTTTACGGGGTGCTCGAAGACTGGTCGGGCTGTCTCCTGCTGGTGAGTCACGACCGGGAGCTGCTCGACCGGATGGACCGGATCGCCGAACTCGACCGCGGCGATCTCCGGTATCACGGTGGCAACTTCACCCAGTACGAAGCGGCGGTCAAGGCCGAGCGAGAGGTGGCCGAGCGCAACGTCCGCAGCGCGGAGCAAGAGGTCAAACGCGAGAAACGGGAGATGCAGCAGGCCCGCGAGCGTGCCGCGCGACGAGCGGGCAACGCGGCCCGCAACCTCGGCAACGCGGGACTGCCGAAGATCTTCGCCGGCACCATGAAACGCAACGCCCAGGAATCCGCGGGCAAGGCGAACGAAACGCACGCCGCGCGGGTGAGCGACGCGAAGAACCGCCTCGACGAGGCCGAACGCTCCCTTCGCGACGATCAGAAGATCGCGCTGATCCTGCCGGGCACCAACGCCCCGGCCGGACGCACGATGTTCCACGGCGAGCACCTCCAGGTGCGCTACGGCGACCGGAACGTCTTCGCGGGCGACGGCATCGACCTCACGATCCGCGGCCCCGAGCGGATCGCGCTGATCGGCGGCAACGGCAGCGGCAAGTCGACGCTCCTGCGAGTGCTCAACGGCGACCTTTCCGCCGACGGCGGCGTGATCAAACGCGCCGAAGGCCGGATCGCGTACCTGTCGCAACGACTCGACCTGCTGGATCTCGACCGGACCATCGCCGAGAACTTCGCGACGTTCGCTCCGAGCCTTCCGGAGTCGCAACGGATGACGCTGCTCGCCCGCTTCCTGTTCCGAGGCGCGCGAAGCCAGCTTCCCGTCGGCGTGCTCTCCGGAGGCGAGCGACTGCGGGCAACCCTGGCCTGCGTGCTGTTCGCGGAACCGGCACCGCAGTTGCTGTTGCTGGACGAACCGACGAACAACCTCGACCTGGTGAGTGTCGGGCAGCTGGAGAGTGCTTTGGGCGCTTACCAGGGAGCTTTCGTGGTGGTGAGCCATGATGAGCGGTTTTTGGCGGAGATCAAGGTGGATCGGCGGATTCGGTTGACCGATGGGGCTCTCGTGGAGTCCTGATCCGTGAAGGTCCTTTCCTTGCTTTGCCACCAGGAAAGGACCTTCACACATCTCGACCTTGTCACCCTTTAGCGGGAAATGCGCGGTTTTCTTGGTGACGTAAAATTACGAACACGTGTTCGATGAATGGATGTATTGTGGAGGGGTGTCCGAGACTTTCCTTCCTGAGTTGCCGCAGGAGTTGTGGCGTGCCGGCAAGGTGGAGCTTGCGCATGGTGTGCAGCAGTTCTTGCGGGTGATGCGGGTGGCTTCTGCGGGGTTGGGGCAGTTTTTGGCGGAGGTGGAGTCTCGGGGTGTGAAGGAGTTGTTCGGGTATGGGTCGACGGCGGCGTGGTTTGCTGATGTGGCGGGATTGTCGCGGGGTGAGGCCAGCCCGATGGTGAGTCGGGCGATCGCGTTGAACTCCACTCGGAATCTGGACGGCACCGAGGTTCCCGCTGTGGCGCCTGCGACGGCGGTGGTGGCTGCGGAGGGGGTGATCGGTGAGCATCGGATCGATCAGATCTTGGAGATCATGAAGAAGATCCCGGCCGACGCCGCTGTGGAGGATCGGGAGAGCGCGGAGAAGATCCTCGCCGATCTCGCCCGTAACGCGGGTCCTCGGCAGTTGGTGGAGGCCGAGCAGAACATCGTGGCCTGGCTCGACCCCGACGGGAACGAACCGAAAGAGCCCGAACCGAAGCAGCCGCGCCGGGAAGTCACGCTGGAGCGCCGCAAAGACGGGTTCTGGAAGCTGACCGGTTTGCTGGATGATGAGCTGGGTGCGCGGACGGCGGCCGCGTTGGAGGCGTATGCGAAGCCGCGTCCGGTGGACGAGTTCGGGCAAGCCGACCTGCGCATGAAATGCGAACGCCAAGGTGACGCCTGGGCCGAACTCCTTGACCTGGCGATCGCCTGCCCGGATCAGCCGGGCACCAGCGGGTACGGACGTTGGTGCATGTCACCATCGGGCTGGAGGAACTCAAGACCGGGATCGGGAAGGCGTGTCTGGACTTCGTCGGCACCATGACCGCCCGCGAGGCGCGGATGGCCGCGTGCGACTGCTTGATGCTGCCGGTGGTGATGAACGCCGCCGGGGAACCCCTCGACGTGGGACGGCTACGACGCTTCGTCACACCCGGCCAGAGACGAGCGCTCAACATCCGCGACCGCGGCTGCGCCTTCCCGGGATGTCATCGGCAGCCCAAGAACTGCCACGCCCACCACATCGAGCACTGGGCAGACGGCGGCCCCACCGACCTCCGGAACCTGGTCCTGCTCTGCGGCTTCCATCACCGCCTCATCCACCACGGCGACTGGCAAGTCCACATGGCGCCAGACGGGCTACCGGAGTTCATCCCACCCCAATACTTGGACCCGCTCCGAAGAACCCGACGCAACACCCACGCATGATCCGAGGAGCCCGCCGACCACACCGGCGACGGGCCCCTCGGCATGCCTGTGGACGGTAGCGGGTCGGATGGGTCGCGAGTGGCGACTCCGGTTCCGGCAGAGGTGTCCTGAAGGCCACCTTCAGGACGTTCATCGCCTCAAGGGTGGCCTTCAGGGCGATCGGCACAGCGTGTCCTCAGGTCACACCCCAGTTCGACCGCAAACCGCCAGTCCACGCCTTTCCCGGGGCCGGAAAAAGAAAAGGTCCCGCTTCCGCTCAGCGAAGGCTGGGGGTTCCTGCGAGCAGGAAGCGGGAGTTTGTGGCCGGTACGGGGGCCGCCTCTCGGCGAGTGGCTCGACACGGCTCCGGCCGAACCGGTATTCCGTGAAGGCGAGGGTTGAGGCCCGGGGGCACCATCCGTACCGACACTCTCTACAACGCACCACTCCGGAAAATGTTCCCCGGCGCCGAGCCCGAATAGACGTGACGCGCGTCTACACACGAATGGACCAAAAAGACCCGTCCCCGCCCAGCGAAGGTCTGGGGGTTACCTGCGAGCGGGAACGGGAGCCAACACTTTGCATAACGCGCCAACCCCCATAAATGTTCCCGGTGAAACCCTTACGGAACAGTGACGTGTGTCAAGCCGAACAAAAAAGACCCGCTCCCGCTCAGCGAAGGTCTGGGGGTTACCTGCGAGCGGAAGCGGGAGCAAAGGTCGATACGGTTGGCCGCCTCTCGGCGAAAGGCGCTCCATGGCTCCGGCCGAACCGGTATTCCATGAAGGCGAAGGTTGAGGCCCGGGGGCACCATCCGTACCGACACCCTCTACAACGCATCACCGCGCGAAATGTTCCGCGCCGAAACAGTGACGCACGTCAACAGATCAACGTGCCGACGCTCAACAGGGCGGCGGAACCAGCTCGATCAGTTCCTCCGGCGCGGAAAGCCGCCACGCCTCGTAAACCAGTTCGGTCAGCTCGTCCGCCTCTATCCCGTCCAGGTGCACGACCACCCAGCCGAATCCCCCGGCGGTGAATTGCACCTCGAACACGTCCGGGCGCTCCGCCACCAGAGCTTCCTGTTCGGACAGTGTCTGCTTGAGACCGACGGTCTGGGTTCGCGGCCAGTAATAGCCGAACCGCTTCCCCCGGACGCTGTACGACTCCCACTCCTTCGCGTCGGAGCGTTCGACGTCGGCGAGCGCCTTCAGCATCAGGTGGAACTCGGCACTCGCCACACTCATCGTGAAAACCCCCGGGATCCCCGTCTTCCTGAACGGGCACAGTCTAGATGTCCGGCGGAACCCGCCGTCCCGGCTCCGCCGCACTACGATGCGTGAGGAGATCCACTCGACGCGGGGGAGCTGCGAAATGGACCGACCGGTCACGGCGGCGGAACTGTTCGACGCCATCGGTTCCGCCTACGACGACGTCTTCGGCCGGGCACCGGTGGTCGACAAGGCGGTACGGCAGCTGCTGGACACGTTGCCGCCGTCGTCGAGGGTGCTCGACATCGGCAGCGGAACCGGCAGGCCGGTAGCCGAGGACCTGTCGTCGGCCGGGCACCGGGTGACCGGGCTCGACGTCTCGCCGGTGATGATCGACCTCGCACGCGCGCAGGTTCCCGCCGCCACCTTCGTCCACGCCGACGTACGCCGGTGGACCTCGCGGCCCGAGTCCTGGGAGGCCGTCTGCGCCTTCTTCCCGTTCTTGCAGATGCCGCGCGCGGACACCGAAAAGGTGCTCGCCGACATCGCCCGGTGGCTGGCGCCGGGCGGGCACTTCTCACTGGTGACTGTGCCGCGGGACGCCGAGGACGTGCCCGCGGAGTTCTTCGGCCACACCTTCCTCGAAACCAGCTTCGCCCCGGACGACCTCGTCCGCCGTGTCGAAGCGGCCGGGCTGGAGGTCACCGGGACGGATTCGGAGATCTTCACCGCGGACGAGCCCGGCACGCCGCCGGAGGAACACCTGCTGATCACCGCGCGCCGACCGGGCTGACCCGTGCCCGTCATCAGTGTGATCACCCCGATCCACCCGCCGAGCCTGCCGCATCTGGCCGAGGCGTACGGATCCCTGGTGGCGCAGGAACTCCCGCCCGGCTGGACTTGGGAGTGGGTCGTGCAGGAGGACGGCGAGACCGGGCTGCTCGACGGCGCCCTCTCCCCCGACGAGCGGGTGCTGCCCGGTTCGGGCCGCCGGGGCGGTCCCGGGGTCGCGCGGATGATGGCGATGTCCCGTGCTTCCGGGGAACTGATCAAGGCGCTCGACGCCGACGACCTCCTCGCGCCCGGCGCGCTCGCGCGCGACATCGCGGCCCTCGCCGATCCGGCCATCGGGTGGACCACCTGCCGGGTCCTCGACCTCTTGCCGGACGGGACCACGGCTGGCGTCGACAGCGACCCCGAGGAGGGTCCCATCGAACGCGGCGCGATCCTCCGGCACTGGCAGCGCAACGGCTACGTGTCCTCGGTCGTGGCGGGGACGCTGTGCATCCGCCGCGAACTGCTGCTGAAGCTGGGCGGCTGGATGGCGCTGCCCGCTTCGGAGGACACCGGGCTGGTGCTCGCCGCGAACGCCTCCTCGGACGGCTACTTTCTCGCCACCTGCGGCATGTTCTACCGGAAATGGGACGGCCAGGTCACCGCTTCCGCCGCACACAACGACGGCACGGAACGGCTCGCGCGGATGAAGTTGATCGAGGAGCGGGCCGAGCTCATGCTGGCCGATCAGCCGAGCGCTTCCGCCGTCGCGAGCCAGCCCTCGCGAGCGCTCGGATAGCGGGGAGACCAGCCGGTCGCCTCCCGGTACGCCGCGTTGCTGACCCGGATCGACCGGGTCAACGAGGTCAGCCTGTCGCCCAGCAGCAACGCCGCCCGGCCGGGGCCGCGGGTCCACTGCCGTCTCCCGGCGGCGGCCGCCAGCGCGGCGGTGTAGTCGCGTTTGGTCAGCGGCTCGTCGTCGACGACGTTGTACACCCCGGCCGGAGCCTTCAACGCGGAGACGACGGCACTCGCCGCGTCGGTCATGTGGATGGACGACACGTAGCCGTCGAGCCGGCCCAGCGCCGCGCCGATCCCGAGCCGGGCTTGGCCGAGCAACTGCTCGCTGTGGGCCGCGCCGGGTCCGTAGAACCAGCCGAACCGCAGGACGACCCCGGTCCCGCCCGCCTCGGTGAACCGGTTCGTGCTCGCTTCCGCGGCCAGGTTCCCCAGCGCCGCCGGGTAGCGCTCGACGGGTACGTCCTCGCGGATCCACTCGCCGCCGCGATCCGGGTAGATCATGCAGACCGACTCCTGGATCATGCGCGTCACGCCCGCTTCGAGGGCCGCGTCGGCCACGGCCGCCGACCCCTCGGTGCGGACTCGCTCGGCGGCCTCCCACGCCTTGGTGGAAAGGAAGCGGGACATCGACGGCAAGGACGAAGCCAGGTTGACGACGGCGTCGTGTCCGGCGAACACCTCGGCGAGCGCGTCCCGGTCGAAGAGCGAGACGGTGACCGGCTTCGCGCCCCGCTCGCGGAGGACGCCGGCCTTCTCCGAAGTGCGAGCGAGCGCGGTGACCTCGTGTCCGGCGGCCACCAGCGCGGGGACCGCGTGCCCGCCGATCGCCCCGGTTCCCCCGGTGACGAAGACCTTCATGGCTCGCAAGGCGACCCCCTACAGGTCGATACGGACGTCCGGTGACGCGGCGACGATGTCGAGCAGCGCCTTCGCGCACAGGTCGCGGGTCTGGTCCCGGGTCAGCCGCCGGTGCTTGAGCCAGTCGAGGCACACCGCGACGACGAAGGCCAGCCAGCCGCGGACGGTCACCCGCAGGGTCTCCGGCGGGTGACCGTCCGGGCACAGCACGGCCAGGATCCGGCGGCCCTGCTCGGCGAAGTTCCGGTCGAGGATCGCCTGGACCTCCTCGACCGCGATCGCCGTGCCCGCGTGGAGCGCCCGGTAGCCGTCGTCGTTCGCTTCGACGTAGCGCAGGTACGCGTCGAGTCCCGCCATCAGCTGCTCGGCGACCGGCAGCGTCGGATCCGTCCTGGTCATGTCGAGCAGACGTTCACCCTCGGCCTTGATGACCTCGGTGACGAAGTCCTTCTTCGTCGGGAAGTAGTGGTAGAGCAGCCCTCGGGACACCTCGGCGATGTCCGCGACCTGCTCGATCCACACGTCGTCGTACGGCCGGTCCGCGAACAGGCGGGCGCCGATCCGCAGCAGCTGTTCCCGCCGCTCGGCGGTGCTCAGCCTGCTGCGGGACTTCCCGGAAGTGCTCGGCGCCATCCGGCCATCGTACTTACTTGACACGGGTTCAGTAACAGGCCACGCTCGCTATTGGATGTCGATTCAACAGCGCTCACCCCCTGGAGGGGCTCGATGGCCACCGCACTCCCCCATCCCCCACGCCGGATCCCGCTGATCGGCGACGTGCTCGGCGTTTCGCCGAAGACCCCGGTCCAGGACTCGATGCGGCACGCCGCGGAACTGGGGCCAGTCTTCGAGCGCAAGGTGTTCGGCCGCCGGATCGTGTTCGTCAACGGCGCCGAGATGGTCGCCGACCTCTCCGACGAAAAGCGGTTCGCGAAGCACGTCACGCCCGCGATCTCGAACCTGCGCCCGCTCGGCGGCGACGGGCTGTTCACCGCGCGCAACGAGGAGCCGAACTGGCGGCGCGCGCACGAGATCCTCGCGCCCGCGTTCAGCCGCAACGCCATGCAGCGCTACCACCCGACGATGCTGGCGATCACCCGCGAACTGCTGGACACCTGGGACAGGGGCGGCCAGGTCGACGTCGCGGACGACATGACGAAGCTGACGCTGGAGACCATCGGGCGGACGGGGTTCGGCTACAGCTTCTCGTCGTTCGAACGCGACGAACCGCATCCGTTCGTCGCGGCGATGGTCCGCACGCTGCGGCACGCGCAACGGCTGGCGATCCAGCCGCCGGTCATCGGCCCGCTGCTCAGCCGGAAGGCCAACCAGCGCAACGAAGCCGACCTCGCCTTCCTCCACTCCGTCGTCGCGGAGGTCATCGAGGCGCGCCGGCACGACACGAGCACCGAAGACCTGCTCGGCCTCATGCTGAACACCACGCAGCCGAGTACCGGCGAGGCGCTGGACGAGGTCAACATCCGGAACCAGATCATCACCTTCCTGGTGGCGGGGCACGAAACCACCTCGGGCGCGCTGTCGTTCGCTCTCTACTACCTCGCCCGGAACCCGGACGTCCTGGCCCGCGCGCAGTCCGAAGTGGACAAGGTGTGGGGCGAGAACCCGGATCCGTCCTACGAAGAGGTCGCCAAGCTCCGCTACGTCCGGCGAGTGCTCGACGAGGCGCTGCGGCTCTGGCCGACGGCTCCCGCGTTCGCCCGCCAGGCCCAGGTCGACACCGTCGTCGGCGGCGAGTACCCGATGAAGAAGGGACAGTGGGCGCTCGTCCTCATCCCGGCGCTGCACCGCGATCCGGTCTGGGGAGACGACCCCGAGTCGTTCGATCCGGACCGCTTCGCCCCGGATCGCAACCGTGCCCGCCCGGCGCACGTCTACAAGCCTTTCGGCACCGGCGAGCGCGCCTGCATCGGACGGCAGTTCGCGCTGCACGAGGCGACGCTGGTGCTCGGCATGCTGCTGAGCCGGTACGACCTGCGCGGAGACCCGTCCTACCGGCTGAAGGTGCAGGAGCTGCTGACACTGAAGCCGGAGGGCTTCACGCTCGACGTCTCCCTCCGCGACCGCGCCACGATGGCCGTGACCGCCTAGCTTGCGACAGGCTTGAGCTGCCCGTCGAAGAGGGCGTCCACCAGGGCGCGGGAAACGCTCGCGCCGGTCAGCGCCCGATAGACGATGGGGCCGACGACGGCGTCGATCGCGGCGTCGAGGTCGAGCCGGGGTGAAACCTCGCCGGCCTCGACGCCGCGGGCGAGCAGGTCTCGCTCCAGCTCCCGGCGCGGGCCGAGATAGCGGTCGTGGAGGCTCTTGGCCGTCTCGGGGTTGTGCTGCGCCTCGGCGATGAGCGCGAGCAGGACCTTGCCCGCCGGGTCGCGAGTCACGAACCGCGCGTAGCCGCGGAAATAGCCAAGGACGACGTCCACGCCGGTCTTCTCCGGGACGGCGAACCGCTTTTCGCTGTCCTCGATGAGCGTGTCGAGCAGGATCTCGACCTTCGAGGGCCACCACCGGTAGATCGTCTGCTTGGCGACGCCCGCCGTGCGCGCGATCGCTTCGATGGTCAGCTTGGCGAAACCGTGCTCGACGAGCAGATCGTCGGCGGCGTGGAGCACGGCGAGGCGGGCCGCTTCGTCGCGCTGATTGCCGGAGCGCGCCCTGCGGGGCCGCGAATTCACGGCGGGCATGCGGGCCACAGTACCGGCCCGCCGGGTCGCGCTCGGTTCTCAGGTGTCGTGCTACTGTCTAGACGCAACGTCGCGTCTAGACAAATCTTCCGATCACCAAGGAGTTCTCCGTGTCCGATACCCCTGATCGTCAAGCGCTCGTCATCGGTGCCTCCCGCGGCCTGGGACTTGTCCTCGCCGAGGAACTCGTCCGGCGCGGCAGGCAGGTCATCGCCACGACGCGCACGAGCGGCGGCGAGTTGCAGGCGAAGGCCGACGCGTCGAACGGACGCCTGCGGGTCGAATCGCTGGAGATGACCAGTGACGACCAGCTGGCCGCGCTGCGCGAGCGCCTGGGCGGCACCGAGCTCGACCTGCTGTTCGTCAACGCCGCGATCGATCGCGGGAACCTGCCGCTCACCGACGTCTCGACCGAGACGTTCGCCGAGGTGATGATCACCAACGCGTTGAGCCCGATGCGCGTCCTGGAGGCCCTCCGCGACCTGATCGTGCCCGGCGGCACCGCCGCGATCATGTCCTCCCGGCAGGGCAGCGTCGAGCTGAACACCAGGCCCGGCTTCGAGTTGTACAAGGCCAGCAAGGCCGCGCTCAACCAGTTGATGCGCAGCTACGCCACCCGGTACGCCGAGGACGGCCAGACCAAGCTCCTCATCCATCCCGGCCACAACCAGACGCCGCTCGGCGGTCCCGGCGCTCCGCTCACCGCGGCGGAGAGCATGCCCGCCGTCGTCGACGTCCTCGAAGCTCAGGCCGGTGCGCCGGGTCTCCAGTTCCTGGATCTCCACGGCAAGGTGGTGCCCTGGTAGAAGCCGGTCACATCTCCTCTCCGGGATCCGTCAGTGCGGTGAGAGCAAGACGAAAACCCTGGAGGAGAACGAACCATGGAAACCCGGATCCCGAACCCCGCCCTGGCCAACCCCGCCACGCTGAAAGCCCTGATCGCGCTGGCGGAGTCGACCGGCGACACCGGTGTCCCGAAGACCACGCACTACCTCATGCACGTCCGCGCCAGCCAGATCAACGGGTGCGGCGGCTGCCTGGACATGCACACCAAGGAAATGCGCAAGGCGGGCGAGCCCGACGAGCGGATCTTCACCGTCGCCGCGTGGCGCGACACGGCGTACTTCACCGACGCCGAACGGGCGGCGCTCGCGCTGACCGAGGCGCTCACCCGGATCGCGGACCGGCCCGACCCGGTCGACGACGAGGTCTGGGGCGAGGCCTCTCGTCACTACGACGAGAGGCAGCTTTCGAGCCTGGTCCTCTCGATCGCCGCCATCAACACCTGGAACCGGCTCAACGTCGCCACGCGACAGGTCGCCGGCGCCTAACGGGCCTGCCGTAGCTCCACACAGCACTCGGCCGCGCCGGGAACGAGGGCGGCTTCCACGTTCCCGGCGCGCACGCCTGCCAGGAAACCGGACAGAAAGGCCTGGTTGATCCCGCAGACCAGCTCCGGCGACTCGGCCGCCAGCGGATGGAACGGGCAGTTCCGCAGCCGGACACAGGTCGCGGTGTCCCGGCTCGGCTCGAAACCGTAGCGGCGAAGCACCCCTTCGGCGACGGTGAGCGCGCGTTCCACGCCGAGCCTGCCCGGCCGGGTCCGCGCACGTTCCTCTTCGCCCGCCGCGAACCCGCGCTCCCCCGCGACCCGCCGCACCGCGTCCCGCGCGGTCTCGCCGGTCCCTTCGGCGAGCACGGCCTCGGCGAGGATGCCGGCCAGGACCTCGTGGCGGCGGGCGGGAATCTGCACCTGGATGGCGTCGTCGACCGGTTCGTAGACCTTCGGCCGCCGCCCCACCTTCACCACCGGGCCCGCGGCGAAGCCGAATCTGAGCAGCCCGGCCGCGACCAGCTTGTCGAGATGGAAGGCGGCGAGCTTGCGGGAGATCCCGACCGCGGCCGCCGCCTCGTCCCTCGTCACCGGACGCCGCGCCTGCCGGGCGTAGGCGTACATGCCACGCCGGAGGTCGTCGTCGAGCGCCGCCACCGCGGCGATGGAAGGGACGTCGAAGCCGTCCGGATCGGACACTGTCACGTACACCACGATATCGCCCATCTCGACCGGCGGAACATTCTGAACTGCGGATCTACCATGTAGGCTGAACCGGCGGGCGATAAAAAGCCCATAAATCTTAGTCGAATAGCACTGAGTCGAACAGCTCTGGGGATCGCGGTCAGCCTAGGAGGCCTCATGTCCACTCCCGCCTTGCGTGTCGTGCACGAAACCGGGCCTGGACCGGACCTGGAGGCCGCCGAGGCCGCGGCCGCGAACCTGCTCACCGCGCTGGGCATCTCCCTCGACTCCGAGAGCCTCCGCGGCACCCCGGGCCGGATGGCGCGCGCGTACGCCGAGCTGTTCACGCCGCGGTCGTTCGACCTCACGACCTTCCCCAACGACGAGGGATACGACGAGCTCGTCCTCGCCAGGGGCATCCCGGTGCGGTCCGTCTGTGAGCACCACCTGCTGCCGTTCGTCGGGGTCGCGCACGTCGGGTACCTGCCCGGCGAACGGATCCTCGGCCTGTCCAAGCTGGCCAGGATCGTCGAGCACTTCGCCTGCCGCCCGCAGGTCCAGGAGCGCCTCACGAAGCAGGTCGCCGACTGGCTCGACGAGCAGCTCCAGCCGCGCGGTGTCGGCGTGGTGATCGAGGCGGAGCACTCGTGCATGACCCTGCGCGGCGTCCAGGCCGCCGGTTCGAGCACCGTCACCTCCACCCTGCTCGGCACGCTGCGCGAAGACGCCCGTTCGCGTCAGGAGTTCTTCGCCCTCACCGGCATCAACGGCTGACGGCGGGTTCCTGCGCATAGGCCGCGGAGACCACCGCGCGGTCGAACACCCGCCAGGTCACCGCGGAAACGATCACCGCCACCACGAATCCCGCCCAGTACGGCGTCGTCAGCCCGAACTTCGACGCCACGGCGCCGCCGAGCAGCGCGCCGACACAGTTCCCGCCCGCGACGACGAACAGGCTGGTGCTGCCGACGCGGCCGAGCATGTCCGGCGGGGTGAGCCGCTGGCGCAGGGAACTGGCGACGATGCCCCACAGCGCGCCATGGACCCCGAACAGGAACAACGTCGCGCCGACCACCGGCGCGCTCGTGCTCGTCGCCAGCACCAGATGGGTCCCCGCCTCGATCACCAGGCCGATCCGCAACGTCCAGGTCGGCGTGCACCAGGCGATCAGCCGGTCCCCCGTGATCGAGCCGAGCAGGCCGCCCACCGCCATGGCGGTGAAGAGCAGGCCGTACCCGACCGCCCCCAGCTGAAGGCGCTCCTTCGCCAGCAGGACCAGGACCGAGGTGGCCGCGACGAGCGTCAGGTTCAGCAGGCCGATCAGCCCGACCATGGTCCGCAGCAACCGCTGACCCGCGAGCCAGCGGAACCCTTCGGCCGCCTCCGACCGGATCGAGCGACGCTTCACCGGCCCGCCCGAGTCGTCACCGGGTCGCGCCCGGTAGACGCCCCCGATCAGGCCGAGCAGCAGGGCGCTGACGGCGTACGTGCCGGCGTTGACGAAGAACGGGATGCTCGCCGCGACACCGAACAGGAATCCGCTCAGCGGCCCGGAAAGCATGCCTTGCGCCAGCGTCGTCCCCGCGTACAGCCGCCCGTTCGCCCGCTCCAGCAACGCCTTCGGGACGATCGACGGCAGCATCGCGCCGCCGGCGGTCCGGAACACGACCTCGCCCGAATTGATCACGAAGAGGACCGCGTACAGCAAGGCGACGCTGACGTTGCCCGTCGTGATCGCGACGGCCAGCAGCGCGACGGCGGGCACGCGGATCCAGTCGAGGGTGACCATCAGTTTCCGCCGGTCGACCCTGTCGACCAGCACGCCGCCCGGCAGCGCGAAGAGCAGCCAGGGCAGCCATGCCACCGCGAACCCGCCGGACACCACGAGCGGGTCGTCGGTGCGGGACGCGATCAGCAGCGGCGCCGCCACCGTCGCGAGACCGCTGCCCAGCGCGGAAGTCGTACTCGCCGCCCAGATCTTCGCGTATCTACCGTCGAGCTTCTCCCCAGCCATGAGATCCAACGTAGCGATCCGTGACCGAGCGGATGCGGGGTTTCACCCAGAGCTGAGTGGGCGCCCCCTAGACTGCCCCTCCGTTCGGCCTTGGGAGGGGACCACGAATGGTGCTGGTGCGCGACGTCGATCCATCGATTCTGTTGGTGGGTAAGACGCAAGGGGAGAATCCGGGCCCATACCTGCCCCGGGACATCGACCAGCCGCTCGTCGAGGCGCTCCAGACCGCGCAGTTCACCCTCGTCGTCTACGAGATCTACTCGGGCGCCAGGCGATCGGCCTGGGAGGCCTTGACCGTCACGTTTGGCGGAACTGAACTGGTCATCGACCCGGGGATCGACGACCTCCTGGCGGACCGGGGCGACGGCCCGGCGGTGCTCTGGCTCGACAGGAAGCTGTCTCAAACCCTTGGACGCGACCCCGCCGTGGTGGCCGAATGGCTGCGGAGGGACGCCGGGCGCCGAGTTCTGGGCCTCGTCGGAGACAGCCAGTACGAGCATCCGGGCCTGCGTGCGGCGATCGACGAACTTCGGCCGGCGGTCCTCCGCATGGGCCCGGAACTCTCGGATCGGGAACGCGGCCTCGCCAACGCGATGTTCCCCGGTTTGAAACCTGTCCGCACGATCGACGAGATCCGGGCCCCGAACCCGTTCGCCGCCCACGTCGCCGATTACCGGCCCGACACCGACGACGGCATCGACCGGCTCGGCATCGGCACCGACGTACGCATGCTTTCCGACCTGGTCATCTCGCGGATGATCACCCCTCCCCTGTCGATCGGCCTGTTCGGCAGCTGGGGATCCGGCAAGAGCTTCTTCATGCGTCAGATGCAGTCGCGCGTGCGCGAACTCGCCGATTCCGCGCACAAGGCCGAGATCGCGGCCGACAGGCACGGGAAATCCGTGTCGTCCTACTGCTCCAGCGTCCGCCAGATCGGCTTCAACGCCTGGCACTACAGCGAAGCGAACCTGCTCGCCAGTCTCGCCACCCACATCTTCGACAACCTCGCCGCGAGCGGCGCCGAGAACGACCTCCAGCGACAGGCCGACGCGCTCGCGGAACGCCGCAAGACCGAGAAGACGCTCATCGGCAGGCTCAGCGCGGTCCGCCTCGAACGCAGAACCCTGACAGCGCAACAGAAACAAGCGAAACGCAGGCGACGAAAGCCGCGCGAGTACGTCCGCGCGGTCTTCGAAAGCCTCACCGAGACCGACAAGGCGTGGATCGCGTCCAGGCTCGGTGTCGACAGGCCGACCGCCGAGGATCTCGAACGGCTGGCGCAGGAGACCGGCGGGCTGCGTTCGGACGTCGCCGAATTCTGGCGACGGCTGCGGCAGGATCCGGTTCCCCTGCTGGTCCTGATCGGCGGGCTGGTGACGGTCCTGGTCGTCACGCTGCTCGTCGGCCGGTCGCAGTTGTCCGGTGTGCTCGGCGGGCTCACCGTGGTGAGTTCCGCGCTGACCGTCGTGCTGCGGATGCGCGCCAGCGCGGACCGGATCCACCAGGCGCTCGACAAGCTCGGCGGTCCGTCCGAAGAGGACGAAAAGACCGAGCGGCGCCTGGCGGAACTCGACGCCGAGTCCGACAGGCTCGAAAAGGCGGTCGCCGAGCTGGCGCCGGGACTGGACCTCGTGTCGTTCGCCGAGTCCAGGGTCTCGGACTACGTCGAGCATCTGGGCGTGGTCTCGCTGCTGCGCAAGGATCTCGAAACGTTCGCGACCATGCTCGCCGAGGTGCCGCACGGTTCCGGGAAGATCGAGCGGACCGTGCTCTACATCGACGACCTCGACCGCTGCCCGCCCAAGGTCGTCGTCCAGGTGCTCGAAGCCATCCATCTCCTGCTGGCGCTGCCGGTGTTCGTCGTCGTGGTGGGCGTCGACTCCCGATGGCTCAAGAAGGCCGTCGAGCAGCACTACGAGGCGATGCTCGGCGACGACCCGGAAACCTTCGCCGAGAACTACCTGGAGAAGATCTTCCAGGTGCCGTTCACGTTGTCCCCCATGGACGATCCAGGGTTCGCGGGGCTCGTGCGCGGGCTCGCGGCCGGTGCGGGCCAGGACGCCACGCCGGAGCCCACGCCCGCCCGAACGGATCCGGCCACCGGCGACCCCGCCCCGGTCGCGGAAGAGCCTCCTCGTCGCGAGGAAGCACCGCCACCGTCGTCCGAACAGTCCACAATAGACCTTCGCCCTCCTCGACTGGTGATCTCGACGGCGGAACTGGACTTCCTGCCGACGCTGGCCCCGCTCATCCGCTCCCCGCGGGCGGCGAAACGGCTCCTGAACCTGTATCGCCTGCTGCGGGCGCGTTTCGCCGGAGACGACCTGTCCGAGTTCCTCGACGGCAACCGCGAAGCACCGTTCCGCGCGGTGCTGGTCCTGCTCGCGATCCAGGTCGGGTATCCGGAGACCGTCTCGTGGTTCGCCGCTCTCGCCGGGACGGATCCCGAGGACGGCGCGCTCGGCGTCGTGTCCGGGCTGAACGACCACGAACTGCGGCCGAAGCTCGAACGCGGCCTGTCCGGCGGATCGTGGCCGGAACAGGCCGCGTCCTATCAGCGCTGGCTGCCGTTGGTGAACCGGTTCTCGTTCGCCCGCGACGACTGATTCCGCGACCGCTCGATGTCGGGCCCGCGGTAGAGCCGCTCCGGGATCTTCGCCAGCGTCGACGGGTGGACCAGCGGGCCGAGGCCGTAGAGCTTCTGGAAGCTCATGATCAGCGGCCGCCACCGGTCGGGGTCGATCCGGTCGTCGGTGCCCGGCATCCGCACGTCGTCGTGGACGTGGACCCGTTGCACGCGGACCTCGAACACCAGGATGCCGCCGCGTTGCGCCGGGTCGTCCTCGGCGAGGGGATGGAAGGCTTCGACGACGGCCTCCATCGTCACCGGGCATTCCGCGACCCGCGGCGGCGCGACCGTTTCCGACGCGACCGGGGTGAGCCCCGCCTTGCCGAACTTGTCCGGTTCGTACCGATACCCGCGCTCTCGCTTGCGACCGGGGACGGGATCCGAGCCGGTGGTCAGCGCCAGCCTGTCGACGGCGGCCGCCATGGCGTCGGAAGGGAGATTCAGAACACATTCACGGTTTCGCATGAGATTCTGGGCGGTCTTGGATTTCGCGCCCAGTCCGAGCATGCCGCGCCACCCGAGCCAGAACGCCGACGACATCGGCGCCAGGTTCGGGGTACCCGCCTGATCGACCGTCGAGAGGAGCACCACGGGGGTGCCGAAGTAGAGAATTCCGGGCTCGATACGGGTGTGCGCGGTCTCGGCCGCCGACGTAGTAACTGTCACGTTCGCCAGCTTCGCCGTGTCGCGCGCCGAAGGCTGGCGTGAATCGGACGTCGCGATCATTCGCTTTCCTCAGACGGCTAGCCGGTGTCCGAGCGCTTACCCTTTCGAAGGCGGTTCCCTTGGGCGAGCGCGAACTCGCGGTCGTTCGGAGTATTGCGTTCGGCCGATTGCTGGTAAGTTCGCCGAACTCGATCGACGAAGGAGGCGCCGGCAGCTGCCCGGTCAACACCCGAACGCGCGTGGTGAGGCGAATCGCATGCGAGACGATGTGGTCCAGGCGAGCTCGATTCTCGGGCATGCTCCCGGCCAGGTTTGGGAAGTCATCGGCGATCCCGAGTCCTATTCGAGGTTCGTCGCGGAGGTCAGCTGGTGCGAGATCCAGCAGCCCGCCGAACGCGGGCGCGGCCCGAAGTGCCTTGTCCGGCTGGAACCGCGGCCGGGCACGCTGGTCGTCGGTGAGATCGAAGCCCGGGTCTGGCGGCCCGGCGAGCACGTCGTCTGGTGCGGCGTCGAGGACGACGGCAACTGGCTCTCGATCGAGCTGCGGCAAGCTCCCGAGGGCGGCACGGAACTCGTGGCGCAGCTGATGCTTCCGGCGAAGCACGCGCAGCTGGTGTCCGCGTCGTCGTTCAAACGCGGCATCCGCGCGATGACCCGGCGGATCGATCTGCACCTCTCCGGGCGGGCGGCGCCACCTCAAGAGGAACCGTCGCCCACCAAGGCCACCACGCTGCACACGGCGAGCACGCTGATCAAGGCCGGGGTGATCGCGGCCGCGCGGCCGGACAAGATCGCGCGACAGCTGACTTCGCTGTCGCAATGGGGCGCCACCGTCGCAGGCGGCTACGGCGCGAACGCCGCCCGTGTGCCGGACGACGTCGCGCTGCACGACGAACGCACCATCCGGACGTTCAAGCAGACCGCGGACCGCAGCAACCAGCTCGCGAACGCGCTCGCGGCCCGCGGGGTCCGCTCCCGTGACCGGATCGCCTTGTTGTGCCGCAACCACGCCACGATGGTCGAGTCGCTGATCGCGTGCAGCAAACTCGGCGTGGACGCGATCCTGCTCAACACCGGGCTTTCCGCCGGCGCCGTCGCGGACGTCATCGGCCTGCACAAGCCGGTCGCGGTACTCGCCGACGACGAGTTCTCACAGGTCATCGCCGGGATCCAGGGCGACTTCCTGCGGTTGTCCACCTGGCCGGAGACCGAGAACGGCTACTCGACGATCGACCAGTTCATCGCCGGGGTGCCCGCCACCAAACTCAAACCGGTGGACCGGATCGGCAGGCTCGTCGTCCTCACCTCGGGTACCACCGGAACCCCCAAGGGCGCACGCCGTCCGACGCCGAAGGGCCTCGCGACGTCGGCCGCCATGCTGGACCGCATCCCGCTCCACAGCGGAGACCGTTTCGTGGTCGCCGCGCCCCTGTTCCACAGCTGGGGCCTTGCCGGGATGCAGATCGGGATGGCCGTCCGCGCGTCGCTGTCGCTGATCCGCCGCTTCGACGCCGAAGAGATCCTCAGGACCATCGCCGAACACCGCTGCGGCGTGCTGTTCGCCGTCCCCATCATGTTGCAGCGCATCCTCGATCTGCCCGAACGGATCCGCGCGCGGTACGACCTGTCGTCGCTGCGGATCGTCGCCAGCAGCGGATCCGCGTTGCCGGGGACGATCGTCACCGAGTTCATGGACACCTTCGGCGACGTGCTCTACAACTTCTACGGCTCCACGGAGGTTTCGTGGGCCAGCATCGCCACGCCGGAGGACCTCCGCGCCGCGCCGACCACCGCCGGCCGCTGCCCGCCCGGCACCCGCGTCGCCATCCTCGACGAGGACCACAACCGGGTCCCGCCGGGCTGGGAAGGCCAGATCTTCGTCGGCAACGACATGTTGTTCGAGGGCTACACCGACGGCGCCAGCGTGCCCCGCGCGGAAGAACTCATGGCGACCGGCGACGTCGGCTACCAGGACGCCTCGGGACGGCTCTTCGTCACCGGCCGCGCGGACGAGATGATCGTGTCCGGTGGGGAGAACGTGTCCCCTCGCCCGGTCGAGGAGGCCATCGCAGCCCTGCCCGGCGTTCACGAAGCCGCCGTGATCGGCGTGCCGGATCGCGAGTTCGGGCAACGGTTCGCGGCGTACATCGTCCCGAAACGCGGCGCCCGGATGAGCGCGGACGACGTCCGCGCCTACATCCACCGGCGGCTGGCCCGCTTCGCCGTGCCCCGGGACGTGTACTTCGTCGAAGAGCTGCCGCGCAACGCGACCGGCAAGGTGCTCAAGCGGTTGCTCAAGGACGAGACCTGGCCGATCGACCAGTGAGGTCCTTTGTGGACCGATCACGACCCGTGCCGCTCCCGCAGGAGAAAACGCTGGATCTTCCCGCTGGGCGTCTTCGGCAGCTCCGGAACGAAATGGATCTCGCGGGGATAGGCGTGCGCGGCGAACCGGGTCTTCACCAGCTGCTGCAACTCGGTCACCAGCGCGGCATCGGCGGAGGATCCGTTCCGCGCCACCACGTACGCCACCACCACCTCGCCCCGCAGCTCGTCCGGGACACCGATGACGGCGGACTCGGCCACGGCATCATGCTGCTGCAGAACGCTTTCCACGTCGAACGGGCCGATCCGGTAGCCCGCCATCAGGATGACGTCGTCGTCTCGTGAGGCGAAGGTCAGGTAACCGGACTCGTCCTTGGCGGCGACGTCGCCGGTGTAGTACCAACGGCCATCCGGACTGAAACGCGCGGCGGTGCGCTCGGGTGCGTCACGGTAGCCGCGGAACCACACCAGCGGGCTCGCCGGGAGGTCCAGGGCGACGCGCCCGCGTTCCCCCGGCTCGGCCACCACGTCGGCGTCCTCGCGGAGGACCTCGACGGCGAAGCCCGGCAGGACGCGTCCCATCGAACCGGGTTTGACCTCCGAGCGGAGGTCCGGATGCCACGCGTTGCCCACCACCATGCCGAGCTCCGTCTGTCCATAGTGGTCGTAAACGCCTACGCCGAGCTTCGACGACGCCCAGTCCAGGACATCCGGGGTCAGCGGTTCGCCCGCCGACGAGCAGTGCCGCAGGCGGAGACCGTCCGGCACCGGGGCCGTCGAGTTCCGCAGCGCGCGGTACACCGTGGGCGCGGCGGCGAAGTTGGTGACGCCGAACCGTTCCAGCACCGCCCACGTCAGTTCGGCGGAGAAACCCGCGTGCAGCAACAAGCTTCGCCTGCCGGTCGCCATCGGCGTCATGATCGCGTAGTACAGACCGTAGGCCCAGCCCGGGTCGGCGGCGTTCCAGAAGACGTCGTCGGCCTGGACGTCGAGCGCGAAGTCCTGGTACGCCTGGAAACCGGCGAGCGCGCGGAGGGGAATCGGGACGGCCTTGGGCGTTCCCGTGGTCCCGGAGGTGAACAGCTCGACCAGGACTCCGGAGCCACCGGTCACCGCCGCACCGGGCAGCGGCGCGGCGCCGGCCAGCAGCTCCTGGAACGACAGGTCGCCGTCCTCCCCGTCGCCGACGACCACGATCCGCCGCGCCGGGTCGGCGGGCAGATCCTCGGACCGTGTCAGTTTCGCGCGCTGACCGGCGTCGGCGATGACGACCTTCGTGCCGTTGCCGGTGACGCGCAGCGCGATCGCGGGCGGCGCGAACGCGGTGAACAGCGGGACGTGCACCGCGCCCAGCCGCCAGATCGCGAGCAGCGCCACGACCAGCTCCGCCGACTTGCCCATCAGGGTCGCCACCCGGTCCCCGGGTCCGACACCGAGGCCGAGCAGCGCCCCGGCGAACCGTTCCGACTGCTCGCGCAGCTCGCCGTAGGTGAGATCGTGGCTGGTCAGCTCCGCTTCGACCACGGTGAACGCGACCGCCTCCGCCGGATGCCGGTCGCACAACAGCGTCGCCGCACTCGCGTGCTCGTCGTCGTAGACCTCGAGCAACCGCCGGACGTGAGCTTCGGTCATCGTTTCTCCCGGACGTTGGCGAAGGCGTACAGTTCCGGGAATCGTGCGGGCGGGCCCGATCCGCCCACCACCCCCGATCGAGGGGGATCACCGAGGAAGGTGAACCGATGCCGGTCGACGACGCCCAGCTCCTCGGCGCGGTCTCGGACCTGCGCCGGGACACCGGCCTGCCGGTCGGCTTCGCCGGGATCGCCGGTACGTCACCCCGGATGCGGCTGACCGCGTTCCTCGGCAACCGGGGCACTTCCCTGCACGGCCTGTCCGTCCGCGCGGGTCTCGGCCTCGGCGGCAAGGCGCTCGCGCTGACCCGGCCGGTCGTCGCCAACGGCTACCACAGCGCGACGACGATCAGTCACGACTACGACGAACCGGTCCGCGCCGAAGGCATCCACTCGGTGGTCGCGATCCCGGTCGTGGTGCGCCGGCGCGTCCGCGCCGTGCTCTACGGCGGCCTGCGCGACGAGGCCGTCCTGTCCGATCGGACGATCACCGCCGCGCTGCACGCCGCGCGCGACCTCGAACAGACGCTGGCCGTCGAGGACGAGATCGAGCGGCGGCTGGCCGAAATGAAGTCACTGACCGAGCACCGTGAGACGTCCGCGCCGCGCGAACGGCTACGCGAGGTCTACGGCGAACTCCGCGTGCTTTCCGGCCAGCTCGCCGACAGCGATCTCCGCGACCGCCTCGACGCCGTCCGCGAAAGCCTCATCGACGCCGCTCCCCCGGTGGTCGGCCTGGCGCCGAGGGAACTGGACACCGTCGCCCTCGTCGCGCTCGGCCTGACCAACGCCGAGATCGCGCACCGGCTGGGGCTGACCGCGGAAACGGTCAAGAGCTACCTGCGGGACGCGATGCGCAAACTCGACGCGAGCTCCCGGTTGCAGGCCGTGACACACGCGCGGCGAGCCGGCCTGCTCCCCTGACTCAGCCCGCGGGGACGGGCGAGACCGAGGAGATGCAGTACTTTTCGCCCGCCTCCCGCCGGATCTCCATCGTCCCGTTGTAGCTCTCGCTGTGGTCCAGGGTGCCGGTCATCGTCACCAGGATCAGGTCCGGGCTCATCGCACGCGGGTCTTTCGCGGTGAGCGACGCGTTGCGGTCGCCGTACTCCTTCGCCGCCTGACGGACCTTGTCCTTGGCGTCCGCGCAGGCCGACTCGGCGGCCTTGTCGGGTTCGTCGCCGAACACCGCGAGCATGAACTTGCCCGCCAGGACCG
Organism: Amycolatopsis sp. NPDC089917; assembly: GCF_040684635.1. Lineage (NCBI taxonomy): Bacteria > Bacillati > Actinomycetota > Actinomycetes > Pseudonocardiales > Pseudonocardiaceae > Amycolatopsis > Amycolatopsis sp. NPDC089917. Next base: position 543 of record NZ_JBFBGL010000027.1, on the reverse strand, counting down.
GACCCCAGTCGAGGCTGAGCGGGGTCTCCGACGCACTCGCCGTCTTCGAGGACTTGTTGTCGCTCAACAGGAAACCGGGCGCCACGAACGCGAGGATCACGAAGACGACCACCACGAGCGCGACCCCGCCGCCGATCAGCCCGATCAGGAGGCCGTTGCCCTTCTTCGGCGGCTGCTGCCCCGGGAACTGCGGCCCACCGTAACCCGGCTGCGGGTAGCCCTGCTGGGGATACTGCTGCTGCGGGTACTGCTGGGGAGGCGGCTGCTGGGGGTAGCCCTGCTGCGGATGACCCTGGCCCCACTGCGGTCCTTGCGGTCCCTGTGGATACGACATCGACGCTTCCTTCCCCGAGCAACCCGTGCGCCGGAAATCTACCGTCCCCTTCGGACAGTCGAAAACCAGCTCCGCCGTGCCAGCGGATAGGTCGAGAGAGGCTGTCCGTGAAGGCCTCCTTGAGGGACTCTGGGTCCCTCAAGGAGGCCTTCACGGACAGCCTCTAACCCCGAATCGCCACTCACGACTCACCCCCCCCATTTGTCACC
>NZ_JBFBGL010000026.1:32878-112971 GCF_040684635.1 Amycolatopsis sp. NPDC089917 | reverse complement strand
CCGACCGAACAATGACCGTAGAACCCGGCTTCGAGCCGGTGCTCGTCGAGGATCTCCTTGAATCGTGCGGTGTACTCGGCGAGATGCTCGGGAGCTGAAACGCCACTCACGACCCGCGCGAGCTCAGGCGGGCAGCACGGCGTACTGCCGCACGTAGAGGTCGGTGTAGGTGACCGGGCCGCGCGGGCCGGGGACCTTGTCCAAGTTGATGCCGGTCTCGGGGACGGCGAGGAGCTTGAAGCCGTCGAGCAGCCGGGTGGGAGCGTTCCAGAAGACGCCGGTGCCGGTGTAGGCGTCGAAGAACGCGTCGGCGGCTTCGTTGCTTTCGGTGGCGATGCCGGCGGCCAGGCCCGAGGTGCGCTCGTTGGCGATCTCGGCGGCTTCGGGCAGGCTCGCGACCTTCGCGACTGTGACGGTCGCTTCGCGGTCTGAGTCGAGCGCCCACTCGTAGCCGATGGCGTGCTCGTGCGGGGCGAGCGACGGCGTGACGCCGCGTTCGGCCAGCGCGCCGGAGATGCCGGGCCAGACGCGGTCGTGGGCGGCCTCGTGGATCAGCAGCAGGTTCAGCCGGTTGCAGACGCCGAGCCTGTCGAGGCTGTTGAAGACCAGATCGCGCACCTTGTCGGTGTCGGCCGCTTCGTCGACGTACAGGACGCCGCCGCCGTCGGCGTGGGCCAGCGTGCGGACGCCGTGGACGGCCGCCTCGGTGGCCAGTGCCCGGGTGCTGTCACCGCTGCCGCGCAGGATGACCAGCGGCACGAGCTCGGGGAACCGGACCAGCGCGGAAGCCGCTTCGCGCTCGGCGCGCGGCACCAGCTGGATGACGTCCGGGTCGATACCCGCTTCGGTGAGCGCGGGGGCGATCACGGTCTCGCGCAGGCGCTGGGCCGAGCCGAGCGCGGCGGAACCCGTGCGGAGGACGCCGCCGTTCCGCGACTTCACCAGCTGCGACGCGACGTCGACCGTGACGTTCGGGCGCGCCTCGTAGTTCGCGCCGATCACGCCGACCGGGCGGCGGCGTTCCACGAGCCGCAGTCCTCCGTCCAAAGTGGACACGTCGACGGAACGCTCCTGGTGCGGCGCACCGGCCAGGAGACGGAGCTGCTCGGCCATGCCGGTCAGGCGCTCGGGGGTGATGGTGAGCCTGTCGAGCAGGCCCGCGCTCATACCGTCCTCGCGCGCCTTGGCGATGTCGGCCTGGTTCGCTTCGAGCACGACGTCGGCGTGCTCGACCAGCTTGTCCGCCATGGCGTTCAGCGCGGCGTCGATCGCCTCCGCGGAGGCGGCGGCCAGTGACGGCGCGGCCCGTTTCGCCGATCGAGCGCATTCCTCGACGGCCTTGGCGACCTCGTCCATCTCCGACTCCTTCCGCGCGGAACGAGCCATCAGTGTGCCGTACCGCCCCGGTCAGGCGACGGTCGGCTCCAGCAGCCACAACCCGCCCGCGAAGAGACAGCTCACCGTCAGCACGGCCATCACCAGCACCCACAGCACGGCGGGCACCGCGGTGAGCCTGCCGAGCTGATCGGCGTCGGAATCCCTGGCCGCTCCCCGGCGCCGCTTGATCTGGAGCTCGACCACCGGCCGGACACCGCCGAACAGCAGGAACCAGGTCAGCAGATAGACGAAGATCGCCTGGAACCACGACGGCGCCACCAGCGCGACCAGCCCGAGCACCACCGAGCTGGTGACCACGGCGAACACGCCGTAGGTGTTGCGCACCATCACCAGCACGCCCAGCAGCATCAGCGCCATCACGATCAGCACGACGGTGATCAGGTCCGACGAGAGCAGCCCCGCGAACACCAGTCCGAGCACCGCGGCCGCCGGATACCCGGCCAGCGCGGTGAACGCCATCCCCGGTCCCTCCGGCTTGCCGCGGGAGACGGTGACGCCGGAGGTGTCCGAGTGCAGCTTGATCCCTTGGAGCCGACGGCCGACCAGCACCGCCGCGAGCGCGTGGCCCGCCTCGTGGACGAGCGTGATCAGGTTGCGGGCGATCCGCCAAGGCCTGCCCGACAGCACCACGAGCAGGGCGAGACCACCGGTGACCAGGGTGATCGTGCCGGGCGGGGTGGACTGGGCGATGTCGGAAACCGTTTCGGCGGGAGACGAGCTCACCGCACAAGCTCACCACAAGCCGGATATGCCCGGTGTCAGGCGGTCATCGAACCTCCGTTCCCGCGCGTGCGAGACTCCGGTCGTTCCGCAGGGCGAAGGCCACCCAGCTGCGGAACGGCCGCCACGCCGCCGACAGTTCCTCCAGTTCTTCGGTCGGTGCCTCCGGCAGGTCGTACGCGACTCGCATGGCCTCCTGCACCCGAGGCTCGTCCGCGGGGAAGACGTCCGGATGCCCGGCGCCCCGGATCAGGATCAGCTGCGCCGAGAACGGGCCGATCCCCGGCAAGCGCTGCAACCAGCTCAACGCGTCCGGGACCGGCATCGCGCGCAGATACGCGGCGTCGAGCAGACCGTCCTTGGCGGCGTTGGCCACCGCGCGCAGCCGCTCGGCCTTCACCTCGGGCAGTCCGCGCCCGGCCTCCGGCCCGGCCAGGACGTCCGGCTCCGGGAACGAAGTGAGGACCTTCCCGCCGACGTCCACCGGCCTGCCGAACTCCTCGGCGAGCCGTCGTTTCACCGCGGCGGCCTGGGACATCCGCGTCCGGTGACTCAGGATCGCCCAGCAGGCCGCCTCGTACGGCGAATGGAACAGCACTGGCCTCAGCCCGGGAAACTCCTGCTGGAGGCGGCGCACCACGGGATCCGCGGTGCCGATCTTGGCGAAGCCGACGCCGTCGACGTCCACCGAAAGGATCCGCCGTACCTGGGCGCCGACCTCGACGGCGAGCCCTTCGTCGGCGAAGACCTCCACTTCGATCGAGCCGGGGGATCTCTGTCTGACGGCCGCGCCGACGTGCTCCCAGCCCGCTTCGGCAGGGAAGGCGAAGCGCAGGGTGCCGGGTTCGGCGGCGGCGTCGGTGCGGCACGCGGGCGGGAAGTCGGTCAGGAACCGGATGGACTTGTCGAGGTCGAACGGGCCGCGCACCGGGATGCGAAGCGTGGTCGAGGCGGTGTGCTGCAGGATCGAGCCGGTCATTTCGGGGTCCTCTTCGGCTGGGGAACGGCGACTCCCTCCGACGTTAGAGACGGGCACCGACAGTTTCGGGTCGCGGCGGCGGGAATGTCGCGAACGGACCGGTCATGGCAGATTCTCGGGTGACCACCGTGAAGGGAGCAGTCATGCCGGACCAACGCGAACGTCTTCTGAGCCTGCTTCGGCCGGGCACCACGACCTCCGGGCCGGACAAGGGTTTTCTCGACCTGCTGGGGGAAACCCCGCAGGCCGGGCCGCCGACCGGGCTCGCGCAGCGGCTGATGCGCACCTCCGCCGTGCCGATGATCTACGAGCGCTACTGGCGTCCGACGCTGGGCAGGGTCGCGAAAGGACTGACCGGGCCGAGCATGGCGGACGAGATCCGGATCGCGATCGAAGCGCTCGGTCTGGGCCCCGGCCAGGTCGCGCTGGACGTCGCCTGCGGCACCGGCCGGTTCACCCGCGCGTTCGGCGAAGCGGTCGGCCCGGACGGGCTGTCCATCGGTCTCGACGGTTCGGTCACCATGCTGGAGAAGGCACTCGCCGCGCCCAACCCGGCTTCGGTGGCCTATCTGCGCGCCGACGCCGTCGACCTCCCGCTCGGCGATTCCACTGTGGACGCCGTCTGCTGTTTCGCCGCGCTGCACATGTTCGCCGACCCCGACGCGGCGCTGGACTCGTTCGCCCGCGTGCTGAAACCAGGCGGCTCGCTGGTGCTGCTGACCAGCGCCCGGCACAGCGATCAGCCGATGCGGCTGGCGGACACGTTCCTCGGCAGGCTGAGCGGACAGCGGATGTTCGACCGCGGCGAGATCGCGCTGAAGCTGTTCCGGTGCGGATTCGACCGCGTCGGCGAGCGGTACTCCGGTGTCACTCAGATCGTCACGGGAGAGCTACCGGTTAACATCCGGAAATGATCCGCTCTGAGCACGCTTCGCCGATTCCGCCCGACGACAGCTACCTCCGCTCGCTGGTCGACGCGACCGCGGACGCCGTCGCCGCGGCCGAACCCCTCGGCTCGCCGCACGACGGCGCGGACCCCGCCACCCGGGACGCCGTCAGCGCCGGGATCCGCGCGCTGACGGCGGAATTGGTGGAGCTGAGCCAAGACCTGCACGCTCACCCCGAAGAGGGCTTCGCCGAGCACCGCTCGGTCCGCGCGCTCGGAGACCTGCTCGAACGGCACGGGCACGAGGTGACCATCGGCGCGGGCGGACTGGACACCGCCCTGGTCGCGACCACGCCCGGAAGCGGCCCGCACATCGCCGTCCTCTCCGAGTACGACGCTCTTCCCGGCCTCGGTCACGGCTGCGGGCACAACGTCATCTGCACCGCGGGCGCGGGCGGTTTCCTCGGCGCGGCGGCGGTCGCCGAAAGGCTGGGCGGCCGGGTCTCGCTGATCGGCACGCCGGCGGAGGAAGGCGGTGGCGGCAAGGAAACCCTGGCCCGCGCGGGTGTCTTCGACGACGTCGACGCCGTGATCATGCTGCACCCGTTCAGCCACGACATCGCCATGCACCCGTTCCTCGGCAGGCGGCAGCTGGAAATGGTGTTCCACGGTGTCGGCGCACACGCTTCGGCCCAGCCGTTTATGGGACGCAACGCGCTCGACGCCGCCGTCGCCGCGTACCAGGGTGTCGCCGCGCTTCGGCAGCATCTCCCGTCCAGCGACCGCGCCCACGGCGTCTTCACCGACGGTGGCGCGCGGCCGAACGTCGTCCCCGAACGCGCGGCGCTGCTGTTCTATCTCCGCTCCGCGCAGCCGGACACGTTGCGCGACCTCGCCGAGCGGGTTTCGGCGATCGCGCGCGGCGCGGCGGAAATGACCGGCTGCGGCGTCGAATTGCTGTGGGACGCCCAGCCCGCGTATCTGCCTATCCGGTTCAACACCACACTCGCCGGACGATGGTCGGTGCATCAGGTGGACGCCGGCCGCAAACCGCTGCCGCCGGGAATCGTTCCCGAATTCCTCACCGGTTCGACCGATCTCGGGAATCTTTCCTACCGGATGCCCGCGATCCACCCGATGATCGCCATCGCCGGGCCGACAACCGCCTTGCACACCAAGGAATTCGCGGCCGCGGCCGGTTCCCCGGACGGTGATCGCGCGGTCGCCGACGGCGCGCTGGGACTGGCGATGACCGCCGTCGATTACCTGGCCGACGCGAAACTCCGCGCGGCGGTGCACGAGGAGTTCGAGGCATCGGGCGGAGCACTGGACGTCCCCGCGTTCTTCGACTGAGGAAACGCTGAGAATTCTCAGCTGATTCTTCTCAGGAAAGCACAGGGGTTTTCCACAGGCGGTTCACAACTACGGACGCGAATCTTGTTCCATGACCGAGAACGAGAGTCGGCCCGGCCCCGCCTCCACCGGTGGGCACCAGCCGCCGCACCAGCAGCAGTACCCCGGTTACACCCCTTGGCAGGCCGCGCCGAATCCGCTCTTCACCCCGCCGCCGGCCCAGACGCAGGCACCGGTCCCGCCGCCACGCAAGAAGGCGGGCCGGGTCGCCGTCCTCGTCAGCGCGACGGCGCTCGCCGCCGCGCTCGTCGGCGGGGTCGGCGGAGCGGCACTCGTGGGTTTCGGCTCCGCGTCGTCGGCTTCCGGCACGGGTTCGTCCACGGTCGCCACCGGGCAGCCGGTCGGGAACACCACTTCGGGTGACGTCAGCGGCGTCGCCGCGAAGGTGACGCCGAGCGTCGTCCAGGTGAACGTGACGACCGCGCAGGGCGAGGCCGTCGGCTCCGGCGTCATCCTGACGGCGGACGGGCGCATCCTGACCAACGCCCACGTGGTCGCCGACGCCCAAGGCGACGTCACCGTCACGCTGTCGGACGGCAAGCAGTACAAGGCCGGCGTGGTCGGCGCCGACACGAAGGCCGACATCGCCGTGATCCAGGCGAAGGGCGCGAGCGGGCTGACCGCTGCTTCGCTCGGCGACTCGGGCAAGCTCGCCGTCGGCCAGCAGGTCGTCGCGATCGGCTCGCCCGGCGGGCTCCAGAACACCGTGACCACCGGCATCGTGAGCGCGCTGAACCGCAAGCTCGACGAGCTCAGCAGCGGCCAGGAGCGGCGTTCGCCGTACAGCCGGACCACGAACGAAGCGGGGCCGAGCTACACCGCGATCCAGACCGACGCCCCGATCAACCAGGGCAACTCGGGCGGGGCGCTGGTGGACGCGCAGGGGAACGTCATCGGCATCAACTCGGCGCTGTACAACCCGACCTCGACCGGCAGCATCGGCATCGGTTTCGCGATCCCCATCAACGACGCGAAGAAGATCGTCGACCAGATCGTCGGCTGACGCGGCCGACTGGACCGCTGTCAGGGGGCGGCCCAGCAGGCGATGTCCGTGAAGGCCTCCTTGCCCACGTTCGGGGCGCGGGCAAGGAGGCCTTCAGGGATTTCAGAGTTCGTACGTGAGGGTGAAGGTGTGGTTGCCCTCGTCGTCCTTGACGATCTCCGCCGTCCCGGTGATGCCGGCCAGTTCGCCGTGACCGGAGCCCGGCAAGACGATCAGGTGATGCCCGTTCTCCCCCGCCGAGTGGTGCAGGACGAAGCCGCCCTTGCGCCCGTCGACGGACACGGCCAGCCGTTCGAAGGCGACGTACGCCGATGAAGTCTCGTTCACCACGGTGAGCATCTCGACGGCACTGGTCCCCTCGACGGCTCCGGTGAACGTCTTGGTCAGCAGCACCCGCGAGAACTCGGTGGCTTCGGGCTTCTCGGTGGCTTGCGGCTCCCAGCCGTCCACGGTGAACGCGGCTGTCGCGGTGTTGGTCATGACGCCGAGCCTGCCGGACATACCTGACAGAACCCGTCAGGTATTCCTCACCGCCTCCGGTTCCCGAACAGACCGCGCGTGATCTCCCGCCCGAGCGCGCTCGCGGCCGACCGGAAGAACGACTTCACCGCCGGGTTGCTCATCGCCTGCTCGACCATTCCCGGCGCTTCCTTCTCCTGCTTCGGAGCCGGAGGCGCTTCAGGCGGAGCTTCACCGGCAGGCGGCTCGGCCACCTTCGCGGCGAGCTTCTCGTAGGCCGACTCGCGATCGATCGTCTCGGCGTACTTCGCGTGCAAGTCCGAAGACGCCGTCGCCGCGGAGATCGCCTCGGCCCCGATGGACCCCATCTTCGAGCGCGGAGCGCGCAAACGGGTCCACGCGACCGGCGTCGGGGCGCCCCGCTCGGAGAGCACGGTGACGATCGCTTCGCCGATACCGAGCGACGTCAGCGCCGAGTCCAGTTCGTAGTGCTTCGTCTTCGGGTACGTCTTCACCGTCTTCGTCAGCGCTGCCTGGTCCTCGGGCGTGAAGGCGCGCAACGCGTGCTGCACCCGCGCGCCCAGCTGGGACAGGACGTTGTTCGGGATGTCGGTCGGGAGCTGCGTGCAGAAGAACACTCCGACGCCCTTCGACCGGATCAGCTTCACGGTCTGCTCGATGCGTTCCAGGAACGCCTTGGACGCACCGTTGAACAGCAGGTGCGCCTCGTCGAAGAAGAACACCAGCTTCGGCTTGTCGAGGTCGCCTTCTTCGGGCAGCTCCTCGAACAGCTCGGCCAGCAACCACATGAGGAAGGTCGAGAACAGCGCGGGCTTCGACTGGAGGTTGTCGAGCTCCAGCAAGGTCACCATCGCCTTGCCGTCGACCTCGCGCATCAGGTCGTGGACGTCCAGCTCGGGCTCGCCGAAGAAGTCCTCGCCGCCCTGAGCCTCCAGATTGGACAGCGACCGGAGGATCACCCCGGCCGTCGCGGCCGAGACGCCGCCGATGCCCTTGAGGTCCTCTTTGCCCTCGTCACTGGTCAAGTGCGTGATGACCGATCGGAGGTCCTTCGTGTCCAGCAACGCCAGGCCGCGCTGATCGGCCCAGTGGAATATCAGGCCGAGCGTCGACTCCTGGGTTTCGTTGAGCCCCAGCACCTTCGACAGCAGGATCGGCCCGAAACTCGTGATCGTCGCCCGGATCGGCGCCCCCTTGCCGCCCGTGCCCAGCGACAGGAACTGCACGGGGAACCCGGCGGGCTCCCAGGCGTCACCCAGCTCTTCCGCGCGTTTGGCGATCTTGTCGTTGCTCTCGCCCTGCGCGGCCAGCCCCGACAGGTCGCCCTTCACGTCCGCCAGCATCACCGGCACGCCGGCGGCCGACAGCTGCTCGGCGATCAGCTGCAGGGTCTTCGTCTTGCCGGTACCGGTCGCGCCCGCGACCAGCCCGTGCCGGTTCAGCGTCGCCAACGGCAGGCGGACCGCCGCCCCGGCGTCGGCCTTGCCGTCGATCACGACGGAGCCGAGCTCCACCGCGGCCCCCTCGCTCACGTAACCCTGCGCGATCTCCTGGGCTGGACCCTGTTCGGCCACTGTCGCTCCCTGATCTGTGATATGCCTCACCTGAGGATGCACACGCTGCCAGCAACGCGCCGAACCCGCACGTCGCGCGTCGCGAATCCCCGGGTCGGGTTAGGGTTTCGGGGTGAACGACCGCCTAGTCTGGATCGACTGCGAGATGACGGGGCTCGACCTCGCCAAGGACGCGTTGATCGAAATAGCCGCGCTGGTGACCGACGCCGAGCTCAACGTCCTCGGCGAAGGCGTCGACATCGTCATCCACACCGACGACGAAACCCTCGACGGCATGCCGGAGGTCGTCCGCGAAATGCACGCCCGCTCCGGCCTCACCGAAGAGGTCCGGCGCTCCACCGTCACCATGGAAGAAGCCGAGCAGCGCGTGCTCGAGTACATCCGCGAACACGTGCCCGAGGCCAACGTCGCCCCGCTCGCCGGCAACTCCATCGCCACCGACCGCGGCTTCATCACCCGCGACATGCCCGCCCTCGACGAGCACCTGCACTACCGCATGGTCGACGTCTCGTCGGTGAAGGAGCTCGTCCGGCGCTGGTACCCGCGGATCTACTACGCCAAGCCCGAGAAGGGCCTCGCGCACCGCGCCCTCGCCGACATCAAGGAGTCCATCGGCGAGCTCGACTACTACCGCCGCGTCGCCTTCGTCCCCCAGCCCGGCCCGACCACCGAACAGGCCAAGGCCGCGGCCGCTGAGGTGCAGGAACGCCACGAACGGTAACCCGTTGCGAGCCCCCGAAACGGGCACGCTAATATAGTGCGGCCGAGGTGATGGGAAGCTTCCCGAGCCCGGCGATGGTGGGCGTAGCTCAGCTGGTAGAGCACCTGGTTGTGGTCCAGGAGGTCGCGGGTTCGAAACCCGTCGCTCACCCCATCACCCCAGTCTGTTCGGGGCTCTTGACGAGCCCCTCCCAACGGGCTGGGGTTTCGCCTTTTTTTGGGGGCCGAGCCCCCAAGCCCCCGCCGGAGGGCTGCGCCCCCGGACCCCCATCCGTTCGGTCCCGCGGGTGACCACGCTCGGTGCCGTGAGCGTTGAGCCTGCGGGTGGCCCCGGAAAGCACTGAGGGGTCCCCTTCGGACGGAAATCGTCCTAAGGGGACCCCTCATGACATCGGGTCAGTTCCGGTCGCCGCCGGTCTTCCAGTCGTCCCACGACATCTGCCACACCGACCAGCCGTCGGTCGGCTCCAGCACCTGCGGGCCCGAGTTGGCGACCGTGATGATGTCGCCCTTCTTGGACGTGTCCATCAGCCACTTCGCGTTCTCGGTCGACAGGTTGATGCAGCCATGGCTCACGTTCCGCTTGCCCTGCGAACCGACCGACCACGGCGCCGAGTGGTAGAAGATGCCGCTGTTCGACATCCGCACCGCGTACTTCACGAACGTCCGGTAGCCGGCCTTGCTGTCCGTCGGGACGCCGTAGGTGCTCGAGTCCATCGTGTACCCGGTGTGCTCGCTCATCACCGTGTAGGTCCCGGCCGGGGTGCTGCTCGACGGCTTGCCCATCGAGATCGGCATCTGCTTGACCTCTTGGTCGTTCACCACGACCTTCATCTGGTGAGTCCCGCCGTCCGCGGTCGCGACCAGCTTGTCGCCGACGACCACCTTCGCCGGCTTGTCCTCACGGCCGAAGGTGTTGTTGCCGAGATTCTTGCCGTAGATCGCCGCGTTGACCGAGATCTTCGTGCCCGGCTTGAAGTACTCCTTGGGCCGCCACATCACGGTCTTCTCACCGAACCAATGGAACGCGCCCTCGGCCTGCGGCTCGGTGACGATCTTCAGCGCCTTCTCGGTCGCCGCCTTGTCCGGCACGTTGCCGGTGAAGGTGAAGATCAGGGGCAGCCCGACGCCGACCGTCTCGCCTTCGACCAGGTTGATCGAGACACCGATCTGCTTGCCCGGCTTGGACGTGGAGAACGTCGAGGTCGCGGTGACCGGCTTGCCGTCGGTGCCGGTCGCGGCCGCGGTGACGGTGTAGGTCTTGCCGTAGCCGAGCGGCTCCGCCGACTCCCAGCCCGAACCGTCTTCCTTCGGCTTGCCCGCGACGACCTTGCCGTCGGCGCCGGTCAGTTTGACCTCGCCCACCTTCCCGTCGGCGACGGCGACCGTGACCGGCTCACCGGGCGCCACGTCCGCCGCACCCTGGGCCGGGGTCAGCGTCACAGCGGCGGGCTTCGGCTCGGGGGCGGGCGCGCCGCTCTGCTGCGAACCACCGGGCGAGCCACCCGGAGACGATGTGTCACCCGACGGTGTACTGGTGCACGCGGCCAGTGTGAACCCGGCCACCAAGGCCACCCAAGCCACTCGCGACCGCCCCGTCGCTCCCCAGACCCTCATGCACACCGCCCGTTTCGCGTGGTACCAACCCCAACGTCTGGCTATAGTCTGCCTGACCGGGCGCAACGCCTGCGGCCGGATGGCCGAATCCGTCCCGGCCCGTCGTTAGGGGACCCCCCTGAAACGGGCCCCAGCAACCCTGTGTTAATGTTTTCCACGTCGCCAAGGGGAACACCAAAGCGGCGAAACAAGCAGGCGCCATTAGCTCAATTGGCAGAGCAGCTGGCTCTTAACCAGCGGGTTCGGGGTTCGAGTCCCTGATGGCGCACACCCAGGCCCCACGTGTCAATTTCGATGACGTGGGGCCTTGTGTTATGCGGACGCATTTCTTCCACTTCCTTACTGTCCATTGTGGTCGTATCCGCGCCCGAGGTGAGCCCGAGCTGTCGCCCCCCCCCCCCCCCGAAGCGGGGCTTCAACGCCGCCTTGCCCAAGTTCGACGTTGACCGGCTTCGCGTTCGGGCACCTGGCCACCCAACCAGGCAGATGGGCACGCCGCATGAGCCGGAGGTTGCAGCGCTCGATCAACCCGGAACAGGGTGTAGTATCGCGGCTAGCAAGCAGGCTCGATGCTGTTGTTTGATCGACTCCCCTATGGCTGGAAGTTGCAGGTCGGGGAAGCCCGCAATGTCCACGGAGAAGGTAAGTCGTCGGACGCGGCGTTGGTCTGGGAACAGAACGGGACGTCGACTTTCGTCATGTCGCACAAGGTGCGTCCGCGGATTCGACGGGCTGAGCACCCTCGCACAGGGTGGTCGGGCCTTCGTGCCTCCTATGGCCACACGGCCGTAGCGACCACAAGGCCGCGGCGATCAACGCCGACCGGCCGCAACTGTGCACGAGGAGCACAGGTGACTGCTACCCAGCCCCGCCCGACGAGCAACGCTATCGAAGCGCCGGACGACGACCCAGCTCACCCGCCACGCGGTGACGGCAACCCGTTTCCCGGTTCGGACAAGCGGATGTGGACGGACCACTTCTCGTCCGCCCTCTCGGCCGCAAGTGGCCTCCCTCGCGATATCACCGATTTCCTCGCGCCGTACGTCACACGCCCGAAGCGCTTCCTGGTCAGGCGGGACAAGGAGTGGGTTCTCGCTCCCGGCGTCTTCGGTATCACCGAGACAGGCGAGCGAACGCTCAACGTCGAGATGCACGGGTTCGCGGGCAACTCGGGCGAGTTCAATGAGCGCATCAACTCTTTCTATGCGGCGCCGTTCAAGCCGCGCAGGGACAACGACACGCAACCAGTGCGCCCATCTCTGGTCACCGGTAGCACCTCCAGCGGGAAGCTGGCTCCGTATATCACCACGGCGCGGGCGGTTAGCCACGATGAGCTCAACGCGGTGCTCGGCACTATGAGTGTGGCTTTGGAAATCATCAACGGGGACCGGACCTACAACCTCGCGGAGGACATGGAGGTTCACGGCCAGCAGCAGCCCACGACCCACGTCGTCCTCAAGAGGAGGATCCGCGAACCGGACGGCGATGGCGGTTCGAGGATCCGCGAGCTGGTCGACCTCACCGCGGTGCAGGGAGCCAACCGCACGATGGCGCGGTTGAACCTCTTCGGATTGACCCCGAAGGACATCGTCTTCGGCGTCCGTCCCCGCACGGTGATGAACGTTAAGACGGCGAATGAGCTGCCTACCACCGATACGCGTCGCTGGGTACCAGTGTTCGCGGACCTGCTAGCCGAGGCCTACGACGATCCTGAGCATCCAGGGCACGAGCTGGCCTGTCGGGCCCGCGCGATCGCCACCGTTAAGGTGCGGATCATTATCGGGCCATCCCGGCCAGACGCGTTGTCGGACTTCGCCTCAAGCGTGTTCGACGCAAACCGGATCGACCACAGGCGGCCGCCTCTGGAGTACCGAGTCGTCGACCGGTCGTCGGCGGACTTCCGTGCGCTGCTGCGCGACCTCAAACAACACAGACTGCTGGACGAGGCGACACGCGCATGGCTGGCCGGCGAAGCCCTCGACCCGCAGGCCAGCGCAAGCGAGTCGATCATCGACGCCCGTGACCGGCGGGACAGGGCCCTCCTGGCTGCCGTCTTCCCGCCCGATGAGGAGAGACGGCGCCGCGTTCGAGTCGTGCTGGGTGAGCCCGCGCGCTCCCAAACGGGCAGCAAGCACGTCAACGCACGCGCACGCATGTACTCGGCAGCGGCCACTGACGGCTACGCGACCCTGTGGAATCCGCGTGTGATGGACGGCGTCTTCAGCGCCAGAACGATCAAGGACCGTGAGACCTACTCCAAGTTGGCGCCATGGTCGGAGGTCCGGGCCGCCGCGGAGGCCGGCGACTTCTCCATGCTCGACGACTTCATCCAGACCCGCGGCATCCATTGGCTGGTCGATGCGGGCCTGATCGAAGCCGACCGCGGTTCGCTCGGTGCCCAGACTGCAACTGACAACACGAATACCGACGAAAGCCCACAGCGTCTGGAACGCCGCACCATCGCAAATCTGCGGGCAGCGATGGCCCACAAACAGCAAGCCGCCTTCGGTCTCCTTCTCGAGCTCGCACACGCGACCGAGCACCGCACTGACCCGCGTCGAGTCGACGACGACGGCACGCCGCAGAACGACACGAAGGCAACGAAGCTGTGGCTGCAGAACGCGTTCCCGAAGAAGTCCGGTGGTCGCGGCGGCAACAACCACGAGAATGACCTGCCACCGGACACTCCTCCCACACCGCCGACCCCCGATCCGCACGCGGTCCGGCTCATCGCGCAGAGCGCCTTCCAGAACGCGGTCATGGCCGACATGATCAACGTGGTGCAGACAGTGTTCACCGCAGGTGTTCACTTGCTTGATGCCTCGGAAGCTGCTGGTGTCTTGCCCTTGTCGACCGGGACCGAAGAAGTGGTGGAGTCCATCGAGAAGGCCCTCATTGCTATCGGCGAGGACATCGAGACGCTGACGAGCCAAGTGTCAAAGCTCAAGTACGGGAAGGCCAAGCGCGCGGACTTCGAGCAGTCGGCGTCGGAGCTTTACGCCGAGGAGGTCGCGGAGTGACCGCGCTCGACACGCTGGTACCCGGTCCTGTCCTGCGCAGCCCCGAGCTCGCACGGCTGTCGCCGGTCGGTGGCAAGTGGCTCGTTGAGAACCGCTTTACGCCACTGCGGTTCACCGCGTTCCGCGTGCTGGAGAACAGCGGCATCGTCTGCGGGGTGTACCTGATCACCGATGAAGAAGATCGGGTGCGGTGGCTGGGCCAAGCATGCCGCAACGACGACCTCGTGCAGCGGCTGGCCAATCACCACCGCAAGCCCACACGGCGCGCAGTCTTCGCCTCCGTCCGGATCCTTCACTTGATCGACCACACCCCACAGCAGGCGCTCAACGCTATCGAAGGGCGCTGTGCGGACCTGCTGAAGTTGCGAGAGCAGATGGGAAGGCGCAGGTGGCCCAGCAGTGAAGGATGGCTTGAAGCCGTGACGTGATCATTCTCTTAGACCACTTCGGGCATGGCATGTCGTCCCGCGGGGCGGTGAACGCTCAGTTCACCGCCCCGCGGGCGGGTTGAACGGTGATACAAGCTGTTAGCTGTCCGTCTTCTTCTTCCGCGGGGCCCGCTTGCGGGCTGGCTTTGCGGGGGTTTCTTCTACCGGCTCCGGCTCAACATGGTCGACCTGTGACTCACCAGACTCGGCGTTGCCGAAAGCTTCATAGATCTCGTTCGGAATGCGTCCACGCTCGGCAATCGCGTATCCGTTCTCCGACGCCCATGCGCGCACCTGCTGGTTACGCTCACGATCGGAAGCCGACGTGACGCGGCCGTTTCCGGCTGCAGCAGTCGTCTGGCCGGCCGCGACCCGGAGCTTCCGGCCGCCGGTGCGCGTGCCCGCTGCGACGTAGCGCTCGAGCACCTCACGCAATGCCTCGGCGTTCGCGTCCGACAAGTCGATCTCGTACTGCACACCGTCCAGCCCGAAGGGCACCGTCTGTGTCGCTTCGCCGCCGTCGAGGTCGTCGATAATCTCGACGCTAACCTTCTGAGCCATCCGCACAGCCTTTCACCAAAATAGAACAGCGCCCCTACGCGCCAACGGACTTTCCCGGAGCCTAGTCGCCGTTCACCAACTTGGCGGTATGACACTCAACGACGTGAGCGGCTGCAAGTAGGGTTCGCTGGGGCAGGCTCTGCCCGGCCGCGTGGTCGGCTGGCAGTTAGCCAATGTTGCTCAGCACGTGATTACGCCTGCGGCTTGGCTTCGTATCCGAACCGCTGCCCCTCCGGCGCGAGCTCCAGTAGGTTGCTGAGGATGACTTCAGTTGTCCGGCCCCACATCTTGCTTAAGATCCAGGTGCGATCGCGCTCTCGTAGAGGCGAATCGATGAACCACCGGCCTAGGTAGGTCTTCGCCTTGGGGTAGGCGGCGACGAATTGATCGGTGACCGCTTCGTCGGTCGGTGAGTTGGCGAAGCTGAGAAACCGCGAGTTCGGCAGTACCGCAGCGATGCGCTCGGCCGGAACACCAGCCGCGTGCAACCCCTCAACCAGCGCGAGAACCGCCTGCCGCTTACGAAGCGGCGCAGTTGTTCCCGCCGGAGTCGTGATCACATACGGCGTCCAGTCCCTTCCGTCACTACGAGCCGCGCGAGCCTGCGATTCCCGGCGACGCAGCTGAACGGTGAGATCAGCTGCTTCTGGAAGTGGAATGACTTGCTGGACATCCAGCAACAACCGTTCTCCCACGTTGTACGGCGTAAGCCGCACGCACTGGATATCTAGTCCGTACATCTCGTTCAACCAGAGGACCGTCGTCGTAATCTCCCGGTCGAAGCCACCGGACACTAGCACGATCCGCACGTCTCGGGTCAGAACAGCGTCCTCGCCGCCGACGTCTTCAAGCCACTCGGCCAGTCGGGTGCGGGCACTACCCGCGGCATCCGGCTCGACTTGCAGCAGATACCGCTCGTACGCCTCAGCCATGTCGTCGTAGGTCAGGGTCGAGACCATGGCCGCGTACCGCAGCGCCTGGAGCTCGAGATGCCCGCCATCGGTCGTGCGCTTGAGCTCGATGACGACGGGCTTACCCTCACGGTCGACACCAAGCAGGTCGATACGTCGCCGGGCGCCGGCGAACTCGCCGAACTCCTCGCTGACGACGAGAACGTCCTCGATCACCGTGTCGATCTGCGCTCGCAAGAGTCGTTGCAGGTCAGCTCGCTCGAGGATCTGCTCCGCAGCAAACGTGGACGACGGAACAGCCTCAAGGGCGCCGGCAGTCAACTCAAAGAGCGGCATCGACCTCGGACCTCCTACATGTCTTCATCTGTCTCCGTTCGCTATCCTCAAGCACGCGAAGATCAACTAAGAATTGCGCGTCTACTTGCCGTGGTGCTCCATACGAGTCGGCGAGTCATCTGCTGCCGTTACATCACACCCCTGAGGCGCGGGTAGGTGCGCTCGTGCTGATCTGCTACGTAACACTCGACGCGCCTCATGCGACCTTCAGCAAGGAGGTGAAGTTGTGAGTCTGGAAAAATTTAACGAGAAAATGGACAATCTCGCCGAGAACACCGCCAAAGCGGGAGGGCGCGTCGGCGATGGTTTCGGTTTCTTGGTTCAAGCTGTCCTATTTGTCTTTATTTTATGCCTTGCCGCAGGCTTTGCGCCGGTTTTCCTCCGGCCATGGCTACCTGACTGGGCCGCCCTGATCTATGGGCTGTTGATTGGTTTTATTGTCGTTCTCGTCGCCAATGACTCTCGCTGGCGCTGGATCGCCTTCTTTGTCACCTTCGCAGGGCTGACGGGAAGTTGGTTTCTACCGGTCCAGTAGCGCGGTAGGCAGTCGACAGGGGATTCATACCCTAGTACTTATCCTTCTGTCGTGTTACCTATGAGAGATGGCAAGCGACGCTCTCGGCCTCGGTCGACTCGAACGGCTCACGAACCCTCGCGACGTGTGGAAGCACGAGGTTGGTGACCTCACTCCCTGGCTTGCCGCGAACATCGACGTGCTGAGCGATGCGATCGGTCTTCCTCTCACGGTTGTTGGCCAGGAGGTGCTGGTCGGCGACTTTCGCCTCGACATCCACGCGACCGACCCAGATGGGAGGACCGTGATCATTGAGAACCAGCTCGAGGCGAGCGATCACTCCCATCTCGGCCAGCTGCTCGTCTACGCCAGCGGCCTTGAGGCATCGACCGCGATCTGGATCACCACCCGGCTCCGCGACGAGCATCGAAGCGCACTGACATGGCTTAACGAACGCACCGACAGCGACGTCCGCGCTTTCGGCATCGAGCTGAGCGTCGTCCATATCGGCGACTCACTCAAGGCACCAGTACTGGATGTCGTGGTCGAACCCAATGACTGGGCGAAGGCGGCGAAAGAGGCGTCCAAGGCGGCGGTATCGCCGAAGAACCAACAGCGCATGGCGTTCTTCGAGGACGTCTTTGAGATCATGGCCACGGCCTATCCAGCGATCCGGACGCCGAAAACCCAGGTCACGAGCTGGTGCAGCTTCGCCGCAGGCCCGTTCGGCTACTACTGCCTCTCGTTCAGCAAGCAGGGCTACCGCGTCGAGATCTACCTCGACACGGGCAGCAAAGATTCGACCAAGATGGTTTTCGACCAACTTGCCGCAGAACGTGAGCTCCTGCAGAACAAGGTCGGCTTCCCCTTGGCCTGGGATCGACTCGATAACAACCGCGGTAGCCGCGTTGCCACCTACCTCGATGGTTTCGACCTCGACACGGCTGACGACGCGACGCGACAACAGGCGATCCAGTGGAGCGTCGACCGTGCAATCTTGCTACACCAGCAGCTTGATGGTCGACTCCGCAGCCTGGCCAAGGTCGCCAAGGAAGCCGAGCTCGCCGCCGGCCAGACAGCAGGGGGGCTCGAGTAGTGATGTCCGGCACGATCTCGGATCGCATTCTCGACATCCTTCGCGCAGTGGGGCCGCCTTGGGACGACGATGAGCTGGCCCAAGCGCTCACTGTCGCTCAACGACAAACGGTGAACCAAATGTGCCGACGACTCGCCTCGGACGGACGACTGCACCGGTATCGTCCTGAACTCCAACTGCCCCGATAAAGAGGATGTCGAGATCATCGAGGGCTACGCTCGCGTCCATCAAGCCGAATAAGGCGCTGCTGAGCAACAATCTGGCCGCGTACCTCACAAGTCAGCCGAACCGGATGACGATAGACGTGGCACCGGACAAGATCCTACTTCGACCATTGACCCAGCCCTCTGACGTAACAATCTGTTAGTAGACGAACGGCCAAATTTTTCGACACTCTAGCGGATCCAAGCGGCATAATATACATATGAGCGCCGACCTTGACATCCTTTTGGCCGAGTACCAGGCCGTCCGCGACGACGACCGCGGACATACCAACAGTCTGGCCACGCTGGCCAGCGTATTTGTCGCCCTCCTGGCCGGCCTCTTCGCCATACTCGTCGGTGACTGCCAGTTTCGTGGCAACCCGGCAGGAGAAGCCAAGAAGGCTGGCGCATGTTACGAGCTCCCCGATCCAGTGTATGTCGCCGCACCTGCCCTGCCTCTAGCAGTGCTCTGTTACATTGTAATGATCGGCATTCAAGTCACAATCAAGAATTTCTACCTTCGAGCCATAGAAAATGAGCTGAGAAAACATTCAGTTAAGCTTGGAGCACTAGAGGGCGTCGTCGCCGGCTCTGCAACCGAACTCATGTTGATGATAACCAGTCCCCGCCGCGGACGACGCGCATACCTTGCAATGCTTCTATTCCTTACCTTAAGTTTCGTTATCGCACTCGGCGGTTGGATCGCCTTCGCCGCCATGAAAGTCTCCCCGGTGAGTATGATAGTGATGTTTAGCGTCTACGGCCCGATGCTAGCCCTGCTAGTTCACCAGGGAATCCAGGCCAACACTGGGGGCCGCTCCTTGTTAGCAGGTGCAATTCGCAGGCTACTAACCGACGGAAGCTACCCAGACACGCGTATCACTTCCGGCTCATCCAAACCGCCCGATAACTCAGAACGCACTCTCCTTTCCTACTTGGTCATACCTAGACCACTTGATATGATCAAGTGGCTATTCATACCCATCGCATACGCCTTAGGCGTATTGCTGACAGCAAGTATTCCAACGTTTAGAGAGGTTGCGATCGCGACTGCAAGTTGGATGATATTTGAATATTTGTTATATCAGGGTCGATATCAGGTGAACGATATCCGCGGCGTGGCCGACGATCAAGCTCACCCGTCACGAAAGAATCGAGGTCGACTACCCATAAAGAAGCTAGGGCCGCGGGCGTCAATTACACTCAGTACACTAATAGCACTCACCCGCCTTGCACTTGCAGGATTTATTTCATTAACACTATTACCATCTTCGACAACCGTCGTAATGATGTATTCCTTTATTGGCATTGTGCTACCAGCCATACTTTACGAGGTATTGCGCACAGGAAATCGGTTAGGTCACCTTAGAGCGATAGCAATCTGGCTTACCGTAGGTGCGGGATATGCCGTGCGCGTATCAGTGGGACTCATCCTCGCCGGCATCACTCCAACCGGCGCAACCTCGCGCGCCTTTATCCTACTCACAGCCTCCGCCTGGGCGTTCGGCATTGTCTTTGTGACTATGACATGGGCCATCGAAGCAACCGGCCATTGCACCGCCATCACCCAGGCAAAAGTCAGCTTTGCTTCAAACTTGACGGCTAAGCCACATTTGTTTCGCCTACTCCACTTCACAAATCTCTCACTAAGTCCAACAATGCAGGCGAATGGATCCGGCAGTACGCTGCGCCCACTAATAGGCAAGACTCCAGTGCTATCACCCTGGAATTTGTCCCTGCTCGCAGCAACAGGCTGCGCAGTTGCACCTTTCAGCCTAAAATCCCCACTTCTTCTTATCAGCCTAGCGCTTGTTGCAGCGCTGTCTCTAGTGTTAAATTCTTCCAATCGAATGCGATGGTATCTTTCCGCAACTTCGATAGCAATCTTGCCGACTGTCTCATACTTTACCGAAGGCCTCTTTAGCGGCATCGGCATAGCCGTTACGCTCTCGCTTTTCTTTGCCGTTTACTGCTGCTTCCGCCAGGCTTCTTATTACGACCTTAGTCGCACGCTCTCCAACATGAAAAAGAGTTTCCACAAACTCGCCATTGCCAGCAAGGATAAGGCGGCAATCCTACTGTTAGGTCGGCGAACCTTGACCTTTGTGAAGAATGAAACATCAGGCCGCGGTTATTGACCTGGCAACTTCAGCTACCGTACGGCAGACCAGTAATACTCATCAGGTCCGCTGATGTGCTGGATCGACAGCCGATGACAAGCGGCTTCCACACCAAGCCTCGCACTGAGGTCGTCCTTGCGCTGCGCGAGGAGGTTCAGGATCTCCTCCGGCGATGTTAGGTCCTGCCCGCGTCTTTGTTGTGTCGAGTGCCATCTGCCAAGGATCTCCAACATTACATCGACAATAGCTCGCCCAGCGTGGGCAGTGGCAACGTCGATGGGGCCAGCGAAGCGCCCGTCGTGGAAGGCGATGTTACGAGTTACGTAGAGCCAGTCGAGCAGCGCAAGACAGGTGTCCTGCTTCTCCTGTAGCCATTTTGCCAGTAGCGGCGGTTGAGCCAGTCTGTCACGCCACATCAGAATCGTCTCTGCTGCGGCTCCTCCCGCGAAGTCAGCCAGCGTCGTGACCGCGCGTCTCGCCGTGTCCACTTCGGGGGCTTCCCCCTCGCAAGGTGGAAGCAGTAGGTCGAGCCACCGGTCCGGACTGGTCAGGTTAGGCCTTGGCGCAGCAGCCGGCACATGGACGTCAATGATTTCAATTAGCGTCGTCGCCTTGTTGAAGGCGTGCCCACGTGTAGCTTGGCAAGCCAGCCATGACTCACGTGCGTGCGCGACTGCAGCGACCATGGCCACAATTTGGGCTGGAGTTGTCCGTGCTAGTGGTGTCCGTGCTCGGAGCGCATTCTCGGCGCGAATCAGATCACCTTTCGCCTTCTTCGCCCGCGCTTCGATTCTCCTCAGCTCTTCCATGACCATCAACCTGAGCTGGGTACGAGCGTCGATGATTTGCAGGCGCAGAGCTTGAAGGGCGTAGGCTTTGGCCAACCGAACGGACTTGTCCGATTTCAAGCCAATGGATTCGAGAGCACTCCAACACAGAGCAGTGCTAGTCATGGGCGCTTCGACCCGCTGAGCGATGTGCGCGATCCTCATCGCTGGCCGTAGGATCTCCGAAGTCGGGGAGCCCTGCAAGGGAGCCGCGTTGGTGACACTTGCCCTTTCCAGCCTCCTTAGAGCCCATTTTCCGTCCGGGCCTGTGACCTGCCATGTACTCCCTAAGGTGAGATCTGCAATGCGATTGCCAGCCACGTACTGGTCAAGAGTCTCAGTGATCGCCCGCCTGCCGAGGACAACTGCAGTACCCAGGTCTGCGGAGTCCACCGGAACACGTACGAGGACACTTGAGCGAGTGATTGGTTCCAGCGCTAGCAACAATGCTACTAGCGCTTTCGATTTCGGCCATTCATTCTGGCTACCCGAGACCCTCCACTGCTGAGCGCCGGGCAAGAAGTCGTCGAGGTTGTCCAGCGAGCGCGCTCCGCTTACGAGGGCCGTGACGAAGTGGCGACTCCGGGGCGGCCACAGTAATGCCGAAACCTCCGCGGCTGTCGGGCGTCTAACGAGCAGATTTGCCAGGTCAGTCTTGAGGGCCTCCCAGTCCCTCCCTTGTATGTAGACTGCCACTGCAATCTCCGCTGCCAGCCTGGGATCGCAGATCGTGCCGGTCACCTCTTGGTCCCACTGGCTTCGCATACAAAGAGCTGTCGCCTTGGCGACCGCGGCAACCAACGGATCCATCCTGGTCGCGCACGTCCGCGCCAGCACCCGTTTACCAGCAGAGTCGGCATGCGGCCACGATGCCGAGACTGCTGCCAGTTCTCCGAGGGCTGCCTGTAGCTCCGCCTGCCCAGATCCAACCGGGAAGACGGCCAGTGCGGCACGTGCACACGCGCTGCTGCTGCGCAGCACACGCATCAACAGCCGCTCCTGCGGCTGGCCATGTTCAGCGTGGTTCCAAAGTGCATCGTGCGCCCTGATGAGCGCAGCCAGAGCACTGTCGCTGGTCGCGGCGTGGAACCCAACGCCCGAACCGCTATCCAATCCACGCAACACTGTATGCAGCAGGCTTCGTTGGCTGCGGGTCAAGCCAGCTTCACCGAATGCTTCCTGAACGCGGGTATCGCTGCTCGATCTCGCCACCGTGACACTCTACGACCGCGGCCACCGTGGACGCGACCTCGCCGCACCGAGTTGTACTGCGGATCAGCTCGTAACGCCGAGAGCAACGGATCCACCTAATGCCGGAGGGACTGCAGTACCTGAGCCGGCGGAGCAAGAAGTCGGCGGTAGCTCCAAGAACGTTACCGAAACGCCTATCTGTAGACATCCACGTGGAGTTTGCCCATTGGGGGCTATGGCCCTAGACGGATTAGCAGTCAGCCCTCACCACGGACCGCCTCTGGAGGAAAGAGCGCCAAGAAGATCAACTAATCTAGTCACCAGGTAAGATGCGCTCTGAGGCATTTTTGTAAAGTGTCCCGCTGTTCTTTGCTCCCGCATCCGACTTCGGAGCCGTCTCGAGTTCCCTGGCTGTTCTTCTAGGTATGAGTTTGGCTGTTGCCTCGGCCGCTGCGAGTGCGATCTCGGGCAGGACGGTGGTGTAGGTGTCCATGGTCACGGTGATCGAGGAGTGCCGGAGCATGGCCTGGACTACCTTCATGTCGGCACCGGCGGCGAGGGCGAGCGTGGCGGCGCCGTGCCGAAGGTCGTGCAGGCGGATGGGCGGCAGCCCGGCTTGGCGGACGATCTCGTAAAACCGCTCGGTGATATCGGCCGGATGCAGAGGGCTCCCGTCCGGCTGGGTGAACAGCAGCCCGCTGTCGACCCAATCGCTGCCGAGCCGGACCTTGTCCGCGTCCTGGCAGGCGATGTGCTGACGCAGGACTAGGACGGTGTTCGCGTCGAGTGCGACGAGGCCTTCCGACGAGTTGGTCTTCGGCGCTGACTGGCCGGTCTCCCACCCGTACTGCACGATCTGGTTCGCGACTTCCAACGTCGCTGCGTCCAGGTAGGTATCTGCCCGGCGTTGTCCGCAGGCCTCCCCCCGCCGAAGGCCGACATGAGCGATCAAGTGGTAGAGCGGATACAGCGGGTCGTTCACCGCGGCGTCGAGGAACTGGCCGGTCTGCTGCGGTGTCCACACCATCACCGGCGACGGGATCTCGCCGGTGAGCTTCCAGCGCAGGACGCGCTCGGCCGTCCAAACCTTCGGCGTTGGCCGCTTTGCCGGTGGCAGCTCGACCAGCGATGCCACGTTCACCGTCAGCAGGCCTTGTTTCACCGCGGGGCTGAGCACCGCACGCAGCGTTTCCCGGATTCTCCGGATCGACGTCGGCCCGACCGGACGCTGCCATTTCACCGCCGCGATCTTCTGCGGGTCCCCGCTGTTGCGGTACTCGGCGATGCGGTCGTTGTGCTCCACGATCGCGTCGAACATGCTCTCCAGGTGCGGCACGCCAAGCTTGTCCCTACGGATATGGCCAAGGTGCGGGCCCAGGTAGAGCCGGACATGCGACTCATACGACCGGTAGGTGTTGCGGCTCCGATTTTTCTTCTTCAAGGCAAGGAAGGCCGTGAAGACGTCGTCCATGTACGGGTGTTCCAGCACACTCGCGCCCGCGCGCACGAGGCGCCGGACGTCGTCCAGTTCCGGCAGCTTCTGCTTCTTCGCGACCACGGTGGCGATTACGTCACCGATCTTCCGTCGCGTGTCCTCGTCGTCGTCTTCGGCGATCGCGAGCAGATCCCGGACATGGTCCAGTTCCTCTTGGGCCTTCGCCGCTGACTCGAAGCCACTTCGGCGACGGGGACGCCGCGTGCCCTTGTCGTCGGCAGGTAGCTCGATCCGCCAGCACCACTGGCCATGACGATGCTGAGTCAGCTTCGGACAGTTGCTGCCCAGCTCGCGATTGTTGTTGTCCCGGCAGGAACAACGCTTGAAGACCGACCCCAGCGGTATCTGTGCCACCAGTCGTCCTCCTTTCTGTTCGGTTGAATCAGCGGGTTCGCACGATGCTCGCGCTGACCACACCTCTCGGGGAAGCCCGAGACACAACGAATTCACCTGATGGATGGATCAACACCCAACGCCTGCAGAAGCCCAGTGGTGGGTACGCGGTACTCGCCACCGACACGCAACAGCGGGCAGGGGAAATCGTCGTTGCGGGCCAGGCCGTAGGCCGTGGTCCGGCCGATCCCCAACGCGCGTGCGGCGGTCATCAAATCGACAACGGCGGGCAGGGCCGCGACCTCGGCCAAGGTCAACGTCGTGAACCGCTCGGCATCCGGGTTCACGACGCCTCCACGAGTGTGTCGAGCCGGCGCCGGGCCAGAGCATGGCACTCGGGATCCAGGTCGATCCCGATGAATGAGCAGCCCTGCGCGAGCGCGGCAATACCGGTCGTTCCGCTACCGGAAAAGGGATCGAGCACGACGCCACCGTCCGGACACCCGAGCCGCACACAGCGGCGGGCGACCTCCACGGTTCCCACCGCGCGATGTCCCGTGCGGCCGCGGTCCGCCGCGACCGTCCAGACGTCTGACTCAACTCCTTCGGCATCGACGTCGCGGAACCAGTGCTCACCGTCGCGGGCTAAGAGGAAGACCGACTCGTAGCGCTGGGAAAGCCGGTCCCGGACGCTCTCCGGACGCCCGTTGGTCTTCGCCCACACCACTGCATTCCGCAACACCCAGCCCCGGTTCTGCAAGGCGAACGCGACACGCCACGGGACCCCGATCAGGTCTTTCGCGCGGTACCTCGACTGGGGCGGGCGGTGCACTCCGTATGCCTGCGCCGAGCGGGCTGATGCGGTCCGGGCGACGGATCCGCGAGCGACGTAGTTTCCCCACGAGCCACCGAAGCTGTCGCCGAGGTTCAGCCATGCCGTCCCCGTCGGTGTCAGCACCCGCCGGACTTCGTCGAAGACATCGGCAAGCCGGTCGACGTACTGTTCGATCGTGGGCTCCGCGCCGTGCTGGCCGTTGACCCGGTAGTCGCGTAAGCCCCAGTAGGGCGGGGACGTCACCACGCAATCCACCGATGTCGCGGGCATGGCGGCAAGGACTTCTCGGGCGTCCCCCAGACACAGCCGTACACGATCCCGGTCCCCGTCAGCGGAGACGGCAAGGTTGTGTCGCCCTTGGCTGGGCGTATGCGGGTCCGTCATGCCGCGACCTCATCGTCACCGGCCGTCAGGCTGAGGCGGCGGAGGCCGATGTCGTGAAAGTCGGGGTTGAGGTCGATACCGATGTAGTTCCGTCCGAGCTTCCTCGCGGCCAGGCCGGTGGTGGCGGCGCCGCTGAACGGGTCGAGCACCACACCGCCGTCGGGGCATCCGGCGGCGTGCGACCTGGTCCGCCTTACGCGTGGACAAGCCGCCCCGAGTCCAAGCACCGAGACGGTCGATTGTGGGGACACATCGCCTCGTGTCGGTTTCTCGCAGATGCGCGCCGAGGTACGCCTGACGAAGACCTTCGCGCGCTCTATTCGCCAGGACCGACACACCGTTAGCCGTGAGACCAAACTCAGGTGCGACGTCCGCGGGCGTTCGTCCTTCGACCTCTGTTTTCCAGAGCACGGCTTGCCATCGCTCAGGCAGGCGAGCGAACGCCTTCGCCGCACAGACCCGTTCCAGGCCATCCAGGATCGTGTCGCTGAACGGCGCGCTCACGAGAGCCGGGGCGACGACCATGGAAACATCCTCTACAACTTTAAGTTTTCGTTCTTGACATGACCGGTCGTAAGCAAGATGCCTGAGAACAGTTAAGAGATAGGCACGGAATCTCGACCCCGGACCTCGCCCAGCGCGCAATACATCCAGAACCTTGCTGAATGCCTCAGATATCAGGTCATCAGCCTCAATTTCGGAACGCGCAAGTTGGCGCGCCAGTTTACGGGCCGAGATGACGTGACGCTCATATAGCGAGCCGTACGCTCGCAGATTCCCGCCGCGAACCTCTTCGGTCAGCCGAAGGTCCACACTTTGGCGATCTCCGTAAGCTGGGTTGACCATCGCCTGACCAGGCTGACTACATGTTCCAGCGCTTCGACCTGCTGTTGCACACCTTGCCGAACACCTCAGTCGGCGTCCCGCGGTCACATTGACCGCACGCCGATCGGCCGGTAGCGATTTCCCATCACCCGAAGCATCCGGGTGAGCGAGGCGCGCAGAGCAGCTATGCCTGCGCCGCTCCTCCCAGCCTCCGCAACAGGAGGCAAGATTAGCCGACACGGGCAAACTCCAATTCTTTAGCCTTCTCACCAACTAATAAAATTCGAGCAAGGTTCAGCACTCGTGCCCGCCACCATTCAGCCAACCCTCACCAGTCAGCCTTTGTTGAACTCGGGCTCGCCGAATTTCTTGCACCATGCATCTCGCCGAATCAGACGATGACACCTAAGCCCTGCAGGAACCGAGGCGCAAAGGTTCCGCTCCAACCGCCCCAGCCAGCCCTGCGACGCCTTGGCAAGTTTGAGCTGCAATGCCCGGGACACCCGACTCCGAAACCAACTCCGGTGGTAACTTGTGTACTCAAGGCAACTCCTTCCTTCGAGGAGTTAGAAAACTTGCGCGAACGCCTACACGCTAACTTGTGTACTCAAGTTAACTAAGGGCCCGAATGGGTGAATTGCGGCTACCTGCCGTAGCAGGACACCCAATGGAGGTGAAGGACTCAGTGACGCAGCACCTGCCGTTGCCACCGACCGTCATGAAGATCGTCCTTGGCAACCAACTGGCTCGGTTGCGCGAAGTCGCCGACGTGACACAAGACGACGCGGCGACAGTGCTCGGATGCTCGCAGCAGAAGATCGCTCACATCGAGAACGGCAGCGGGATCAAGCTCATCGAGCTGAACGCGTTGCTCGACCGCTACGGCGCGATCGAATCGGACCGCGCTTACACGCGGGACCTTCAGGCCGAGAGTGCCCGCCGAACCAAGCGCAGCGCGTTCAGCACCAGGTTCCGCCAGTACCTGCGACTCTTGATCGACATGGAGCCCAGCTGCACCAGGTACTCCTCCTACCAGGCACTCGTGGTGCCAGGCCTCCTGCAGACGGAGGAGTACATGCGCACCAACGCACGGGCCTGGCGCCCCTCGCTGACATCCGATGAAATCGACAGCTACGCCGCGAATCGTCTTGCGAGACAGGATGTGCTGGACAACACCAACCAGCACTTCTGGTTCATCGTGGACGAGGCCGCGCTCCGCCGAACCGAAGGCGGCGCGGTCATGAAAGCGCAGATCAACAAGCTCATCGAGGTCATCGATCGCCCTAACATCGAGGTGCAGATCGTGCCGTTCGACGCCGGCTACTACATGGGGCAGGGACACGACTACACGGTTTTCGGCTATGACACGACACCGCCCGTTGACATCATCTACCTCGAACACCACGACGGCGGCGAGTACATCGAGAACAGCAAGCGCACGGCGCAGTACCTCAAGCTGTGGGACTACCAGAAGGCGGCAGCCAGCGGGCCCGAGCAGACCCGCCGAACCTTGCTCGACCTCGCCTCGTCGTTGTAGCCGAGCTGCACGTCGAGAACAGAAGGGTCACGAGCAAGTAGATGAAGATCCAGAACACGCATAAGGATCACCTCAACACCGCCTTCACGCAGTGGGAGAAATCCCCGCTGAGCAATCCGCCGGACAACCAGTGCGTCGAAGTCTCCTTCACCGACGACGCCGTCGGACTTCGGGACAGCCGCAATCCGAATGGCTTCGTGCTGGTCTTCGACCACGGAGAATGGGATGCGTTTGCCGAAGGCGTGGCCAGTGGAAAGCTTCGCCCACCGAAGACGACCTAGTACATCGTCAACGTAGACCACTAGCCCCAGGCATGAGGGGCCCCGGCGTCGGGTTACGACGCCGGGGCCCACTTACGGTGCCGCGGATGCTCGTTGCGCTAACGCAGCAAAGACGTCGTCGAATGGATCTGCGGCCTGTTCGTAAGGCACCATGTCCCGTACCGTCACGACGCCACTGTCCTGTTCTTCCTGTCCATCGAGCAGAACCAGCGCGCCTTCTGGTTGTTAGCCCAGTTCAACTGCTTCGCGAGCTCGCCCAACGAGCCCAACGAGCCCAACGAGCTAGGATCGACGACAGTGCTATCCCGCGCTCACCGGGGCGAGCCGTTGAAGAAGCCAGCCGGCGACCCAGCGTGACTCCGAGTCCTTCGGATCGATCGCTTCCTTCGCCAGCTTCTTCGCGAGTGCCTCCGGCTCCGGTGCCGTCGTCGGATCATCGGCGACGCCGAGCGACGTCTCCCAATCCCACTGCATAAGGCGAGAGACCTCGGAGGCTACGCACAGGCGCCGGACCTTCGCATCGGTGTCCAACGCCTGAGCGACGACGTCCGCGTTCTCCCGGCCGGGCAGGAAACCCAGGATGGAGATGGCGTTGGCACGCAACGTCGAGGTCGTGCCTTCCAGCGCCCAGCGTCGGAAGTGCCCGACGCCGGTCTCCGTGAGCTTCGGTGCGATCGCCGCGTCAATGGTGCTCGACGTCGGACCCTTCGCGAAGACGTCCGGGTCGCCCGACTCGACCGCGTTGAGGACCCGGTCACGGGCCTCGGAGTCGTCGAGTTTGATCAGGCGGGGGTGCACGAGGTCCGGGCGGTTCATCCCGTCTCCTAACACGCGTTCGTAGGCGGCCAGCACTTCCAGAGTAACCACACGAGTGCCGTTCTCCACCTGACTCAAGTACGACTTCGAGAAGGACGTCTCTACGGCCATCTGCGCGAGCGAGAGCTTCGCGTAGAGCCGAGCAGCCTTGAGTTTCTCGCCGCTCGCGTACGCCTCCGTCGTCGCGGTCATCCGCCACTCCCTCCCCATCCGAATCACCCAGCGCGCAGACCAGACTACCTAAGGTACTGGCCAAGTCGGGTAACGAACTCCGGAGCGGACTATGCCCGCACCCCCGATCCCGCTACGAATTCTCCAGCGTGCGGGCTACCAGTACAACGCCCGCGCTGGTCGAGTCGACAAGCGCGCCGGGCTGGCTATGTGCCGCTCCCACTCCACACCCGACTGCTTTGGTAGGGATGTCTGTCTTCGCGCAACTGTCTAAGCTGCCTGGGTCAAGCGTGTGGGGACTCGCTGTCGTGTTCGTCGGTGTCCGATCGATCTACCGAGTCTTTCTCTCTCAGCGGAAGGCGTTTTCGTTTACAGCTTTGGTTCCTGGACGATCGAGAATGGGCCGGAGTGTCTTGAGGCTCCGCACCCAAGGCAGATGGGGTCATTGAACTAGCAGAGTAGCCCTTCAATCTCCTCGACCCGCCGGACGAGGCGCGCGGAGTTCAGGGCGGTCGCAGCCGTTCGCGCTCGCTCGATAACGCCGCGCGCCGCGTCCAGCTCGCCCGCGCGGGCATACGACTCGGCGAGCCAAGTTTGGTACAGAGCGACCTCCCGCGCATGATCCGCGTCGTAGCCATCGATGGCAGAGGTGAGCAAGGGCGCAGCGCCCGCCGGGTCACCCAGCTCGATGAGCACCCGCCCGGCCATGACGTCGATCTCGTCCCGCGACATCCAGTAGACCCAGTGCGGCTCGATGATGTCCGGCGACCGCGACTCGTAGGCGTCATCGACCGCATCGAGTGCACGCTCGGCCGCGACCCGGTCGCGCGAGCGAGCGCTTGCCCAGGCGACGCGCTCCAGCAACAGTGTCCGAACGACCGGCGGGGCAGCGCGAGCTCCGGTCGCCGCGCTCTTCGCCAGAAGGGCAGCGTCGGCGGGATTTCCGACATTGGCCATCTGGTACGCGAGCGAGGACAGAAGTTGCCCGGCGAGAGCCTTATCTCCGGCGTCGTTTGCCGCGGATACGCCTTCGAGGTAGGCCCTTTGCGCCTCGACGTAGTGTCCGGCGTCGCTCGCGACCCATCCGGCGAGCTGTGCCAGCTCGCCGACGACGACGCGGAGTCTCCGGCCTACCGGCTCGGTGTAGCTCGCGGTCTTCACCACCTCGGCCACGTCGGCCAACTCGCGCCGCACGAGCGGGATGAGATCCCCGCCGCCCACCGTGTCGTCGAGAAGCCGAATTTCGATGACACGTTCCTCCAGCTCGCCGGCGAGGCTCTCGCCCACCCTGCGGCCCGCCTCCTGGTGCAGCGTGACCGGCCTGTCGGCCACCAGCCATTCGTGTGCCACGCGGAGGGGATCGAGCGGCGGCCCGTAGAGCGCGTCGACCGCAACATTGAGCGCGCGGGAGTAGGCGACGACGTGATCCCGATTCACTGGCCGAGCGCCGCTTTCAAGCTGACTGAGGTAGTTCCGGCTGTAGCGGGTCCGCGAGGACATAGCCGAGAGGCTGAGCCCCGCGGCGTTTCTCGCCTTTCTCATGTTCGTACCCAGCTCGCTCATGCGCTCCCGCCGAAATTGCGAACCCTTGCGAACAGCTGACCTCTTCACATTACGCCTTGTGACGACGAAGCTACCTATAGGGCGGCTCCAGGCGGGAATCCCTCACCCGGATGCCTAACGCACCTGCCTGGGGCCTGCCCATCCAACCGACCGGGAGTGACGCGATGAAAGTGGACTTCGGCCTGCTCGGCGTGCTTTTAGTGGTCGCTTTGGTCGCCGTCTTCCTCGCCGCGTTTGTGATCGGAGTGGTTTTTCGATGGATGGCGGATTTCAGACACGGACGGTCACCAGCCCACGCGAAGCGGCGCCCCTGCCGCGTGGCGGGCCGACGGGACAGGAGGTGAAGTCGCTTTCAGTCGATCAGCTCCTGGAGGAATTGCGACGACGAAGGTGGACGCTCTATTTCTTCGGCGACCCGAAGGCGCCGCACCTCATCGCGGCCATGTTCCAGTGGGAAGTGTGCGCGGACGTCCTCATCCTCCGAGGCGAGGAGGACGCCACTGCCTACCGCGTTCCGACCTTCCGCGAGGACGACGACGTTTTCCTTCCCGGCATAGTTTCGTGGCAGTACCACAGTGATCCGGAGTGGACGCTCCGCGCTGTTTTGACCATCGGCGTCCCAGGCCAGGCTGATGCCCCCTTTGCACTTCTCCGGCCCGATTCGCTCAGCAAGATCCCCATCGAGCTACGTCGGCCGGTCACTATCCGACCGGCTGGGCTCGTCCAACGCCCCACGTTATGAGCGTGGTCTTAGTGGTATCCCGACACAACCGAGAAGGAGACGGAATGACTATCGCCGTTGAGGAACTCACCGGTCAGGGACTCGTGTCCGCGGACCTGTTCGATCGGCTCGTCACCCGTATCGCCAAAGAGCACGACATGAAGCGCGAGCTGGCCACCCGAATCATGGACCAGGCGCTCGCCTTCCTCCGCGCATCCGGCGAGTACCACCGTGCGCCGCTCGGCCCGTCGGAACTCGTGGACATCGGATGGCACACCTTCATCCTCTACACCCGCGAGTACGCCGATTTCTGCGACCAGGTCGTCGGCAAGTTCATCCACCACGTCCCCAACGACGACGGCGAAGGCGAAGCCGACCCGACTCAGGTGATCACAAGGACCAAGGACGCCATCCGCGACCTTGGCTTCGCGGTGGACGATGATCTCTGGTTGGCTTTCAACCTCACATGCAACAGTGGCGACAAGGGGTGCCGGTCGTCGGGCGCGGACGGCAACGAGAACACCGACACGAACACCAGCGACCGGTAGACCCAGGGACAGGACGACAAGGTGAAGAAGTACGGCTGGGGCGAGTTGCCGGAGTCTGTTCGCGACGGCGTTCGGGAGCATGTTGGTGACATCGTCCGGTGCGAGGAGATCGAGGTCGGCCAGAGCAGC
Organism: Amycolatopsis sp. NPDC089917; assembly: GCF_040684635.1. NCBI lineage: Bacteria > Bacillati > Actinomycetota > Actinomycetes > Pseudonocardiales > Pseudonocardiaceae > Amycolatopsis > Amycolatopsis sp. NPDC089917. The sequence goes on along the minus strand of NZ_JBFBGL010000026.1, from coordinate 81,336 downwards.
AACTTCGCCGCGGTGTTCCACCGCAACGGCGCGGCGCCCTTGTTTGTCAAGGGGGTCGAGGGCATCTCCCCGCCGATGCGTTGGTTGCGCAATGAGGCCGAACTTGGCGGGCTCGCCGCCGGCATCGCTCCGGCCGTGCACTTCGCCGAGGACATCAAGGACCTCGACCACTGGCTGGTCGTCGGCTTCGAGTACGTATCCGGGCGACGGGCAGCGCTCGCCCCCAAGTCCGCCGATCTCCCTCTTGTGGCGGCCACACTCGCGCGCATTGGAGAGATCCCAGCGCCGGACATCAAGTCGCTCGCCCATCGCTGGGACATGCTGTGGTGGGATCGGCTCGCTCAGGAGCGCCCGGAAGTGCTCGGTTCGTGGGATCTCGACCAGTTGACGGCATGGGAGCAGAAGGCCGCCGGAATCGTGCACGGGGAGACGCTCGCTCACACCGACCTCCACGCCGATCAATTCATCATCACCGCTTCCGCCGACGTCCGCGTCATTGACTGGGGTTGGCCAGCTCAAGCCGCGGCCTGGGTTGACCCGGCCTTCATGGTTCTGCGCCTTATTGGCGCGGGGCACCGCGCGGCGGACGCCGAGATCTGGGCGCGAACGAACACACGCTGGAGTGAGGCGACCGAAGAGGAGATCACTGCTTTCGCCGTGTACGTCGCTGGGCTCTGGACTTACAAGGCCGCCGCCACTCCCAGGCTCGCACGCCTCGCGCGGGAATACGTCGGCTGGCGCCTCCGCCTGCCGCTCTGACTCCGTCCGTCGCTGACCCCTCGTGGCGACGGGCGGCCCGGCCGACGGGACAGCAAGCCCCCGTCGGCCGGGGCTCCTAAACACTCAACGTTTACACGCAATGAAGGCTCCGCCGTTGCTAGGTATCTGGGCTTTGTGGCACCCAGACCAACGGCGGCTCCGCGCCTCTGGCGAGGGGGCGTGTGAAAGTCTGCCGGGCCGCCGGACGGTTGATCATGGGGTGACGCCCCCGGCGCCCGGCAGGCCGCCGCATACTCGCCTTGCGCCCCTTCCCGATTGGATCTCACATTGCACGGCCATGACATGACACTGCGCCCTACGGCGGCGCTTTTCGCGGCGCTCGGATCGCCGAGTCGTCTGTCCCTTCTGTATATTCTCGGCAACCCCGCGCTTCTGCCAGTCCCGAAAGCAGGCCAGGTCAGCAAGTTTGGCGTAAGCGTGGGACTGCTAGCCCGAGCGGCGATTATTGACCAGTCCACCGCTTCCAGGGGCCTCCAGAGGTTAGAGAAGGTCGGGTTAGTTTTCGGAACCGAAGTCACCACCGAAAGTCGCGTGTGGGTTCACTACCGCCGAGACGAACGTACGATAGCTCACGCTTTGCGCCTGCTCGAAAAGAACCTGAAAGCTCAGGATCCGAGCGTGGGAACTCTCGCTCACACCGTTGAGTAAATGGGTCGACCTCTGACTTACGATGGCATTATCGATGCAATTCGATGTAGGGCCATGCAATGTGAACGCGTCGACGGCAGTCCACCCTGGGAGCAGGGAAGGCTCCATCAGCTAAGTCCTCGGGGAACTACTCAAGGACTGTAGACGCGACAATGAGGCGCTGGCGAAGCCGTCAAGCTAGCCGGATGGGTTGTGATCGGGCCCGCTTGTCCTGAGCTGAACGATCTGCCGCCTAATTCGAGAAAAATGGACACGATAGAGGAACGTGACAGGATGGTCGTAACAGGATTCTTCTTAATGTCACTCGGATGACTCGGCGCCGACCTCCAGCAAATGGGCCGCTTCGCAAGCCTTATGCACGGCTATCACGTCGGCTGAAATTCGTTGAGAACGACGGGCACCGGATCTCAATTCCTGCATAAGCAGGCTCGATGACTGGCGGGCTTGCCATCCTCGGGCCCGCCTCGGTGGCGTCCCGTCATCGCCTTCACGCCTTGGCGGGACGCCACCACCAGAAGAGCAGAACTCCTTAAGGGAACTCTCGTGACATTTCGATGGCTGGTCCCCTCGTACGAGCCGACCGCAGGCGGGCACGCTTGGCGCCGAGACGAACTCGCCGGCATCTCGAAGGCGTTGTGTGGATTCGAGTGCCACGAACGGCATCTCGAAACCTTCCGACACAAGCGCCTCTGCCCGCGCTGCGTCGCGACTGCCCGCCGCGCAGGGTACGGAAACGCTGTCGCCCAGCGAGCCAGGCACAAGATGGCGACTCACGCTGTCGCCGCACTTCTCTTCGTAGCCCTCATCACCATCACCATCCTGATACTGAACTAGGAACAAGAATGCGGAACAAGAACGACAACTCACCAACACGGAAGGCCGCACGGCTCGCCGTCAGACGTGGATGGCCCGTCACTCCCGCTACCTTCCCCGACCCCACCTCCCCGCCTGTTACTGATGGTGCCGCCTGCACATGGCAGGGATTCCCGGGGGCCGCGTGTCTTCAACCCGTGCTACCCACCTGGTGGAGGCGACCATTGTGGACGCCCGCCGCCATCGACTCGTGCTGGTCAACGGTGCCCTACGGGGTACTGCTCGTCTGCGGTCATGGAATCGACGCACTCGAACTTCCCGCCAGCACTCTCGACCGCATCACAGATGTCATCCCGGAGATCGTGCGGTCCTATCCCGTCATCGCACTTCCCCAGGGACGGCGCATCATCCTGACCTCGGGCACGAACCCCCGCTTGCACGACGAGCTGCCTGAAGGATGCCGGTGGAGGGCAGGCGCGGGATGGGTGCCATTGCCGCCGACCTTAACTTCCCCGTCTGCCTCGGTGATATGGAAGAACCCACCGGACGAGAGACTGGCACTTCCCGAGCCTGCTGACCTCCTCCAGGCCATCGTGGAAGACAACCAGCCCGGGCGAGCCGCGGCAACGCCCTCTTCGGCCGCCGTGGAGGCCAACGCTTAGCCATGGCACCGCCCGGATATCTCCACCTCGTCACCACCGAAGACACCCACACTGGAAGCGGTGGCGTTTGGTGATCTCAACTCACGATCAACGAGCACGCGCACCTCCCGTGAGCTGACCTGAATCCATTGTGGACCTTATGACTTCAATTTCAGACAGGAAGCTTTCTGGTGAACAGAAATACCTTGTTGCTTGCCGCCGCCGCGACGGCAAGCATCACGGCCGCACTTATCACTCCGAAGGTGTCGGCTGCCGCCGACCCACCACCGCCGCACGCCGAACCGAAGATCATCGGTGGCCACCCGGCCGCGACCGCGCCCCCGGGCATCACCTCGCTGCAGTACGACGCACCGAGCCACGGTGACCAGTATGTCGACTACCACACCTGCGGCGCCGCCCTGGTGTTCCGCGGCTGGGTGTTCACCGCCGCGCACTGCGTCACCGACCCGCCCGCCGAGGCCACGGCCCGAACGACCGCCATCCAGTGGTTCAACGCCGACCCCGCACCGATCCCGACCGCGGACAAGAACTTCCACGTCCGGGTCGGCAGCCTTGACCGGCTCGCCGGTGGTGAGCCCGCCGCGGTGAGCAAGGTCGTGGTCCACCCCGGCTGGAAATGGGGCGAAGGCGCGCCGAAGAAGAAGGTCTTCGACGCCGCGATGCTCAAGCTCGACCACCTCGTTCAGGAGCCGACCGTGCCGCTCGCCCGCGACGCCGCCCGGCGCGTCGAGAAAGTCTCCGTGTTCGGCTGGGGCGTGACCGAGCCTGACAGCACCCGTTCCGGTCTGCCGAGGCGTTTGCAGCAGCTCGACACCCGCATCACCGCGCCGTCGCGCTGCGCCGGAGCGTTCCTGTCCGCCGCCGAATTCTGCGGCGACAACCCCTCCGGCAGCGACGGCAGCTGTTACGGAGACTCCGGGACACCCGCGCTGGCCACCATCGACGGCGTTCCCCAGCTCGTCGGGACCGCCAGCCGCTCGGCTGACCCTAGGTTCTGCGGAACCCAGCCCGACGTCTTCACCAGCGACCCGGAGCTGCGGGACTGGATCTATCACGTCGCCCGCACCGGTAACGCCACCTAGCAACTGACCTTGGGGGTGCCGTCTCCTCCACGCGAAGAGGCGGCACCCCAGGCCTGAGACACCCCAGCGCCGATGAACCGCTCAATCCGAACACCACCTATTCACCGTCACCCACACCCGGGGCCGTCATGGGTAACCAGAACGCGCACACCGCGTCGTCACACCGCCGGAACCTGCGTCCGCCGCCCGGGCTGAGCGTCCGCTACCAGGCTGGCGCCACCCTCCGAGAACTCGCGGGCCTCTACCGCTTGTCCGTCCAGGCGGTGCGCGCCTTCCTGGTCGCGGACGGAGTCCAAATCCGTCGTCCCGGCCGCACAGTCCGCACACCCACCGTCCCTGCCTCTGCGACGGAACATCATCCCGTGCGTGCGGGAGCGGCGGTACTGGCGACCGTGCACCCGCTCCGCCCGTTTGCCCGGCCCCTTGAACCACAGCTCGGCATGGACGCGCCGTACTGGCCGCGCTTCGATCTCGACCCCCCACACCAGCCGGGCGCGAGACAGGTCCTCGCGGCAGCCGCACCAGGTCAGCACTGTGTCGGTCTCACCGCCCCGTATGACGTGCATCAGGTCGACGACAGGCCGATGCCGACCCGGGCCGGCGAATACACCGCGGTCCTGACCCGATGCGCACGCATCGGCCTCATCGACGCACCCCTGCCACCGGAGGCGCAGCTCTGCGCCGAATGCCACCCCGAACCACCCACACCGTGAGAGACCACCGTGCCGAACCCGCTCCCATACGACCTAACAAACGACGACGCCGCCGAGCACTACATCCGCGAAGCCCTCATTCCGTCACATCGCGGCAGATGGGACGCGCTGCTCACCGACGACCGCGTCACGCAGACCTACCGCGTACTCAAAATCATCGAAGCCAACGCGGACCACGGAGCCACACTCCGCCGCGACAAGATCAAACTCGCCGAGAGACAACATCGTGCCGGGCTCATGACCGCGGTCGAGCACGCCACCCAGTATCGCGACTTCAACGCCTGGCGGGAACGGGCCAGCCTCTTCAACACTGTCCTGCACCAGCACCTCGCCCAAGCCGCCGACCGGGTCCGCAAGCTCCACCGCGACAACGTCGTGGAGTCCCTGAGGCACTCGCTGCTGGCCCTAGCGGTCGCTGTCGACGACCACCGCCAAGCCCACGCCGGCGAAGAATCGCTCGCCGACACCGCACTCTGGGCCCGGCTCCAACTCCTCCCCTGGCCCACCTCCGACAACGCCAGCTACCTGCTCGCCGACGCCGTCGCCGCTGAACGCGGCCGCCGCGGACCCGCCCGCCACATCGAGAACGGCCTCATCGACTTCCAGGGCACATACGTCACCGGCGAGACAGTGGACATCGCCGACCTCATCCTCGAGATCACCAACCACGCCCAGCCTGCCTGCGACCGCGCCCATCTCACCGAGCTCTGGCACCAACGAACCCCAGACCTGCTGGACGCACCAGGCGCGAAAATCGCAGCCACGAAAGGCAACGGCCGCTACACCACCCAGCGACTCAGCAAATCACTCACCTACCTGGAATCACAAGGACTCATCGCCCGCACAACGGTGCAGACGAAGTCCAAGATCACGGTCATCAACCGAGCCGCCTTGCTCACCCTGCGCCGACTTTGGGACACCGAGCACTTCCCGCTCGACAACGTCGACGAGTAAGAGCCAGGGTCATCGGGCCCGGCGCTCTGCTCGCGACCATGCCCTTGAAAGCGGGTCAGAGGCCGGAATTCTGACGCGACTTGACGGAATGGCCCGGCAGTAAGGGGGAGGGACTGCCGGGCCACCACCTAAGTCGCCGCACGCCAGATGGGTGTTACCAAGATCCCGCAAGGCTCCGATGTCTCGCCCGAAACCCGCGCCGGGCCCATGGCGCGACCCGATCCTCTTAGCCGTTCGAAAGGGAGTTACAGCGCTACACGGCCCCTAACGAGACCTCCGGAGAGTGGCTATCGGCCGGTCCACGCACGCTGGCGGGACGTGCCCAGCCCACACCTCTTGACTTCTCCGTTCCAGACCTCGGCGCTAAAGGCTCTCATCACGCGGTCGGAGCGCTTACCCCGGAACCCACTGACCTGCCTTCGCTCCGCCGCGCCCCTCATTGATCATGAACTGGACCCAGCCGAACCAGTAGCCGGTCGTGCTGACCTTCCACATCGACAATTCGCCGCAAACCTCCGCCTGGAGATCGAGGCCCTCCGGGATGTCGGCCCCTGGCCGGGCCGACGGGGAAGAGCTGGCTCAAGTCCACCCAGACCTTCCGAGGAGGCCGGAAACCCCGGAAGGTCTTCTCCGCCGGTGGGCCGTCTGACGTGGAGCTACTGGTCCGTCCACGAATGGCCGACCGATACCGCCGAACGGTTTCGAAGAGCTTATGCGTGTTCGGCGAGCCAGCGTTCCGCGTCGATGGCGGCGGAGCAGCCTGATCCGGCTGCGGTGATGGCCTGCCGGTAGGTGTGGTCGACGAGATCGCCGGCCGCGAACACGCCTGGCACATTCGTCCAGGACGTGCGGCCTCGCGTGATGACGTAGCCGCTCCCGTCCAGCTCTACCTGGCCGCGTACCAGTTCACTGCGCGGATCATGCCCGATCGCCACGAAGAAGCCCGTGGCCTCCAGCGATGATTTCTCACCGCTCATCGTGTCGGTCAGGGTCAGTCCCTCGACCTTGCCTTCGCCGACGACGCCGGTGATCTCGGAGTTCAGTTTCCAGGCGATCTTTTCGTTCGCGCGGGCGCGCTCGAGCATGATCTTTGAGGCGCGGAACTCATCTCGACGGTGCACTATGGTGACCGACTTGGCGAACTTCGTGAGGAACGTCGCTTCCTCCATCGCGGAGTCACCACCACCGGCGACCACGATGTCTTGACCACGGAAGAAGAATCCGTCACAGGTGGCGCACGACGACACACCGCGACCGAGCAGTTCCTGCTCGCCCGGCACGTTCAGGTAGCGTGCCGCGGCACCCATGGACAAGATCACCGACCGGGCCGCGTAGCGGACGCCGTTCGCTACGACGTACTTCACGTCTCCGGTGAGTTCTGTCGTCTCGACATCTTCTGTTCGCAGCTCTGCTCCGAATCGTCCTGCCTGCTCGCGCATTTCGGTCATCAGGTCGGGGCCTTGGATGCCATCTCGGAATCCGGGGAAGTTCTCAACCTCGGTGGTTGTCATCAGCGCGCCGCCGTACTGGGTGCCTTCGAACACCAGCGGTTCAAGCTGGGCTCGCGCCGCGTACACTGCGGCGGTGTAGCCGGCGGGACCTGATCCGATGATGATCAGGTCCCTGATCTCCGAGGATGTCATACCGGATATTCGTTGCCGGAAGAAACAAGGACAGGCCCGGATGTCACGGAAACAGACCGGTCGCCACCGCCGCTTTGGAGTGAGTAAACGACGGCGACGACCGGCGGAACGCTGCCGATTCAGCGTTCCCTTACGGCAGGGCTACCTGCACCACGCCGTAAGTCGGATAACCCGGCGACGATCGCGCGGATTCGCTGTCAGGACATGAACAGTGGCCGCCGGAGCGATGTCCGCTGTCCGACGGCCACTGTGGCCATACTTCTAATGAGTCCGATGTGGACTGTGGCTTACGCGGCCGGGGGCATCAGGACCGAGTCGATGAGGTACACGGTCGCGTTCGCGGTGTGGACTCCGCCGCAGATCACGTTGGCGTCGTTGACTTTCAGCGCGTCCTTGGTGCCGGTGACCTTGACGACACCCTTCTCGACGGAGGTCTGGTCGCCGACGATCTTGTCGGGCGCGATCTGGCCGGGGACGACGTGGTAGGTCAGGATCTTCTTGAGCAGCGCGTCGTCGGTCTTGAGCTTTTCGATGGTGGCGGCGTCGATCTTCGCGAACGCGTCGTCGACCGGCGCGAACACGGTGAACTCGCTGCCGTTGAGCGTCGAGACCAGGTCCACCTTGGGGTTGAGCTTCCCGGAGACGGCGGACACGAGAGTCTTGAGCAGCGGGTTGTTGCTCGCGGCGACGGCGACCGGGTCGGCCGACATGCCCGCGACGGAACCCGGGCCGCTGGGCACCTTTTCCGCGTAGCCGGAACAGCCGGGGCCGACCAGGTCCTTGGCCGGGTCCGCCATCGCGCTGGAAGACGGCTGCTGCATGGCCGAGGAGGACGGGGCCGGGGTGCTGCCCGCGTTGTTGTTCGATCCGGCGTCGTTGCCGCACGCCGCGCCCATGAGAGCGAAAGCGGCGAGACCGGCGGCCACGGTGACGCGGCGAGTACTGCGCTTCATGACTGGTAACTCCTATTAGCTGAGGGAATCGGCCCACAGGGCTGGGTGCGCCTCGACGCTTCCGAGGCGGCGAACACCCTGGATTCGACGCCTCGGCAGGGCCGGATGGGCCGACTTCTCCATCGAGACCTTTCCGTTACCTTTCGAACACGATCGTGGACGCTTCGTCACCACTCGCGGTCCGCGGACGGCAATCCGCCAGGGTCTGGGTGACGAATACTTCCTGTCACCCACTCCACTTGATCTGCCCGGGAGCAATCGTGCTCACACTCGCGTTGATCGGCCTCATCGGGGGATTGGTCACGGGCATCTCTCCGTGCATCCTTCCCGTCCTGCCGGTCATCTTCCTGTCCGGCGGCGTGCAGAACGCCACCGCCACCGTCCACAAGGAACAGAACGGCGGCGGCGTCGCGACCGCTCCGGTCGAGACCAAGCCGCCGCGATCACGTCCCTACCTCATCATTCTGGGACTCGTCGTCAGCTTCACCCTGGTGACCCTGTTCGGTTCGCTGCTGCTGTCGGTCCTCGGGCTGCCGCAGGACGTTCTCCGCTGGGCGGGCCTGATCGTCCTGGCGCTCATCGGGATCGGACTCATCGTCCCGAAATTCGAGCACCTGCTCGAAAAGCCGTTCAGCTGGATCCCGCAACGGCGGCCCGACGCCAACCGCGGCGGCTTCACCCTCGGCCTCGGACTGGGCGCGGTCTACGTTCCCTGCGCGGGACCGGTACTCGCCGCGATCACGGTCGCCGGATCGACCGGGCAAATCGGCCTCGAGACCGTCGTGCTCACCTCGACCTTCGCCATCGGCGCCGCGCTCCCGCTGCTGATCTTCGCTCTCGCCGGGCGCCGGGTCGCCGAGCGGGTGAAGGCCTTCCGCAAGCGGCAACGCGGTATCCGGATCACCGCGGGCATCGTGATGATCGCCCTCGCGATCGGTCTCGTGTTCAACCTGCCGCAACTGCTGCAACGCGCCATTCCCGACTACACCAGCGGCCTGCAGAACGACATCAACAACTCCGAGCAGGTCAAGAAAGCGCTCAACCTCGGCGGCCTGGAGAACGACCAGAACAAGGACCTCGACCTCTGCACCGACGGCGCGAAGGAACTCGAAAGCTGCGGGAAAGCCCCGGACATCAAGGGAATCCAGCAGTGGTTCAACACCCCCGGCGGCGGCCCCGTCGACCTGGCACAGTCGCGCGGCAAGGTGGTCCTGCTCGATTTCTGGGCCTACTCCTGCATCAACTGCCAGCGCTCGATCCCGCACGTCACCGCCTGGGACAAGGCCTACCGCGACGCCGGCCTCCAGGTGATCGGCGTCCACTCTCCCGAGTACGCCTTCGAGAAGGAACCCGGGAACGTCAAGGCGGCCGCGGACAAGTTCGGCATCGGCTACCCGGTCGCACTGGACAACAACCTGTCGACCTGGACCAACTACCGCAACCGGTTCTGGCCCGCGCACTACCTGATCGACGCCGAAGGCACCGTGCGGCACATCAAATTCGGTGAAGGCGACTACCAGACCACCGAGAAACTCATCCGCGAACTGCTCACCAAGGCGAACCCGAACGCGCAACTCCCCGCCGCCACGGATACCGCCGACGACACCCCGGACACCGCGGCGATCACCCGCGAGACCTACCTCGGCTCCACCAAACGCGTCAACTTCGCCGGGACCGAGGACTACACCGCGGGCGCGAAGACGTTCGCCTACCCCGCCACCCAGCCGCCGGACACCTTCGTGCTCAAGGGTGACTGGACACTCACCAGTCAGAACATCACCCCCACTGGGGACAGCGGCGAGATCAAGCTCAACTACCGCGCCAAAGAAGTCCGCATAGTCCTCGCCGGCAACGGGACCGTCACCTACACCGCCAAAGGCCAGACCAAGACCATCCAGGTCACGGGAACCCCCAACTCCTACCAACTCCTGTCCACACAGGACATCGAAGCGGGCGCCATCGACGTCACCGTCGGTGCTGGAGTCCAAGCCTTCTCCTTCACCTTCGGCTGAACACCACAGAAAGCGACACCACGACCATGCGCGAAGTCACCACCGCCACCTTCTCCACCGAGGTCCTCGAACAGGGCAACGCCGTCCTGGTCGACTTCTGGGCCCCCTGGTGCGGCCCCTGCAAAGCACTGGCCCCCGTTCTCACCGAAATCGCCGAGGAACACGAGGGCAAACTCACCGTCGTCAAGCTCGACATCGACGACAACCCCGAGATCGCCGGCGACTACGGCATCCTCTCCATCCCGACCATGATCCTGTTCGTCGACGGCAAACCCGCCACCACTATCAACGGCGCCGCTTCCAAGGCGAAGATCCTCGGCAAGCTCGAATCCTGGCTCTGATCGTGCCCACGTGGCCGCTGTTGCCCGAGACTCGTACTCGTCTCGGGGCAACGCTCCGGCCCCTTCAGGGGTTCAGCCGATACTCGGGGCTGCACGGGTCGTTCCGCGAACAGCGGTGCGAACAGGCGTCCGGCGAGCCCTGTTATGGGACGGGGAGGGACGATCACGGTGAGATCGCTGCTGCGGGATGTGTGGCCTTATCCTTTGTATCGCTGGCCTTTGCTGGTGGCGTTGCTGGCGGTGACGTCGGTAGCCGGTCTGCTGGGGCGCGTCGTGGCGAACACCGCGGTCGGGATCGCCTTTCATCTTGGACTGATCCTGGTGGTCTTGGGTCTGCTCGGCAGGAGGACACGCCGCCGTCGCTGTCGCTCCTACGAGGACACCCGAGCTCAAGGCTGACGCGGTCTTTCCGTTCCGGGAGCCGCGCCTTTGTCAGACAGTCGACATCGACGCGGTGTTCCTGCTGATCGAGGTCAAGCCTGCTGTCAGCAGTCGTCTCACCTGTGCCGTGCTCCACCCGGTTTCGGCGGCGATCTCTGCCAGGGGGCGGCCCCGCACGATGGCGGCCCAGACGGTGAACCGCTGTCTGGTCGGCAGCAGCACGAGTTCGTCCAGCAAGATCGCCTCAGCGAGCGCGGCCTCGAGGTCGCGAGGGTCGCACTGATCGTTCAGCCGCGTGCGCAACGCCGTCGCCAAGGACCGCGACACCCATCGATCGTCACGGGTTTCCCACGAATGTTTCGTGGTGTCGAGTGCCGCGGGCACGAGACGATCGCAGAGTTCCTCTGCCGCGAGGGGCGGCAGTCCGCTTCGGAGCGCGACACGGTAGACGAAAGCCACGCCCCGGTCCACGTCGGTTCTCATCGATGCGTGACGTGCGTTGATGGGCCGGTCTGTGACCGTCATGGCGTGGATCGGTCACGTGCCGGAGCACGCCTCGTCAGGCGCACCGAACAAGCATGTTCACTCATTCGTGTCAGATCATTGCGTCGCATGCCGTCGTCCGTGTCGTCGTCGCCGGTATTCCGGCCGGCCAAGCCGGATGGCCGCGTGTCTCACGCTAGCAACCACATCCGTTTCGGGCGATTCGAGCCCTCGCAACCGCGGCCGGTCCGGACTTAACTGCCCGGAGGCGACCTTCAGTGTGTGCCGAGCGGGACGTCACGGACAGGGGAGGTGGTGGGCTGCGGTGAGCCGGTGGCCGGTTCGACGGTGATGGCGACGTGGTCGATGTCGGAGGCGAGTGGCGCTGCGATCGTGCCCGATCCGGCGTGGAGGAGTCCTGCGGACTGCTTGCCCCGTGGCCCGCTGAGCCAGAACTGGTAGGCGCGGCCGTCGACGAGTGGCGGCAGGCCGTGCGCGGTGATGATGGCTTCGCCGCGCTGCCGGGAGAAGTTGACGGTCGCGGTGCCGCTTGCGGCACTTCCGGCGTGGACCGTGATCAGGTCCGGTGCGGCCAGAGGCTCGGCCATCTGCGCCGGACCGGGGTCTGAGTACACCGTGGCAAGACCGATACCGCCGGCGAAGACCGCCGCGGCCGCGGCGACCGCCGCGATGGAAACGACTGTTCGCTTGCGCCAGGTCCGGCGCGGGATCGTGCCCGTCGCGACCGCAGGTGGGATCTGCCTCGTGGCAGCGACTTCTCTGAGCACCCGGTCGCGCAGCCGGCTGCCAGGGTCCACGCTCATCGCGGCGCCGAGCCTCGCCGCGGTCTCCTGAAGCTCGGCGACCTCCTGCGAGCACGTCGCGCATTCGGCCAGATGCCGGGTGAACGCGGCGCGTTCGAGGTCGGTGACCGCGTGGAGCGCGTAGGCACCGGTCAGGGTGTGGGCATCGGCGGTGGTCATCGGGTCGCTCCCAGCGCGTCGCGCAGACGGATCATGCCGTCCCGCACACGGGTTTTGATCGTGCCGAGTGCGACGCCGAGCCTGTCGGCGACCTCTTGGCAGGTGAGTCCGTGGAAGTAGGCGAGCAGGATCGATTCCCGCTGCAGCTCGGTGAGGCCGGACAAGGCCTGGCGGACCAGGTGATGCTCCTCAGTGGACAGTGCCGCTTCGGCGACATCGTCATAAGGTCGCCGCAAGTCCAGCAGCTCGACCCGGTCCTCGCGGTCACGGGCCGCCTGCTCGGAGCGGACCCGGTCGATCGCCCGGCGGTGTGCGATCGTCAACGCCCAGGTGCTGACCTTCGCGCGGCCCGCATCGAAGCGCGAGGCTTTGCGCCAGATCTCGACCATGACCTCCTGAGTGACCTCCTCGGCGAGAGCGCGGGAGCGCAGGACGTGCAACACAGTGCCGAAGACCGGAGCGGCGAGCCGGTCGTACAGAGCGGCGAAGGCCTGTTCGTCACCGCGCGCCACACGCCCGAGGAGCTCTTCCGACGTCGACGGCGGTTCGGGTTCGGGTGCACTGCGAAAAGGTTGTCGCAGAACGGTCACTGTGGCATGCGCGGTGGTCATGGCGAAGTCCTTCCCGGCTGAAGCCGAGCCTGCGCCTCGCACCGAATGGACGGAGTCGCGAGCAAGCTGTCACCATGGATTCGTCGGCGACCTCCCTTCGTCTTGGTCTGGATCTCAGGTTCGCTCGCCGTCACTCCGGCCGGGTGAGTCCGGATATCGGTGTGGTCACGAGACCAATCTCCGAGGCCGTCAGCTTCGAAACACCTAGTGGTGACAACGCATCGCATCTGATCGCCACGGTCCTCGTTCCCGTGTGCACCACCTCGCGGTTCAGAAGTCGGACGCGAGGACCACTCGACCCGCTTCGTCGAGGACGCGGAGACCCCGCCAGCGTGCTCAACCAGCTGCTGGACACCCTCTCCCCGAGACAGCGCAGCATTCTCGTCCGGCGGGTCGCGTTCGGGCTGTCAGCCAAAGACACCGCTGCCGCTCTCGGCCTCTCACCCGGAGCCGTCCGGGTCCTGCAGCATCGAGCACTCGTTCAACTACGGCACACCTCCACCGGCAACGAGCGCTGAACACCTTCACCTGGAGCGGCGGATCCGTTCAGCCCCGTCACGATGCCACCGGCTACGTCTCGAAAGCAGGACCTCGCGAGGTGTCTGTCGCCGGAAAGGCTCCCGGCGACAGACACCTCAGGTAAGAGATCATCCGAGGTCGGTGATGACGGTTTTGGTTTCCATGTAGTTGTTGAACACGGCGCTGCCCATTTCGCGGCCCCAGCCGGATTCCTTGTAGCCGCCGAACGGGAGTGAGGCGTCGAAGATGTTCCAGGTGTTGACCCACACGGTGCCGGCGCGCATGCGTCGTGCGGTGCGGTAGGCCTTGCTGACGTCCCGGGTGAAGACACCGGCTCCGAGGCCGTAGTTGGTGTTGTTGGCCGAGGGCATGATGTCGGATTCGGCGTCGAACGGGGCCGCGGCGACGACGGGGCCGAAGATCTCTTCGCGGACCGCGGTCATGTCCTCGCGGGTTTCGGTGAGGACGGTCGGTGCGACGAAGTAGCCGCGGTCGCCGACCCGGTCGCCGCCGGTGATGGTGGCGCCGTCGTCGCGGCCGGATCGGATGTAGCCGGTGACGCGGTCGAACTGTTCCTGCGACACGAGCGGGCCCATCGTGGTCTCCGGGTCGAGGCCGTCACCGACCTTGATCAGGTTCGCCTGTTCCCGGATGCCGGCGACGACTTCGTCGTAGACCGGGGCTTCGATGTAGAGCCGGGATCCGGCGACGCAGCATTCGCCTTGGTTGAAGAAGATCGCGTTGGCCGAGCCCGCGATGGCCCGGTCGAGGTCCGCGTCGGCGTAGACGACGTTCGGGGACTTCCCGCCGAGTTCGAGGGTCACTTTCTTCAGGTTCCCGGCCGCGGCCTTGACGATCTCGCGGCCCACTTCGGTGGAGCCGGTGAAGGCGACCTTGTCCACGTCACGGTGTGCGGCCAGGGCGGCTCCGGCGTCGCCGTACCCGGTGACGATGTTCAGCACGCCCGGCGGGAGGCCTGCCTGCATCGCGAGTTCGCCGAGCAGCAACGCCGAGAGCGGTGTCTGCTCAGCGGGCTTGAGCACGGTGGTGCAGCCCGCGGCCAGCACCGGGCCGATCTTCCAGGCAGCCATCAGGAGCGGGAAGTTCCACGGGATGATCTGCCCGCACACCCCGACCGGTTCCCGGAGCGTGAAACCGAGGTAGCGGTGCGGGTCCAGGCCCGAGGTCGGGATGGTGGCACCCTCGATCTTGGTCGTCCAGCCGGACATGTAGTGGAACAGATCCGCGGCCAACGGGACGTCGGCGGCTTTGGCCACCGCGTACGGCTTTCCGTTGTCGAGGGAGTCCAGCAGCGCGAGGTCGTCGAGGTGTTCGAGGATCAGGTCCCCGAGCCGGTGGATGATCCGGCCGCGTTCCCCGTGGGTCATCCGCCGCCACGGCGATTTCTCGTCGAACGCCTCTCGCGCGGCCCGCACCGCACGGTCGACGTCCTCGGCCTCGCCGTGCGCGACCGACGCGAGGACCTCCTCCGTTGCCGGGTTCACGGTCTCGAAGGTCCGCCCGGAGGCGGAGTCCACCCATTCCCCGTTGATCAGCATCTGCCTGCTGAGCGATTTCACAACCTCATCGACGCGGGTTTCGTCCACGGCCAGTGTCATCAGGGATCTCCTTGTCACCTGGAGTCACCTCGGCAAATACGGTGTGACTGCCATCACAACACCGCAGATGCGGTGTGTCTATGGGCGATCAGCACGCTGCTGCGAATTCACCCGGATCGCTCGTTCTCGACCGGCGTGACGCACGAGCAGCCACCAGCGACGTGGTGGATCGAGCCGTCGCTCTCCGGCGTCCGGGTGTAGCGGGTGCCGTCCTCCAGGCCGATCTCGATGATGTCGAGCGGATCAACGTCCAGGACCGTCCCGTACCGGACCTCGCAGGCCTGGGTCCGGGGATCCGGCGCGTCGAAGAGGATGACCCGGTCGCCCGTGCGGAAGTGATTCCATACCCAACCGTTGACGTCGAACCACGTACCGGTGAAGGCGCGGGAAACGACCGCGAGCTCGGCTCCGGTCGCCGCGGCCACGCGCGTCATCACCTCGACCGGCACCGGTTCCGCGGGCGGCTCTGCGGTGCCGACGTCGAGCCACAGGTCCAGCAACTCCGGCGGGATACCGGCGGAGGCGGCGATCGAGCGTGCGGACCTCCCCGGCTGGTAGCGCTCCAGGAGCACCGCGACCCGGGTTCGCTCGGCCATGACGCCCTCCTGGCTCGTGCTCAGTCGAAGGTGAAGGAGTATGCCTGCAGGCCCGGGCTGAGTGTGAGCCTGAGTTGCCCGGTGTGCAGGTCCGGTGTCTGGGTCAGGCGGTAGAGATTCGGCGTGCCGGACACGGTGAGTGTGCGCGGCGGCTGCCCGTCCTCGGTGGAGACGGTGACCGTGCCTTCGCCGGCGAGGACGAGGTTGGTGCTCTTGGCCGTGTAGCCGAGCAGGATCCCCGCACCCGGTCCCGCGGTGGCTTTCTCGTAGTCGACCGTCCAGGTGCCGTCGAAGGCGACCTTGCCGTCGGGCACGGTCATCGGGAATCGGTATGCCGCTTGCTTTTCCAGCTGAAGTGGCGGCGCGCCGGGCGCGTAGGTCTTGGGGAGTTCGCCGTAGCTGAGGTAGGTCTCGCGGGTGGTGCGCTGGTCGGTCGGTGTGGTGTCGGGCAACTCCCCCGGGTTCGGCAGGGCGACGCCGGGACGGGCCTGCTGCAGCAGTTGCCGGACGAGGTTCTCGGTCTTGTCGTAGGCGCCTTCGCCGAGCTTGAGGTACCGGACCTGGCCGGTGGCGTCGATCAGGTAACGGGCGGGCCAGTACTGGTTGCGGAAGTTGTTGAAGGTGCTGGTCTTGTTGTCGATCGCGACGGGGTAGGTGATCCCGAAGCCTTTCGTCGCCGACTCGACGTTGCCCTTGTCGCGCTCGAACGCGAATTCCGGCGTGTGCACGCCGACCACCTCGAGACCCGCGGACTGGTAGCGGGCGTAGAGGTCCTTGATGTGCGGGATGCTGCGCTGGCAGTTGATGCAGGAATAGGTCCAGAAGTCGACCAGGACGACCTTGCCTTTGAGCCCGGCCATGGTCAGCGGTGAGCTGTTGAGCCAGCCCTCGATGTTCTCGAACTCCGGACTCGGGCCGCAGTCGCGCAGCTGCCCCTCGGTGTTGTCCGCGCAGTTGTCCAGCGCCTGGTTGCTCGCGTCCCCCAGGCTGGACAGCCGGAGTTTGCTGATCTCCGGGGCGTTCTCCACCTTCTCCTGCAACGCCTGGGTGTAGTTCGGCAGGGTGCGCTGCAGCAGTGACGGCAGGTCGAAGTAGAGCGCGACGGCCAGCAGCAGCATCACCACACCGCCGACGGCGCGGACCTTCTTGTTGTTCTTGCGGAAGAACTTCACCCGCTCCGACAGCTTCGCCCCCGCGAGAGCGAACACGAGCAGCGGCGCGGTCGCGCCGATCGCGAACGCGACGGTCAGCGCGACCGTCTCGACACCGATCTTCCCGTTCGCCGCGGCGATCGTGATCGCGGTCAGCACCGGACCCGCGCACGGCACGTACAGCAGGCCGAGACCCAGCCCGAGCCCGAAGCCGCCGCCGTTCGGATTGACCTGCCGCTGAGGAAGCTTCGCGAACGGCTTCTCCAGCAGCCGCTCCAGCGCCGGGATCAGCAGACTGAGCCCGACCACCGACAGCACGACCAGGCCGACGATCCGCAGGATGTCGTCCGGCAGGTTCAGCGCCTTGATCAGCAGCGACCCCAGCAGTGTGAACACCGTGAAGCTCAGCACCAGACCGGCGATCACCGCGTACGGGCGCCGATTGCGCACCTTCGCCTGGACCGCCACCTGCGTGCCCCCGCCACCTGGTGGACTTTCAGCGGCGCTCTTCGCGCTACCGGCGAAGAACACCACCGGCAACACCGGCAGGATGCACGGCGACACCCCCGTGATCAGACCGCCCAGCAGGCCGATCAGCACCAACGTCCACATCGCGACGCACCTCCACACACCGGCCCGCCGACACTGCAGCCGACGTCACCTCTCGTAAGGAATTCGCCGCAGATACGGGTGGAGACAGGTCATTTTCACCGCGTAAGCGGAACGAAAGATGTCAGAACTCCGCACACCGTGACTGCCAGGGATGCGGGCAGGACGTAACCCGCCCGTAATTCAGGCTGTTCCGACAGTAACCGCGGGTTCCTACCGTTGCGCCCGTCATGGCACGGAACTCGGGAGGTACGGAACGTGGCGGCTGCCGGTGCGGACTCGGTGCGGACCGCCTGCACGTACTGCGGCGTCGGGTGTGGCGTGGTGCTGGACCTCGCGCCCGGGCCCGGGCGTCCGACGGTGAAGGCCTCCGGTGACAAGGAGCATCCGGCGAACGCGGGCCGGTTGTGCACCAAGGGCGCGACCAGCGGCGAGTTGTTCGCCGCACAGGGACGGCTCGACACCGCGCTGGTGCGGACCGAACGAGGTGCTGAACCGGTCGCCCGCCCAGTGGACGAGGTCATCACCGAGACGGCCCGCCGGCTGCGGGCGATCGTGGACGACCACGGTCCCGACGCGCTCTCGTTCTACGTCTCCGGGCAGATGACGCTGGAAGCGCAATACCTGGCGAACAAGCTGGCCAAAGGGTTCGTGCGCACCAACCAGATCGAGTCGAACTCGCGGCTGTGCATGGCCAGCGCGGGCACGGGATACAAGCTGTCGCTGGGTTCGGACGGGCCGCCGGGGTCCTATGAGGACTTCGACCACGCCGACGTGTTCTTCGTGATCGGCGCGAACATGGCCGACTGCCACCCCATCCTGTTCCTACGCATGATGGACCGGGTCAAGGCCGGCGCCAAACTGATCGTGGTGGACCCGCGCCGGAACACGACCGCGGACAAGGCCGACCTGTTCCTGCGGATCAAACCCGGCACCGACCTGGCACTGCTGAACGGCCTGCTGCACCTGCTGGCGGCGAACGACCATCTCGACACCGCGTTCATCGACGAGTTCACCGACGGCTGGGCGGACATGCCGCCGATGCTGGCCGACTACCCACCCGACGTCGTCTCCGAGATCACCGGCATCCCGGAAGCCGACATCCGACAGGCCGCGGACTGGATCGGCGCCGCGGACAACTGGATGAGCTGCTGGACGATGGGACTCAACCAGAGCACCCACGGCACCTGGAACACCAACACGCTGGTCAACCTGCACCTGGCCACCGGCGCGATCTGCAAACCGGGCAGCGGACCGTTCTCCCTGACCGGCCAGCCCAACGCCATGGGCGGCCGGGAAATGGGCTACATGGGACCCGGGCTGCCCGGCCAGCGCTCGGTGCTGGTCCCCGATGACCGCGCATTCATCGAAAACCTGTGGGGTCTCGCGGCGGACACCCTGCGGACCGAGGTCGGCCGCGGCACGGTGGACCTGTTCTCCCAGCTCGCCGACGGCACGATCAAGGCCTGCTGGATCATCTGCACCAATCCGGCCGCGACCGTCGCCAACCGCAAGACGGTGCTCGCCGGGCTCGAAGCCGCCGAACTGGTGATCACCCAGGACGTGTTCGCCGCCACCGAGACCAACGCCTACGCCGACATCGTCCTGCCCGCCACGATGTGGGCCGAAAGCGACGGCGTCATGATCAATTCCGAGCGGAACCTGACCCTGGTCCCAGCCGCGGTCCCGCCTCCCGGCGAGGCCCTGCCGGATTGGCAGCTGATCGCCCGGATCGCCTGCGAGATGGGCTTCGCCGACGCCTTCACCTACTCCAGTGCCGAGGAGGTCTTCGAGGAGATCCGGCGGTGCTGGAACCCGAAAACCGGGTACGACCTGCGTGGCGTCAGCTACGAACGGCTGCGGGAGACACCGGTGCAGTGGCCGGCTCCGCCGGGTGCGGGGCCTCGGAATCCGATCCGCTACCTCAACGACGGCGTCAGCCAGCACCCCGGTGTGCGACCGGACGGCGGCACACCCCGGCTGTGGTTCGCCACCCCGAACGGGCGCGCGGTGTTCTTCCCCCGCCCGCACCTGCCCGCCGCCGAACTGCCCGACGACGACTACCCGTTCCTGCTCAACACCGGACGGGTGCAGCACCAGTGGCACACGCTGACCAAGACCGGGACCGTCGGCAAGCTGAACAAGCTCAACCCCGGTCCGTTCGCGGAGATCCACCCCGCTGACGCCGCCCGCCTGGACGTCGCCGAGGGCGACCACGTCGAGGTCGCCTCCCGCCGCGGCCGGGCCGTCCTGCCTGCCGTGGTCACCGACCGGGTCCGGGAAGGCGAGGTGTTCGCGCCGTTCCACTGGAACGACCAGCACGGCGAGTACCTCGCGATCAACGCGGTCACCAACGACGCCGTCGACCCGCTGTCCTTCCAACCCGAATTCAAGGTGGCCGCGGTGACGCTGACCAAGAAGCCGTCACCTGCCGAACCGGCCGTCACGCCGTCCTCGGAACCTGTCCCCGGCCCGGCCGCGGTGTTCGGGATCTCCACCGCACCGCCCGCGCTGGCCGACCACGAACAGCGCTACCTCGCCGGATTCCTGCTCGGAGTCGACGCCGCACCGCTCGACGGCGCGATCCCCGCGCTGCCGGTCAGCGCGCCGTTCGCCCCCCCCAGCACGCGCACTGGGTCAACGGTGTCCTGGCCGGCATGTTCTCCCGCGTCCCCGGCCCGGGCGGCACCGCCGAGCCCGCTCCGCCCACCACCCCGGCCCGGCAGGTCGTGGTCCTCTGGGCTTCGCAAACCGGCACCGCCGAAGACTTCACCACCAGCACGATCACCAGCCGGCTCACCGCGGCTGGACACGTTCCCGCCGTGCACTGCATGGCCGACCATACGCTCGACACACTCCCCCGTGACGCGGACCTCCTCCTGGTCACCAGCACATTCGGCGACGGGGACTCCCCCGACAACGGCACCACGTTCTGGGACTCCCTCACCTCGGCCGAATCCGGCGTCCTCACCGGAACCCGCTACGCCGTCCTGGCCTTCGGAGACTCGAACTACGACGACTTCTGCGGCCACGGACGCCGCCTCGACACCCGCCTGGCCGAACTCGGCGCCAGCAGGCTCACCCCGCGCACCGACTGCGAACCCGACTACGACGACACCGCCGCCCAGTGGCTCACCCAGGTCCTCACCGCACTGGCTCAGCCCACCGAACCGGTCCCCACCCCGCGACGCAAACCCACCACCCAGCTCGCGCCGCTGGTCGGCAACCGGCTGCTCAGCCGCCCCGGCGCCGGGAAAGAGGTCCGCCAGTTCACCTTCGACCTCACCGGCACCGACCTCACCTACGAGACCGGCGACGCCCTGAGCATCACCCCGCGCAACCGCCCGGCGCTGGTCGAGGAATGGCTCGCCGCCACAGGCCTGGACGCCAGTACCGAAATCAAAGTCGCCGGCGACGCGGTCCCACTCGCCACAGCCCTGCGCGACCAGCTCGACATCACCCGCGTCACCGGCGACCTGCTGCGGTTCGTCGCCGACCACAGCGGAAACGCCGAGCTGAAAACCTTGCTGCGCCCCAACAACAAGGGCGAACTGGCCAAGTGGGCCTGGGGGCGCCAGGCCATCGATCTCGTCCACGAACATCCGGTCCGCGCCTCTGCCCAGCAGTGGGCCGACACTCTCAAGAAGCTGCAGCCACGCCTGTATTCCATTTCCTCCAGCCCACTGGCCGACCCCACGCGGGTCAGCCTGACCGTCTCAGTCGTCCGCTACGACAGCCCTCTCGGCCACCGGCGCCACGGCGTCAGTTCCTCATTCCTCGCCGACGCCCCGGACGCCCGCCCCGTGCCGGTCCTCGTCCAGCCCTCACCCCATTTCCGGCCACCCACCGATCCGGCCACCCCGATGGTCATGATCGGTCCCGGTACCGGCGTCGCCCCCTTCGTCGGCTTCCTCGACGAACGGCGTGCCCGCGGCGACCGCGCCCCCAACTGGCTGTTCTTCGGCGAACAACACGAAGCGACCGACTTCTACTACCGCGACGAACTCGCCGGCCTGCGCAACGACGGCGTCCTCACCGACCTCGACCTGGCCTTCTCCCGCGACCAGCGCACCAAGGTCTACGTCCAGGACCGGATGCGTGATCACGGCGCCAAGCTGTGGTCCTGGCTCCAGGACGGCGCCCACCTCTACGTCTGCGGCGACGCCGCGCGCATGGCCAAAGACGTCGACCGCACCCTGCGCGACATCGTCACCCAGCACGGCAACCTGCACCCCGAGGAAGCAGACACCTTCGTCAAGAAACTCGCCACCGACAAACGCTACGTCCGCGACGTCTACTAGCCGGCCGCTCGCGCGTCCAGCGGGCGGGTGAGAACGACGCTGCGGTAAGTCTTCCCTGGCCAGTGCACCGTGTCCCGTGCGACGAAGCCCCACCGTTCATAGAGCGCGAGAAGATGCTCGGCGGGCTCGGCCGTGTCCAGCCCGATCGAGGTCGCCCCCGCTTCACGAGCCCAGGCGAAACCGATGTCCCGCAGAACAGCAGCGTAGCCGCGGCCACGCCTGGCAGGATCCACCGCGAGCTGATTGAGCCATGCCCGCCGCGCGACGGCGGCTTCCGGCGTCAGCGCTACGAGCGCGGCCTCCGGCGGGAACGAGACGGTCATGGTCGCCACCAAGCCGTCGCGGTCATGGGCCACCCACGAGGCACCGGCTCGGGCCCGTCGCAGTGTGGTCGCGACGTCCTGATCGACGGCGGTGAAGTTCAGCCCCCGCGCCCCCAGTTCGGCGTAGGCACGATGCAACAGCCCCGTCACGTCCACGGCGTCCGCCGCGACGAAGGCGCGCACCAAGAGGTCTTCTCGAGTTCCTGCCCCAGTCATGATCCGAATCTAGCGATCACGCCGGTCCGGCGACGTCACGTCAGCGAAGCCGCCTTGGCGCTGTTACTTCCCACGGTGAGCAGGCACAACCGTGCCAGTCCGCGCACGTATCGGCTGGCGCGCAGGTCGCCGGGCATCACCAGGGTCGGCCGCGGCAGCAGTTCGCCGTTGTAGCGGGTGGCCAGCAGCGCGGCGCAGTGGCCGAATTCGGGGTCGATCTCCGCGAGCGAGAGAGCGACCTGGAAGCCGTCCTCGGCGACCGCGAGCACGACCACGGTCAGTCCGGGCATCTTGTGCCGTGGATCGAACGGGAGCGGGCCCTCCCGGAGGACGTCGTGGAGGTGGACGCCCTGCACTTCGTGCTGTTCGCGTTTGCGGCGCGTCACGTAGTCGATGTCGAGCCGGACCGTCGACCGGGAACGCAGCTCGGCCATGTCGATCAGCCGCTCGTCGCGACCGCCGGTGACCAGGAGCTGCTCCATCGCTCCACGTTAAGCCGGTCGGCCGCTCGCGCCTATCCACCGATCAGGCGCAGATGCGGATCTTTTCGGCGAATATCTCCGCAAGATCGGATCAATCGACCTGTTTTCGCTGGTCGAGGGCCAGCCAGATGCGGTCTCGGGTCAGTGGGAGCGCGGTGAAGCGGATCCCGGTCGCGGCGCGCAGGGCGTTGGCGAGCGCCGGGGCAACGGGGTTGAACGGGCTTTCGCTCATGGACTTGGCGCCGAGTGGCCCGAGGGCGTCGTCGGTGGTCATGAAGTGGACCTCGGTGCGCGGGGTGTCGGCGAAGGACGGCAGCCGGTACTGGCGAAATGCGGCGGTGGTCACGGCGCCGGAGCCGTCGGTGCGGACGTGCTCGAACAGGGTGGCGCCGAGGGCCTGGGCGACGCCGCCTTCGACCTGGCCGCGGCATTGCATCGGGTTCATCACCTTCCCGGCGTCGGCCGCGTGGACGCTGCGCAGGATCCGCAGTTCGCCGGTGTCCGGGTCGACCGCGACGCGGAACCACTGCGCGTTGAACGCCACCGAGCGCGGCGTGCCGCCGAAGTGGCCGTCCGCGGTCAGCGACCGGCCCGCCGCGGTGGCGGCCTGGTGGAGTTCCTTCAGCAGCACCCTGTTCCCGAGGTGTTCGACGGCGTCCTCGGCAAGCCGCAAGTCGGCGACGTCGGCGCCGAGGTGCTCCGCGGCGAACCCGAGGATCCGCCCGGCGAGCAGGTCCGCGGCGCGCAGGACGGCTTTCCCGGCGACGACGGTCCCGGTCGAGCCGAAGGCGCCGGTGTCGTGGCGGACGAGGTCGGTGTCGGACTGGCGGATCGTGACGCGGTCCGCGGTGGTGCCGAGCCGTCCGGCGGCGATCTGCCGGTGCACGGTCGTGGTGCCGTTGCCGAATTCGGCCGTGCCGACCGCGACGTCGAACGTGCCGTCGGGAAGGAGCGAGAC
Source organism: Amycolatopsis sp. NPDC089917 (assembly GCF_040684635.1). Classification (NCBI taxonomy): domain Bacteria; kingdom Bacillati; phylum Actinomycetota; class Actinomycetes; order Pseudonocardiales; family Pseudonocardiaceae; genus Amycolatopsis; species Amycolatopsis sp. NPDC089917. Next base: position 57,503 of record NZ_JBFBGL010000026.1, on the reverse strand, counting down.
CGTGGCGTCGGCGAAATGCCCGCGTGGCGGCGCGGTCGCGATCATGGCGAGCGCCGTGCCTTCGCCGACGAGCCAGCCGGGTGGCGCGGGTTCGGCCGGTTCGTCGCGGGCGGCGCGGACGATGTCGAGGCATTCGCCGAGGCCGTAGCTGGCGATGTGCAGGTCCTCTTCCTGCCCGTGGGCGTCGATCAACGGCTCGCCCGCCCGGATCACGTTGCGTTCCCGCAGCACCAAGGGATCGAGGTGGAGCCGGTGCGCGAGTTCGTCCAAAACGGACTCCAGCGCGAAGATCACCTGCCCCAGTCCGTAGCCGCGGAAGGCGCCGGAGGGGACGTTGTTCGTGTAGACGGCGTAGGCGTCGGCCTTCTTGTTCGCGCACCGGTAGACGGCGAGGGATTCACCGCAGGCGTGGAACATCACGCCGGGGCCGTGGTTGCCGTAGGCGCCGGTGTCGGAGACGACGTGCAACCGCAGCGCGGTGAGCGTGCCGTCGTCCCGCGCGCCCGCCTTGACCCGCACGGTGAACGGGTGCCGGACGGTCGCGCCGAAGAACTGCTCCGCCCGCGTGTACTCCAGCTTCACCGGCCGCCGCAGCCGCAGCGCGGCCAGCACGACGACGTCCTCGACGAGCATCTCCTGTTTCCCGCCGAAACCGCCGCCGACCCGGCCCGCCACGACCCGGATCGCGTCGTCGGGCAGTCCGAACAACGCGCACAGCGACCGGCGGGTGAGGAACGGCGTCTGGGTGCTGGAGCGCACGACCAGCCGTCCGTCGTCGTCGAACCACGCGACCGCGCCGTGTGTCTCCAGGCTGGCGTGCTGCACCCGCTGGGTGGTGAAGGTGTTCTCGTAGACGGCATCCGCCTCGGCGAAACCTTCTTCGACGTCACCGACCTCGCCGTGCAGTTCGGCGACCACGTTGTCCGACGGCCGCGCGATCCCGCTCGATTCCGGGTCCTTGTCGTGCACTACCGGGGCGCCGGGACGCATCGCGTCCTCCGGATCGGTGACCGCGGGCAGCACGTCGTAGGTCACCTCGATCCGGCGGCAGCCCTCCTCGGCCGCCGCCTCGCTGTCGGCCACCACCGCGGCGACCCGCTGCCCCACGTGCCGCACGACGTCGTCGAACACCCGGGTATCGGCCGGATCGTCTTCGACGTGCTCGTGCTGCGCGCTCGAAAAGTGCCGGGACGGCGCGTCCAGGTTGGTGAGAACGAGGTGTACGCCGGGGACGGCGAGCGCGGCGGAGGTGTCGATCGCCGTGATCCGGGCGTGCGCGTGCGGCGACCGCAGCAGCTTCAGGTGCAGCAACCCCGGCACATCGATGTCGAAGGTGTAGCGCGCCGTGCCGGTGACCACCTCGGGCCCGGCCGGGGCGGCGAGGTTCCGTCCGACGGTCTCCCCGGCGGCAGGCTCCTCGACGTGCCGGACACCGCGGACGGCGTCCTCGATGGCGCGATAGCCGGTGCAGCGGCACAGGTTCCCTTTGAACGCGCGCGGCAGGTCGGCTTTCGCCTCCTCGTCCAGCGCGGCGGTCGTCATGAGGAAGCCCGCGGTGCAGAACCCACATTGGAACCCCTGCGCGGCAAGGAATCGCTCCTGCACCGGATGGAGTTCGCCATCGCGGGCGAGTCCTTCGACGGTGGTCACACAGCGCCCTGACGCACGAACCGCCGGATACAGGCAGCTGTGCACCGGTTCACCGTCGACGTGGACGGTGCAGGCGCCGCAATCGCCGGCGTCGCAGCCCTTCTTGACGCCGAACCAGCCGCGGTCACGCAGATAAGTGCGCAGGCACTGACCGGCACGCGGTTCGACGGCGGTGTGCTGGCCGTTGACGTCCAGTTCGAAGCTCATGCCAGTTCGCTCCGGATCTCTTCGGCGAGCCGGAACGTCATGTGCCGTCGCCAGGCAGGCAGGCCGTGGATGTCGTCGAACCAGTCCTCGTCGTCAATCGCGCCGAGCGCGGCCCGCAGGCCGGCGGCGTCCGGCACGGTCGGGAAGGTGAACCGGAAGGGCCGCCGGGTCGACGCGGTGACCGTGAGCGTGAACCCGGCTCCCCGGGTGCCGATGAGCAAAGCGCCGGAGCGGCCGAGGCCGTAGAGCGACGTCTGCCGGAACGCCGTCCGCTGGTGCGGCGCGACCGCGGGCAGGGTGACCGACCGCAGGAGCTCACCGTCCGCCAGATCCTTCATGCCCGCGCCGGTGACGAAATCGGCGACCGCGACCCGACGTTCGGTGCCGTCCTGGGCGCGCAGGAGGCAGACCCCGTCCAGCGCGGTGGTCAGGGAGATCATCGGCCCGGCGGGCAGCGCGTTGCACAGGTTCCCGCCGATCGTGGCCATGTTCCAGATCTTGAACGACGCCAGGAACGCCCGGCAGCACTGCTCGACCAGCCGTGCGACCGGTAGCCCGCTGCCCGCGGCGAACCGGGACAGCTCGGCGATCGTGCAGGTCGCGGCCAACTCGAGCGAGCCATCCGCCTGCCGGGTGACCGCAGGCCAGCCGAACCGGCTCAGATCGACCAGCCGCCGCAGCCTGGGCTGGGGTTCGGAGAAGAGATAAGTGCCGCCGGCCAGCCAGGCGTCGCCCGGGAGCCACTGGCCGGGCACTCGCGGGTCACGGATCGCGGTCACGGTGTTCAGGTCCATCGCACCTCCTTGCCGGGTCGGTCCAGCAAAACAACACCGCGCTCGGAGGACGAGAGGTGAACAGCCCTGAAAACAGCTCGTAAAACCGCGGGTTTTTGGTGGATCATCCAAGACATGCGTGTGCGTGACCTGCTCGACCTGCCTGCTCTGCGGCTCCGTGTCGTGTGGACGGACGCGGCGCTGACCAGCCGCGACGTCGCCGGTGCCGTCGTCACCGACCTGGCCGACCCGACCCGGTTCGTGCGGGCGGGCGACCTCGTCCTCACCGGACTGGTCTGGTGGTCGCCCGACGACGGCGCCGCGAAGGCCGATCGGTTCGCCGAAGCCGTCGCCGCCGCTCACGCCGCCGCGTTGCTGGCCGGGGAGGAGACGCACGGCGAGGTGCCGGCCGTGCTGGCCGACGCCTGCCGTCGCCATAGCGTCCCGCTGCTGGCCGTCCCGGCCGATACTGACTTCCGCGCCGTCACCGACGCCGTCTACCTGCGACGGTGGGGCGGCCTCGACGCCACGGCGGGTCCGGCATTGCCGGAAAGCGCGCGCCGGGAACTGGACCGGTTACTCACCGACGGCGCACCGCTGGACGACGTCCTGACCGCAGCGTGTGCCCCTCTAGGGGATCTCGCCTGCTACGTGGTGACCACGACCGGACGGGTCCTGGCCCGCACCGCGAGCGCGACCGCGCCGATCGAGCCCGGTGAGGACGTCCGCCGCCGCGTCGGCACGACACTGCGGATCGACGCGGGAGCGACGGTCTACGACACCTGGCTGGTCCACGCACCGACCACCGCGGGCACCCCGCCCGGCGCGCTGCGGGAGATCGCCGAAACCATCAGCCGCTTCCAGCGAGCTCAGGACCAACGCCTCGACGCCGACCGGAAAACAGCGAACCGGCTGGCCACCGCCATCACCACCCGCTCCGACGAGACCGTCTTGCGCGCCGCGCTCCGCCGGTGCGGTCTGCCCGCCGACGGCCCCTACCTGGTCCACTCCCTCACCATGGACGACTCGGCGACCGCCGCCCGCGCGCTCGCCGAAGCACTGGCCGAGCTGCCCAACGTGGTGGGCGTGCTGCCCCGCGGCGAGGCGATCGCGATCCAGTCCGGCACCTCGGCCCCTCCCCCGGCGCTGTGGGAAGCACTGCAGGCCTGCGACCCACGGAACCCTCTGGTCGCCGGGACGAGCACGGCACTCGACGGACCGGACCAGCTGCCGGCCGGCCTCACCCAGGCCCGGCACGCCGCCGAGATCTCACGCTCCACGGGGGCGCTCACCACCAGCGCCGGAGAGCAGACCGGTTTCGAGGCCTTGGTGTCCGGGCTGGACCCCTTGTTGCGCAAGGCTTTCCGCCGCCGGGTACTCGGACCGCTGCTCGACCGCGACACCGTCCTGCTGGACACCGTCACCACGTTCCTCGCCTGCGACGGCTCCTGGGCGCGGACGGCACGGACGCTGCACGTCCACGTCAACACCGTGCACTACCGGATCGAACGCGCTGAGGAGGCCCTCGGCCGGAATCTGTCCCGGCTCGACGACCGCCTCGACCTGCGTGCCGCGCTGCTCTGCTGACCTATCAGGCGCTGACGGAACAGGAATGAGCACCGACGCCGGCCAACTTGCCACCGGTCCGGACGGCCAGGTACTCCTCCCGGATCGCGGAACCCTCCAGCAGGTCCTGCCGGAGCGCGTCGCACTCGGCAAGAATCCGGTGCCCCCGCAGCAGGACCCGCTCGCCTTCCGGTGTCAGGCCGGCGAACCGCCGCCCGCTCCGGACGATCGGGACACCGAGGTCCCGCTCCAGCTTCCGGATCGCCGCCGACAACGACGGCGGGGACATATGACACGCGTCCGCCGCCCGCCCGAAATGCCGCCCCTTGGCCAACGCCACCAGATATTCCAGCTGGCGCAACAGCATGCCTCAGTATGGCGCGAGCGAGAGCACTCAAGCCGTGGCGAGCGAAATCTCCGTCGACTTCACCAGTGCCACCACCGGAGTCCCGGTCGACAAGCCAAGCTCGTCGACAGCCTCCTTCGTGACCGCCGCGGTCAGCTCCCCGCCGTCGACGGCGACCTTCACCGCCGCCATGGCGCCACCGGCCGCGATCCCCGCGACGGTGCCCGGCAACTGGTTACGAATGCTGATGCCGTCGATCTCCCCCGTGGCCAGCGACACCTCGGTCGACTTGACCAGAACCCGCACCTCCGAGCCCTCCGCGAGGGCCAGATCCTCGACGGCCTCCCGGGTGATCGCGGCGGTGATCTCCCGCCCGCCGGACAGGCGCGCCTTGACCGTCGCCATCGCCTCACCAGAGGTGATGGCGAGAACGGTCGCGGTCAGCTGGTTGCGAATGCTCAAGCCCATGAGCGCGGACTGTAGCCTCGCCGGGCTTCCACCGCAGGTCAGCCGACCGCCAGGGTCACCACCCCGGACACGTACCGGCCACCCTTGACGTCACCGGCGGGAATCAGCCGCGGCCGGGTCAGCGCCGCCCCGTCCTCCACAGTGGACATGAGAAGCGGGCGGCCGCCGACATAGTCCTCCGCCAACGTGACCGCGGCGCCATAGCCGTCCTCACCGACCGCGACCACCGGCAAATCCGCCCTCGGCAGCACACCTGCCGCCAACAGCACCGCGGCCAGCGGCGGCCCGGTTTCCGTATGCGTCTGCGGGCCGGCGCCGGACTGGAACGTCACCCGGACGGTACGCGCGGGCAACCAGGCCAGCCTCGACGCGGACACGAGGACGCTCCGGTGTCCGGACACGACCCGGATGGACCCCGGTGAAACCTGGTCAGGCCCGACAGCGGGCACGGACACGTGGATCGCCGTCACGTCCGCGACACCACGACCCGGGACGCGGTCACCCGGCACAGCGAGCCGCATCCCCGAACGCGACGGCACGAAGGTCGCGAGATGATTACCGAACGCCGGATCGAGCTCAGCCAAGGCGAACGTCGCCGATCCGCCATGCCGCCCCTCCACCCGCACGAGAGCCCGGAGAATAGCGTTCTTACCCGGCGGCACGATCGGCGCCGCCCGCACGACGACGTCGTGCAAACTGGCGCCGACCAGATCGGCCGCGGTGTACCTCGCCGGGACCGCGACCTGTCCGCCGACATCGACGGCACGGGCGGGAGCGGCAGTCGCCGGAGCCGCACTGAGCAGCACAACCACCACGAAACCGAACGCCGCGACGAGCCGATGCAGAACCATGGCAGCACGCTACCGCGCCCATTCGCCCCGCAGAACATCGCCAAAGAGCTCGCTCGTGCCCCCGCGGTAGCCAAACCCAGGAAGGCAACCTGTCCAGACGCCGATCTGAGCCCGACCCGTCCCCCACGTTCCAAGGAACTGAGCGATACGGGACGCCGGGCCGTCTCACGGCGGATCGCGCAGGTCGGAGACCTCGCGGTACGCCTTTCTCGTACTCCAGGCGGTAACACATACCGTACCGGTCGGTAACTCTCTGTGCGTTACTGTTCGTGGTAGTCGGGTCACACGCCCGGCGGAGGAGGGGAATCGGGTGACCACGATCTTGATCTGCGACGATCGGCGTTCTGTTCGGGAAGGTCTCACTCGGGTGATGTCCGCCGTCCCGGGTGTCAGTCACATTGATTGCGTCGCACGCGGCGACGAACTGCAGATCCGCTATGCCCGTGAACCTGCCGACATGGTGTTGATCGGCACTCAGCGGGCGACCTCTGGCGGTGTCGACGCAACGCGAGGGCTCGTCGCTGTCAACCCGCGAGCGAACGTCATCGTGTTCGGCGCACCGGACGACGCGTCCACCATCGCGGCAGCTATCGCCGGAGGCGCCCGCGGTTACCTGCGGTGGGACGCCTCCCGGCCCGCGGTCATCGCCGCGCTCGCCAGCACCCTGGCCGACGTCACGTTTCCCGTTCCCCGAGAACCCTCGACGCCTGGAGTCGAGCTGACCAAGCGTGAGATGCAGGTGCTGCACGGAATGAGTCAGGGCAAAAGCAACGGGGAGATCGGCCGGGAGCTGTACCTGGCCGAAGACACCGTCAAAACCCACGCCCGGCGCCTGTTCGGAAAACTCGGAGTTCGCGATCGCGCCCAGGCCGTCGCCCACGGCTTCCGCCGCGGCCTCATGACCTGAACCAATCCCACAGCCCCGAGCCTGAACTCCCCTTCGCCGGGGTCCCGCTCGCCGCAGCGATCCGACGTCGCGTCGGGAGCTGGTCACCGTAGCGAACAGGTTGTCGAACAGCTGGTGCGACCCGATCCGCCGATCAGGCACCCCAGCTGCCCACTCATCGCGACCTGGCCGGGGAGCTGCGCGACATGGGCCTGCCGGTGGTACGCCGGAAGTGCGCTCACCGGAACCGGACATCGGGCGCGAGCACTCGCGCGGGAATACGGCGATGGCGGCGGCCTCGAAAACCGGCCTCCGCGGCCGCCGCCACGATAACCGCTACCAGCTGGTCGCCGGGCTCTCTGGCGTTTCCTCGTGGCGAATGGTCGCACGGTTTCGACGTTTGTGTCGTTCGACCAGGCCCAGGCTGATCAGCACCAGTTGGCTCGCGATTCCGAGCACGGCCGCTATCGCGGCCGTACCGGTCAGCACGATAGCTACCAGGACCGCCAGAGGAAGCCCTCACCGCCCTCGCGACAGCTACACAGGACGCCAACAACGGACACGCCGCACCCACCGATGCCCACAGCCACATCAGCGATCTCACCTGCAAACCGAGGGAAACCAGCAACACTCTCGCCCGCTACACCGCCAGCCTGCGCGCCCCCACCTCTACACCTGCCGACCCGGATCCCCACGACCCGCACCGCCGCCGCATCACGACGACACCCCCGAATCATCACAGGTCACCGCAGGCCACGCGTGGTCAACCAGGATGCGCCTGCGGGCTCGGCGCCACACGAGCCACTCAACGGGATACTCGCCCTCCCGCGGCGAGATCACGCGAAGATCCGGACCACGAACGCCGTCACCGTCCTCCGTGTCACCCGATGTAGATCGAAGAACCACCGCGCCGGCCGTGCCGCCGCGAGCATTGATCCGGTCAGCTTCTCCGGGCCGCGGGAACTCCACGCACACTCGCCCCGTCGGCCTCTTGCCTGAATCCGAGCCGCACGCGGCATGGACCTCCGCCCACGTCAGAAAACCTGCCTGGGCGACATGCCCCGCGCGCCCGGCACCTGCCCGGACCGCAGGCAGACTCGACCCGAAATCGGCACACCTGTGAAAACGGAGACGAAACGGAGCCCAATGGCGCCGATAAGAATATGAACAAGAATCGCGAAACGCGGTATATCCGCAGTTCACAGGCTATTTTGATCTTGAGCCGCCAAGGGGGCTCGAACCCCTGACCTTCTGTTTACAAGTCCCCTCCACCGCATGGTCAGCCAGTGACGCAAGGGTAGAGTTTCGGCCATCTGTGCAGGTCAGCGCAGGTCTTGCGTTCCATCCAAGTGCCAGGCTGTATCGGGCCGTGTCGGGCTCTACTTCGGCAACGGAGCCCAATCGGAGACGGCACAAGCGCGGCCTCGCCGCTCTCCAGCGGATCCCTGCCATCAACGAGTCCCCGGTTACCCGGCAGGGTCACTAGGTGACGCTGGAGCACTGGCCGGCGGTGGCGAAAATGGGATCACAAGAAATGCCTCAGCAACGTCCTCTGAACAGGTAGACAACCAGAGGCGCTGCCCAGGCCGCGCCCGCCTGGCAGCGCTCGTGTTGGAGCGCCTCTGGCAGCCCGTATGCCCCGACATCGGCCAGCTTGTCCACGACGTTGAGACATCTATCGCGCATCGCCGCGTCGCCTTGTCGATAGAGCCGGAGAACGACGGTGACAATGTCACGCCAAACTGGGGTCATATTGCTTGCTCCAGGGCGCAATCCGACCGGGCAGTTTCGCCAGGTCACATTCACAGCGTGCGGATCCACGAACAGGGCGGCGGCCCTGGTTGAGGACATAAGAATGAGACTGCGGAAAGTAGTTCTCCAGGCACCTTCGGCTACTCACCGTCCCGAAACCTCGCATTGCGGGCTAGTGAGCAGGCAGAATGCCAAGATGTTGGATCTCGTGCACGAAGCCTGCTCTCGGCTTGGCCTCGTACCCGCACGGGCTCTCGTGCAGGGCGGGCAGAAGCAGGTGCATGTCGTGACTCAGCCCGACGGCGCGGAGAGCGTGCTCAAGCTCATCGACCTCGGCCTGGCCGCGGATCCCGCGGCGCTCGAGCGAGCGCGACGAGAGGTTGATTTACTCAAGAGCATCGACCATCCCAACGTTGTGGCGGTCAGCTCCGACCTCCACCTGCTGGGCGATCCTCCCTCTGCCGCCTTCTGGCTTGAGAAGTTCCTCGACGGGACGGATCTTCGGTACGGGGGTTCTGACTGGCCCGTCGAGCACCTGCTTGCGCTGGGCCGGGACGTCGCCGCTGGGCTCGGGGCTCTTCATGCGCGGAAGGTCATCCACCGGGACCTGAGTCCAGGTAACGTCCAGCGACTCGCATCCGGGAGGTTCGTGGTGATGGACCCCGGTTTCGCTAAGCACACCCTACGAAGCGTTCTGACCGTGGGCGGGCAGCCGGGCACCCGTGGGTACATGACTCCGGAGCACCTCCAGGCGTACTCGGGCGCACCCACCGCCGCCTCCGACGTCTTCGGGTGTTGCGCGCTGGTCTACTCGGCCGCGACTGGGAACTCCCCTGTGCCCTATAAGGGCGATGACTTCGAGTATCTCAGGCGCCTGCGGACGGCCGAGCACATCCCGCTCGGGGCCTCTCGCCCTGGCCTCCCGGACGGCCTCATAGCCGTGATCGAGCGGGGGCTGCATCCCCAACCGGCGCGTCGCTATCGCAATGGCGACGCGCTGATGCGCGCGTTCGAGGAGGCGTGATGGGGGTATTTCTCGGCGACACCGCGCGCAACACACTGATCAAGTGGACCACGAACGCGGTCAAGGCCAGATACGCGACCGGTGCGTACCTCTCCCCTTTCACCTCCCCTCGGTCCGCCAATGGCTTCAAGCGCTCGGCTCTGGAGACTTCCGAGCAGATCCGAGCGGCCGGCGGCGAATTCTGGTTCGACCCGATGACGTACGCGCTGAACATGCCACGGGCCGGCGACTTCCGCTACTACGACACTTGGGAACTTTGGGATTGCACGCGTGGAAAGCTGTCATCGCGACAGGCCAAGCGCGATCACATCGACCGCGTCTACGCCATCCAGAGCGAACTCTCCAGCCCTCTCCTCGCTTCGTCGTTGCTCGTGTCGTACCCGGACAGTCCGATGAGCCAGGACGCGCTCGAGCTCAGTGAGGAGGCGGTAACCGCCGCGCCTTCCGCGTGGCTCACGGTGGCCGGCGACCTCCAATTCTGGGGTGCCGGTGCTGAGCTCGACGCGCACATCGGCGCGCTCGATCAGCTGGAGCCAGCCGGCTGGCTACTCGTCGTGGCGCGATCGGACAACTCGATGCCGCCCCGCGCGAGCGCCGAGGAAGTATTCGGACTGATGCGGACGACCTTCGCGCTCAGCCAGGACAAGCCGGTACGCGTCGCCTTCGGCGATTTGGCAGCACTTCCCGCGGTCGCCGCCGGGGCGGAAGCCATCGGAACCGGCTGGGACCTCCGCCAGCGAATCTGCGTCTACCAGGACTTCGAAGAACGAGGAAGTGACCAGGACGGCGGCGGCTGGTATCAGCGGCCCACACTCCTCGGTCTCATGGGCGGCCTCACGAAGGGTGAGTACAGCACGCTGGCCTCGGAATCTCCCACACTGGCGACCAGTCTGTCACCGGGAGACATAGGTCCCAAACCCGAACAAGCCTTTCACCATCACGCGATGCTTTTGACGAAGATCGTCAATGAGCTCAACGATCTCGCCGGCCGAGACCGGGTCGACGCGCTCCGACGGCGTTATACGGAGGCCCGGCCGGATTGGACAGAAGTCAGACGAATCACCGGTGCGAAGATCGGCGCCGACCGTTGGATCAAGCCGTTCCTCGACGGTCTCGACCTGTTCGCGGCCTCAGAAGGCTGGGTGTGACTACGGCGCCACTGCGTACAGGTGCTCGAAGCCCCAAAGCCTCTTCGCCGACGCGGGCCGTCGCGCGCGCGGGCGCACGGTCCACCCGGACCGTGAGTAGAGACCCCCTCCATCCAGCGCGACACGCTCGGCCGCACGTCTCTCCGCAACCGGTCCGACGTCGCCCAGCAGTACGACGTAGTTGTTCGCCCATGTCCGATACGCCCGTCCCTGCAGCACGGCCTTCTGCCAATCCTTGACCTTCGCTTCGAGCGCGAAGAGGCAACCGCAAGGCACCAGTGCGGGATTGACCTTATGGGCGCTGCCTGAGGTGGTCTCGATCGCGTTCGCCCGTTCAAGGCGGGCCAGTACCGGATCAAGTACGGGGCGCGACCACCCGATCCGCCGTCCGACCGTCGCCGATGAGAGCGGTTGCCCGGGGTGAAGCGCGGAAAGTACCAAGCAATCGGCCTCGGCGAGGATCGGGGGAACGCCTGCCGCTCTGCGTGCGCGCAGCCACTCCTGTCCCCCGGCCAAGGCTACGAAGTCGGGAAGACCCAGCGGGCTGCGCATCTCTGGGATCAAGAGCACGTCATCCGCCACACCTGGGAGGGTCGCGGCCGCGGTCGAGGCGAGACCATGCAGCGACAACTCGGCCTGTGGCTCGAACCGACGACCTCCGAGTGAGGAGACCGGTGTTACTACTGTGACGCTGCGCACGACCACCTCTCCCCGCTTCTCCTCGACCTGGCTGCTGCGGGAACCCCGCGGCGCCCTATGCGAAACACGACTGTCTCACTCCACCAAGCCAACCACAGCGTCGGGTGGCAAGGACACTTCCACCACCGACATCGTTGCCTGAACGGACGACCAGGTACCTGATTCCGCAACTCGGGCGGTCGTGAAACCACGCCATCGGTGAGCCTGGGAGCCCTCTATCCGCAGAGCCGCTGAGCAGGCAGGTTCCGCTATGGTGAACCAGGCTCGTCCAGCGACCCCGGTCGAATATTCGTGTCCGTTCCCGACCAGTTGACCGCCCAGGTCGGCTACGGTTTCGACCGCCTGGACGGAGACGTCAAGCTGACCGAACAGGACCACGTGCTCTGCGGACAGCGGGTCGCGGCTTCTCTGGGACATCGACAGGCCCCCACTCTGCCGTCGGCGATTGCCAGGAACGCGGTGGCGCCGACGGTGACAGGCGTCTGCCCGGGGACGAGTTCAAGAAGGCGATTGTGGAGTACTGGTCCAACACCGATCCGGATGCTCCGGGGAACTGGCGGATCGGCCGCCCTGACCGCGCACCAGGCCAGACTTGGTCACGTGCGAACCGACGAAGGTCTCTCCACACTCAATTGTGTGAGAAAAGCCCGTGGTCGATCTCCACCGATTCCGACGAACAGCCCAAATCTGCCGACAACGATCCATACGGGACAAGATCTTGAACGCGGTGCGCGCACCCACTGCCAAGGTCGTCTTCCGCCACGCTCTCCCACAGTGGACCTCACCGTCTCAGCCACCTGTTCACTCCTCTTCCCGGTCTTCCTCCACCGGGCCGAAATACTCGTCGGCCTTCTTCGCCAAGTGCATCGGCAACGGTCGAGCAAGCGGCGCATAGTCGTCGTGAAAACGTAACTGGTGGGTCAATGCCGCCCAGGGGACGGGATCCTCGTCCGGATTGCTGCCCCCCAATACGGTGAGTTCGAGGCACTGCGGGTTCCACGCGGTCGTCGTCGGTCTCGCCGGCCACTCATCGCTCCGTTCGAACTTCCGGAGGTTTCGGGCGATCTTCGGCGAACTCGATGGTACGTCGGCTGTGCTTGCGAAGACTCGGTTTTCCTGACCCGCTCCTTTCGGCTTCCACAAGCCGCTAGCGAAACCAGGGGTTCTCTCGGCGGGCGCATACCATTGCGGAACCTCTTCTCGATTGTTTCGGTCCCGAATCAGCACGACGCGAAGTCGTGGGCCGAACGCGGCCAGCCGCTGGTTCGGGAGCCCCGTGAAACTGAGATGCCCCTCGACCAGCTGTTGGTTGCCCAGCGAAGGCCAGGAGTCCCGTAAGTTGGGTGAGTTCACGAGCAGCAACGTCGGCCGGTCCCGACAGCCGAAAAGGATCGTTCGGATCCGGCTCTGGATCTCCGCTCCCCGGTCCTCCGAATCGCGGCTTACCGAAGCAAGGGATAGCAGCAATTCCGGATAAGGCACCCAGGCCTGCTGTTCGTCCGACCAGCCGCAGACGGGGAGATGTGTGTCGTTCGGCCGGATCCGCACCGCGACGAGTCGGCAGCCCGCCCACGCGCCCTGATCACGACGATTCCTTCGCACTGCCCATAGGGCCACATATTGCACGTCGGGCTCGACCGCCGAGCCTGCCCGATGGACGGGAACGGTACTGGCCCCGAGCTGGCGAAAACCATCAGTCCAGGCCGCGGCGGCGCGGACGTCGACGTCCGCGGTCTTGTGGTCCGCCACCTGGATGAACTGGGTGAGCCGCCGAGTATCGGCGAAGCCCAGCCGCAGAGCTCCCTTGGGGTCCGTTCCGGGTACCTGGAACCGAGTGGCTCGCGGAATCTCGATCAGTGCGAGGCCGGGTACACCGGTTCGTCGGGAAAATTGCGCGGCCACCGCGGCCCGGCGGAACCGAATGGCTTTGTCGACCGCTGCAGGGTCATCGGAGTCCACACTCAGTGCATTGCACATCGATCCGGCATCGGACAGATGGAGCTCGACATCCAGACCGTCGATCGACCAGCGCAGCACCTCGCCCGAGTTCCCGCCGGCCGAATCCAGGCCAAGGAGGTACGCGAACTGGCGCACCAGACTCTTTCGCGTCTCCGGATACAACGTCACGACGTCGACACGCAAGGGCTCGCCGTCGCACGCGGCGCGCAGCGCGGCACGCCGGGCCGCGGCCGCATCGCCCCGCACCTGGGCGCTACGCACGGGGTCCTTCTTGTTCGCCTTCGGCAGGAGAACAGGCTTGGCAGCCCGAGCCGCCCGAACCAGGTCCGGCACCCGCCGGAAGTGCGGAGCCATCCCCTCCGCGACCCATTCGTCGAGCATGGCCCGTTCGCCGGGCATCAGCCCGGGCCCTACCATGTGCTTGCCCATCGCCGTGCTGTGCACGACACCAGCAGCGAGTTCAGGCCCGTCAATCCACGTCTGCGGGGCGGCGACGATCTCCTTTGGCTCCGGATACTGCCGGACCAGGTCGAGGTCCTTGATGATGCCGATCGAGGAACGCCGATGCCAAACGTGCCGCCCTGTCCAGCTTTCGTACCTGATGCTGTTGTGCACCAAGCGAGAGCGCACTTGCTGCTTGTCCTCGTCCCAGGGGAACGGTGCATCCAGAAGTACGGATGCACCGCGCCCGGAGGGCAACCACACCGGCGCGGAAGTCGACCATCGCCGGATCCCGTATGACATGTGGATTCGGAATTTCGAAGCAAACGGAACGGTGTGCATTGAAATCCCGATCCGCACTGAGTAGCGATGTTCGACACCCCCGTCGCGATACCGCTCAGGCGGCCATGAGACGAGCTCCGCTCCTTGATCCTGGCTGACCACTCGGAAGCGGCTTTCTCCCTTGAACGGTTTGGCGGCGAGGCGCAGCGCCAGCAGCTCGGGCAAAAGGTGGTAGAGCCGCCGCTCCGGCGCGGAAGTTCCGCCTGCCGACGACGCAGCACCCGTCAGTTCTACCGGACAGTCGACCCACTCCATGCGGGTCGTCCGAACCGCGTCGAGCACTCGAACCAGCGCCTCCTGATGCTCAGCTTCTGGGCGTAGGTCGGTTATCCAGCTGAGAAACGCCGGGAGGATGACCTCGGCGGGCAGTTCTTCCTTGGCATAGATCCACGGAACCGATGGATCAGCGACCGCTCCTCGCCCGGTAGCCACCACACCGGGCGCGACCGCCCGCAGCAAGCTGCCGAACCTCCGGATCGGCAGGCCTACGAACGGCTCCCGACCGCGCCATCCGAGGGCATGAAGATCGGTCAATTCTTCTCGCCACTGCTCACTGAAGGTAAGCACATGGAAGTTCTCGACCCAGGCGTTGTCGTCAGGCTCGTAGGCGCACAATCTGATCAAAGAATGCATGTCGGCTCCTCTGCGGACAGACAACGTTCCAGCGCGCCCCAAAGTGGGCCGTAGAGCGCTTTCGCGAGACACTTTTCCTGCGCCTTTGATGGATCCGGATCGACCAGGTACTCCCCGAGCACCGCGCGGATGCTGTAGAGAAGGCTGGTTTTCGGCGTTTCCTCTCCGGGGCGGCCCGCTGCGTGTTCAGGGGCGAACGCCGCGTCTACGAAGACGACACGGGCCGGGACTCCTCCGCGCACGAGCCTGCCTATCACCTGCCAGATCAGTACTAGCAAGTCCCAGGTGATACTGGCACGATCGGAGCCCAGCGCCGACCAGCCGAGAGACCGCGCCAGGGCTCGGAACCACTGCTTCCGCCCTTCCCCGAGAACCGTTGTGGCGCCATCGTCCAGAGTTGGGGCGGCCTCCATCGTCCGCTGAAAGCGGCCGTCCTCAAGATAGCGGACAATCCAGTCGTTGACCGTGTGCACTGCGAGTCCGAGATCGTCCGGCCGAGGGTTCGGTCGCGCGAGGAAGTACACGGTCCCAATCGCGGCGACGCCGTCGAAGTTCAGGATATTGTGCCCTCGCTCGACAGCGAGCAAGGGTGCTACAAGTATCTCAGCGTGCGTACGGGCAAGCGTCTCGATATCGCCACGGCGCAAGATCGGGGCGTGCCGCTCGCTCATCATCGTTCCGGCGACTGTTTCGTCGTCGTCGGAGACCAACCGGACGACTCTTCCTTGCCACCGCGGGCGCAGCCTGTGCAGGGTGTCCGCTACGAATTGCGCCTCCTCGTAGCTGCCGACGAGGAGCAGGACGCGGCGCCTTGCGTCGGGAAGACCGCGCAGTTCACGATCAAGGATACTCGCGTCATGGTCCTGTTCGCCGAGCCTGGTCACCATCTTACACAGGATCTCGAACCGATCGTCGAGGTCGGCCCCGGACAACCGCAACGGTTCGCCGCTTACGCTGTCTTGTAGGAACTCGACGCGTGCATCGATCCCGGAAGTCAGGGCATCGACGTGTACCTCCGGTGGCAGCAATACGATCCCGACCGGGACCGGGATGTGGTACCGGCTTGAGAGGCCCGCCCAGCTGCTTCCCGACATCAGCAGAACATTGGTTCCGGGCCGGCCGTCGGTCTCCGGAATGCCCGGCATGACACGAAGGAGCTCCCTGCCGACCCCGCTACAGCGGAAGTAGCGCAGCTCCCCACTCTGCACCCCGGGCCGCGGTGGCCCGTCGAGAATGAAGCGGAACCCGAGAACATTACCCATCGGAGCTTCCGGCACCAACGGGGCGTAGTCCGCGGGCCGCTGGTACATCTCGTTGAAAGCGAGTTTCAGCACTGACTCGACCCGCGGCCACATCCAGTTCATCTGAGCAAGCTTGGGTTCCAGCACGGACAACACCAGTGTGAACTCGAATTGACGACACTGCTCGGAAAGCCACAGCTCAGGGTCCGGCTGCGATTCGTCATCGTCGAACTTAGCCTGCCGCTCGGCAAGTTCTTTATGTAGATCGAACATCTCGATCACTTGTCGACGCAGCTTCTCCCGAGTTGCCGTCTGGTGGCCAGTGGTGAGCAATTCATGGACCAGGCGGGTCAGCTCGGGGACTTCCGGACGTTCGCGATCACCGAACGGATTGTCCCGAAACTTTTCCAACAACTCGATGAGTCCCTTCCGCGCGGTGGCGCCGGGAGGGTCGTCGTGCGGATAGCGTTTCTCCACCATTCGGATCTGCAGCTTCCACGCGCTGAAGTAACCCTTGCTCACCCAGGCCCTGGTCTCTTGCCGACTGACCAGCATGGCGTAGAGCCGATCCGTCGCCGCGGTGACCGTGTTGATCGCCGCGGTCCAATCTTCGACGTCCCGATCGGACAGCTGCGTGCGCGCTCCTTCGGAAAGTTCCCGGATCCTGTGCGTGTTGACCTCGTCGAGCAGCGATCTGTCGCCTGAGCCGCCGACCAGCGGAGCTGCTTGCGCGAACATGCCGTCCAGGTGCATCTGCACCTTGTCGGCCTCGTCGACGATGACGAGATCACTGCGCCTGCAGGCGAGTTCGAGGTACCTGATCCGTTCCGCGTTCTGGGGTCGCGGCACCGTCGCGTCGACAAGTGCGGCAGGCGTCGCGACCCACACCGACGCATTCACCAGATCGTGCGCGCCGTGGTGCCGAGGGCAGCCATGCCAGTACGGACACGCCCGCTCTGTCGACGACCACTCGTACTTGGCCTCGGGCCGTACCGTTCGCGGGTACAGCGCAGTGCACGGGGATTGTGAGAATGGCAGGATCGTGGCCGACCCACCCCGCAGTGAGTTCAGCACGCACGACGTGCTCAGGTAGGTGAACCCAGGGTCGTCATGGGCGAGCAGGTGCACGTCGCCGCGGCTGGTCAACCTGCGATGCATTCGCTGCGCGTGGCGCTGCTTCCCGGAGAAACCGAGGATCGGGGCTGCCGCATCGGCTCCCAGGTGCGTCTGGTAGAGCTGGACCAGACGCAACGTCTCTGCGACATCTCCGACTACTACAGTCACCCGGTGGCGTCGCTGTGCCAGATGCACGGCGAGCACGTCCCGGAGGGTGCTCTTCCCTGCGCCGACAATACCCAGCAGATGCTGGATCCGGTCGATCTTGAATCGCTTGGCCGAACGGAGCCCTCCTTTTCTCACCGTCCGCAGCCGGACCGAGGCGAGCCGCCGCACCCAATTCTTTCCAGGCTCGACTCGGTCCATCTCAGCGGCGGTGATCAGAAGCTTTCGCCAGGTGACCGAAATCGGGCGACCGGCGCTGACGGGAAGGTGATCGAGGTCGTGTCCAGCCGGCCCCGGAAGCCCGTCGGTGTCTGGCAACTCGACATAGCCGGTCTCCCTGCCCATCGGAAACCGATGCTCTCCATCTCCGGCGGGAGATATCTTGCTTCCCGCGAACGGAGGCGCTGCCTTAAGCAACCTCTCGTAGGCGGTCCATCGATCATCAGCGATACCCTCCGTCGGGAGGCGGGTCGCCGTGCGGTCTTGACTGTCGATTGCGTACGCGCGTACCGACCGGTCGAATCCCCGGTAAGTATCAAGTGCCTCTGTCCATGCGGACTTTCTCCGCAACGTCCACAACGAGAATCGCGCGGCTCGGAGCGATCCGGACATGGATCCATTCTTGACAAATCCCCGTGCGGCAACATAGGGGTACCCGCTGAACAGGGTCCACGCACCACTGATCGGCTCCGCAGGAGTAATCTTGCTGTGAAGATAGACGCCAAGCTCTACTTCACAGAGCAACCTCGCTTCATCGAGACGCAGGTTCCCCGCGTCACGCAATTCTTCATAGAAACTTCGCAACACTTTCTGGTGTGCTCTCATCGGAATTCCTTTCCCGAACCGGTCAGGATCTCAAATATTTCGTCGACCGTGCGAATGAGCACTTCCGCACCACCAGGAAGAGCTTCCTGAAACATTTTCCGAAATTCGCCGTCCAGCTGCGGAACAACTGCGATATCAACCTTGTCGACCAACGAGTCTCGCGCCAGGGGGCCTGGCTCAATTCGGTCGTACACTCGGATCACGGCAGGATTCGGCGCGCGGATGGTGTAACAGCCATGGTGGTCTCCGCTAGGGTGCGCGACCACGTGCGCTGTTTTCAGGCCGGTGAGCAGAATTTGCTCCGTCCGCGCAGGCAGAACATGGTAGAGCCGCAGAGCAGGGTGCAGAACCAGCGCGCTTGAAGCGGATACCCTGTTGGTGATGCGCGTCCGACGAGGGCAGGTTTCAGTCTCGCACCAGCTGACGAGCTCGTAGTCGGGATGCTCGCTGCGCGCCAAGAGTCCGCACGTCGGACACAACGCGATCTTCCCGCGCACGATCCACTCCTCTGGAGCGGGGAGGTAGCAGTCCTTCACGGCTTTCAACGCCGGAATCATCCGCGGATCTTTCATTAGCACCGTGCGTGATGTCTCCGAAGTGATCAGCACGTGGGAAGCCAAGACCGCTCGACGGCGTCGAGCTTCCTCGTCAGGAATGTCCGCCACGACCTCCGCCACGATTCGGTCCGAAACCGCCGACCAGCCGCCAACCTCCGTACAGGTTCGAGTCCGGACCCGCTGCACAGGATGCACGAGAGACTGAACGATCAGATCGACGCCTCGTATCGGTTCCCGCCCGGACGCCGTGAGGTCGACGCACCAGCCGATCAACTCAGGCAGGCTCGAGGGTGGAGTAAGTCCGGAGTGCAGGCACTCTCGGACTATCAGGTCCAGAACATACTGTGCTTCTTTGGGGTATGGCGGAATCGCACGTGCGGCGCCGGCAAGATGAGAGAGCGCGAGGACACCGCGCGCGAGATGCTCCAGCATCGACGACGACATCAGGACGCCGCCTCCACGCCAGTACTACGAGCCGAACACCACCGTGCCACTTCACATCGTCGGCAGTGTGGCCCAGGAACCGCGACGAACTGATCATCGGCATGCCAGGGGGCGAACAGTTTCACGACTGTTTCCCGAGCGAGCTGTCGCACTTCGCTATTCCGCGGATCGAAGGTGAGCAGATCCGCCCCGGCAGGGCGCAGAATCTCGAGCTCGATCCGTTCGATGCCCAACTCCGGTACGGTATCCGCTAACGCCACGGCCAGTGCCAATTGCGGGTACCTTCCGAACCACGACAGGGACCGTGAGAACCGGCCCCGTGACGTCTTGGTCTCACGCCATACCCAGGTTTCCCCATCGTGATAGAGCAAATCCGGTTTGGCGAGGACGACGGTGTCGGCGTCGGGATCCTCGTACACCAGGTCTGGTTCCACGCGCATCGACGTCGCCTGCGGAGCAGGGCACACCGCGGCGTGATTACGCAGGAGGAGGGCACCGAGTTCCTGTTCCTCGCAGGTCAGCACGAACTCGTCAGGCACCCAGTCCTTCGGGACGCTAGGTGTACACGAGACCAACGAATCGGCGTGCTTGACTTCGAGATATCGGTGGATCGCCCGCCCCCGTTCGGCGGAATCCGACCGCTCGACGTGCTGATCCGCAGGAAGTCGCTGCCGCCGTGCGTACTCTCGCGCCGGGCACTGCTCGTAGTTGCGGGCGGAAGTAGCCGACCATGCCCGTCGTGGGCGCGACCTGTCACGCACCCCCAGCAAACCCGGCGACTTCTGCAAGGCCGGGCAGACCACGGCGAACGAACAGTCGCGACACGACGAGCCTGGCCGGTACTCCAGAGGGTGGGACCGGTCCACGAGCGCCGCGAGCTCTGCCTTCCCCGCGCGCTCGTACAGCGCTAGCGCCGAGTCTCGGGAACCGTCGAACAGAAGTGCCGAGACTCCATCCGCCATGCCGAACTGACGGATCCTGACCCGCTCCGGGAGTGGCCCGGGCTCACCCGCCGCGAGCACACACGCCGCCACGGAGATCTCCGCGTCGGTACGCACGCGCCCACCAGCTCTGTGGACCGGCAGGCGCAACTCCCTCAGCCGGCCGTCCATCGAGTGATAACGCCTGCCCCAAGCTCCGATCCGGTACTCATCGGCGCCTCGCGCGTCGGGTACGCGCAGTTCGTGCTTGAGTCGCCAGGCGCGCCCCTGGTACGGGACGGTATCCCCAGACCGGACCGGGAACTCGGCGAGATACTGGGTGACCGCATGTATCGTCCAGTTCTTGACCGAGTCGTGCACGCTCGC
This sequence comes from Amycolatopsis sp. NPDC089917, assembly GCF_040684635.1. Lineage (NCBI taxonomy): Bacteria > Bacillati > Actinomycetota > Actinomycetes > Pseudonocardiales > Pseudonocardiaceae > Amycolatopsis > Amycolatopsis sp. NPDC089917. Next base: position 37,103 of record NZ_JBFBGL010000026.1, on the reverse strand, counting down.
ACAGGACAGAACGGCGTCGAACGCGGCATCGCGGGTACGGCCGTTTCCTTCCATCAAATCCAGTACTCGCATGAAAGGACCAGACGGAAAGTTCTGCAATGCTTCGGCTTTGTCGTGCACCTCGGCCGACGGGCGGAGCCCGGGACGTGCGTCGAGCGCGTCCCTGGCCGGGCACCGGTAACGGCCTGGCCCGAGCATTCCGATCGAGACTTTGATCAGGCTTGGGTCTCCGGTCACCCCGGCAGGGAAGGGCCGGTGCGGCATGGGTATATCCCTTCGTGAGAAAATAAGATGGTGTTGCATCCAGGGCAGAAGATTCACGGGCGCTACGTGATCCGGAAATACCTCAACGAGGGTGCTTCCGGAATCGTCTATTCCGTCAAGGACGAGGAATCTAGCCAGGATCTCGTCCTGAAGATCCAACATCCCCGTTTTCTGGAGACTTCGGCAACATATGAAGGATTTTCCGCGGCGCTACATGATGAAGTCCGGACGGCGGCCGAACTGAATCAGGTACGCGGCTTGCTCCGGCCATTGGACAAGGGAACGCACGACGGCCGTGCGTACTACGTCATGCCCGACGTCCAAGGCTGCGACCTCGAATCTTATGCCGAAACGGAGGGAACGGTCAGTTCAACCCGCACCGCCGCGATCATCGCCCAGCTAAGCCGGACACTCGGGGAGGTACACTCTCACGGTTGGGTGCACCAGGACATCAAGCTGGATAACGCGCTCATGGGACATGACGGCAGAGTCTGGCTGATCGATCTCGGGCTGGCCGTTCCTTCCGGAGCCGGCGGTGAACCCGCCGGAACACCTGGCTATGCCGCTCCGGAAATCCTGGAGGGCGAAGTGAGTTCCGCGCGGTCGGACATCTTCTCGCTGGGCTGCGTGCTCTTTCGACTGGCAATCAGGCGATTTCCTTTCGACAATGAGACAGGATGGAGTTTTCCTCCAGCCCCACCGTTCACCGATGACAGCGACCGGGCCCTCGCCGCGCTTGATCCGACCCTGCGAGCGCTCGGGTTGTGGATGATCGAGTGGAATCCGGATGACCGTCCGCAGGGACCGCAGGAGATCGAAGCCGAGCTCCGGCGAATCCTTCCCACGGGCGATGTCCCACCGGCGCCGGCAAGAGAGCCGGATCCTGTGCTCGCGTACTGGCGTTTGGCTTACCGTGGGGCGTGACGCATGCCGCGCATCCGATCCACGTTCGCCATTCCGGGCTCATCTCCTAGTTTCTGATACAGGATCCGAGCGCGATCGAGTGCTTGTGAGCCTTCTACGGCGCGGCCATCCGTTCTCAGGACTTCGGCGAGCATCAAGAGCGTTCGGGCCTCGTGACTGTCGCGAGAGATACTGCGGTACAACGAAACGGAAAGATCGTACGCGGCCGCTGCCTTGGCTAGTTCGGTCCGTACTTGATGGACTTTGCCGAGCAGAGCCATCGCGCCCGCCCGGCCATTGCGATCGCCCGACTGTTCATACCGCCTGATCGACTCCTCACTGGCTCGCTCGGCCGTTTCCAGGTCGCCCATGGCAAGCGCCGCTTCCCCTCCGCCCCGGATCGCTTCTGCCTCGCCCTGCAAATCGCCGATCACGGAGAAGATCGAAACAGCCTTCTCATACTCGATGCCGGCTGCTATGTTCTCGTCTTGCTCAAGGTGCAAAGCGGCCAGGCCGACATGACCATAGGCGACACCGCGCGCGTCCCCCGCCTTTTCACTCAACTCGATGGCACGTCGCTGAGTCTCCTTCGACCCGCTGTAGTTTCGCAGGTTCCACCGGGAGCCGGCCAGCATCCGGTAGACCATGGCTTGGTCCCGAAGAGACGCCACGCGCTCCGCCGCCGCGGCCGCGGGAATCAGGTAGGCCTCGGCGTCGGCGAACCGGCTCCGCCGCCATTGGTAGGTCAACAGGGCCATTTCCAGCAACCACACGTAGCGGTCCGCGCCCAGCGCCTCGGCCAGTCGCAGAACCGCGGTCGCCGTCTCGTACTCCAGGTCCAGTCTTCTCATGGCGTCCTCCTCATCGACCGGTTGAACCAGCCCCTCTGGAAGAACGATCGGTACATCCCTGCCGGGAACGAGCACTCGATCGCAAGCCCACGTGTAGTGGAGAAGGAACTCGAACGTCCGTTCCCTGCTCTTGCTCAGCAGCTCGTCCGGCAGCATCTCGGCCGTTTCGACGGCGTAGTCCCGAACCAGATCGTGCATCGCGTACCGGTCGGCCGCCGGCTGTTCGAGGAGGTGCGCGGCCACCAGCTCATCCACCTCCGTAACGCTTTCGCGCCCCAGCAACGCCGAGACCGCGGTCTTGCTGATGGTCGGCCCCGGATGACACGGCAGTAGAGCCAGCAGTTCAGCCGCGCCGACGCTGAGCCCACGACACGAGTACGACAACGCGACTCGTACGTCGAGATCGAGCTCGCGGTCAAGCTCCAGTACGTCAAGGCGATTCCGGGCTTGGCGGAGCTCGGCAAGTGTGTCGGACACGGCGCTCACCTGACGGCGGGCCCGCGCACCGACGATGGTCAAAGCCAGCGGCAGCCGGCCGACCAGTTCGGAGATCTCCGCCACCACAGGGGCCAGCTCGGGTTTCGCGGGCTGGGCCAGTGCGGCGTTGAACAGCGTCCCGGCCGTCGGCGAATCAAGTGGTTCAAGCTTAATCGGATAGGCGTCCGCACGAACTGTCAGACCATCCAGGCGATTCCGGCTCGTGACGATGGCCGCTGATCCGAGCCCTGGCAACAGAGGATCGGCCTGTGCCGCGTCTCGGGCATCATCGAGCACGACCAAGACTCTTCGGTCCGCGGTCACCGTGCGGAACCTGCTGATCAGCCCGTCGAGCGTGGTCGTCTCCACGACGACACCGAGATCCGCCAGCATCCGGGTCAGGATCTGCGTTGGCCTTTCCGGGGGGATCCGACTGTAGCCGTGCAGGTCCGCGTATAATACGCCGCCGGGGAAATTTCGACTGAATTCTCGCGCCCAAGCGCAGGCAAGAAGAGTCTTCCCGACGCCGGCCATCCCCACGATCAGCGCGACCCCGGACCCGGTGCCGAGCAAGGTGCGACAGAGAAACTGATGCTCGACGGCCCGGCCGACGAGCGAAGGCTGGTGCCCAGGCAGCTGCCGCGGGACAGGGGAATCGAGAGAACGATCCACGCCGGCGACGGCCACCGAGGCACCCTCTGGCCATCCGCGGATACCTGCGTCAACCGGAGCTTGCGCCACGAGCTCCTTGATCCCTTTGTCCTCAGGCCACAGTTCGAGCGCTTCGCGCGCAACGCCGGGAAAGTCGGTAAAGTCTCGACAGTCGAGCATCGACGTCAAGTAGTCGAACATCGCACTTCGTCGGCTCTTCTGCAACACAGCCCTTTCGCGGCTGAGGTCGAAGTCCGTCCAGCAGGTGTCCAAGAGCGGATCTCCCCGCCATTCACGCAGCGCCGCACGCAACCGGTCCAGCCGATCCCGACCGGCCACTTGCTTCGCCTCGGTGATCGCCTGCACAAAGCGAAGGTAGTCCACCCATTCGCGCTTCACGACAACACCGCATACTCGATTCTCGTTACTTGGAGAAACCTCCTTCAGGCATTCCTTCAACTTTCGGGTGACATCACGTACTCGATGAGATGGCACGCGCACATGACCTGGCCACAGGCGTTTCCAGATCTCATCGTGAGACATGCGGTTCTGTGGAGCGACAGCAAGAACAAGCAACAGTGCCGCCGCCCTATCCGACCTGAGCGGCCGCGGTTTCCCTTCGACCAGGACAGTGAAGGTCCCAAGTATGCGGATGTCCATGGATTCCTCGTGGCTCCAGATGGCGGGACAGCATCTCGACGTCGAAATTCTTACACGAACCTGACGCGAAGCGACAAGGTTTGACCGTGGGTTGTGCGTGGGTCGCAACCCACGCACAACCCACGGTCAAAACTATCGACCGCCGATGCCTCGCCGTGACAATCTGTATATCGAGCCATTGATTTCTGGCTGAAACCAGCAGAATCGCAAAGGAGAATTCGATGTACGAAACTCGCCGGAACCACTTCAGCGTCGAAACCTGCATCATGCCGCGCCGTCCGTCTTGGCCCCCGCAACACGGCCGCCCACCACGTCGTCCGCCGGCACCCCGCAAGCCTCGCACCATGGCAGCCGCATAGATGCCGTCGTGGGCGGGGGGGGGGCGAGAGCACAGCACCCCCACCGCCCCCACCAGGGAG
>NZ_JBFBGL010000026.1:0-32868 GCF_040684635.1 Amycolatopsis sp. NPDC089917 | reverse complement strand
TGCGGCCCAGCCCGGTGTACTCGACCAGGGTGCGGAGATCGGTCGCGCCGTTCGCGACCGCGCGGATCACCGCGAGGCCGCGGGCCCACGACCGACTTCCCGGTTCATGGCATGGACGAACCAACTGGCCACGATCGAACACAGTGCTCACGTGCGCCCGTGGACCGTTCCGGCCTGGCCTCTCCTACGTGACCGAGGTTGTGCCCCAGGAAGCCACGCGTTCCCGGAGCTCCACAGCCCACCAAACAGGATTTGACGGGGCGAGCTCGCGCATACACTTGACGATGGACGGGACAGGCAGGCTCAGGTCCGATTGCCGATCACACAATCCCTGTGAGCCGTTCGTTGACTGGTCGGCCCCGGCAACCCCTGCTTACGTCCGCGACACGCAGGCACGCGGAGATACTCCCCAAGCGGCACTGGACAAAGGCACCAGGTCCGGGTATCCGTCCGTAGCGCCGACCACCCGCTCGTCAACCACGTGGAGCTCGAAGCGCCGGAGGTCGTAGCCTCCGGCGTTCCATGCCATGTCACTTGTCTCGAAGCGCCACTCGCACCCGGTGACACGCTCCCGCACCAGCCAACTCAGTCCGCCCACCTCCTTGACCTGCACGTCTCGTAGCCATCGATCATCCGACCTCGACGAGGATAGAACAGATGTTCGCTTGGCGGTGGCAGGGCGCCCCCGCCGCCCGTATGCGCTCTGCGAGAACCGGCACGATCGTCCGGGTCCTCGGGCTGACCGACGCCACCTCGGCGTCCACCGATGGAAGAATGTCAGCCTGACAGGTGAGGCGGCTGCGGTATTCGGCCGAGAGGCGCCTCCGACACTACATCGGGTCACGGGAGGGACACGAATAGTGAGTGACGTTTCGGGGATGAGCGGCCCTCTACTGGCCTTCAACTTCCTGCCGGTCAAGTTCACGAGCGGCGCGTTCAAGGGCGGGCTGGTCGACTTCGTGTCACATGAGCACCTTGACTCCCTCCGCGCGGAGCTGGCGGAGACGCACGTGGTCTCACGTACACGCGGAGGCGTCGCCTGCATACCGCTGACGGACGACGCGGAGGAGCGAGGGACGCCAACCACGTTCGTCACACGCGAGTACCAGCGGCTCACGATGAAGCTCGTTCAGCAGGCTCTGATGCGGTCGGTCGTCGAGTGGGGGTACAAGCTGCAGAGCCCGCGCAGGGCAGCCTTCGTTTCCCGGTCACCCGACAAGGATCTGCTGGTTCGGGCAAGCGGCAACACCATGCCGGGCGCCCTCTCAGATCTCCACGTATACCCACAATATTCCCTGGACAGCAGGACAATCGGGCCGAACGGTGGCCCTGGCGTGATCGTCACAGTGAAGACGCGCTACGAGATCGACCTAACCGTCGAGGAGCTGATCACTCGAGGGGTCGCCGTCCGTGGTCTCTACGTGGTCGGCGACAACGGGACCTATCAGCCGTTCCCCGACATGGACCCCTATGGCACCCGCCGGACCGTCGGAGCGATCGACCGTGTCGACGGCACGGACCTCGTCCTCCGTGACGCGCCTGGCGCAACACGGATCCCGGCCGGTGAGGCTTGGCTGGAGAGCCGCCGTGAGGTCTTCAACAACGTGACCACTTCGCTGGGCGGCGCCGGCGGGGCCAGGATCCTCAGACAGCTCGACCAGGAAGCGTTCGGCCTGATGGGCGCGTCCGGAAGGCTCAAGAAGACCACGGAGATCGCCAACTGGTTGTCGAAAGATGGACAGTTGCCGATTGCCCGTGACCTTGCGGTGGTGTTGGGTCAGCCGGTCGGCACTTCTGACGAGTCGCGCGCAACGCGGTGGACCCGCTATGACGAGCCTGTTTTCACCTTCGACCAGGCAGGCGACAAAACCCACCGCTCCGTTGACCGCGGCCTGAACGCGTACGGTCCCTTCGACGTTGAGTTTTTCGCCAAGAAGAAGCCGCGCATCGCCGTCGTCATGCCCCGGGAGCACAAAGGCATCGTCGAGAACTTCCTGACCAAGTTCCTCAACGGTGTGCCCGGTGATGGCGTCTTCAGCCAGGGCTTCATCCGCAAGTACCACCTCACAGGCTACGAGATCCATCTGGAACCCTTTGACGGCGGCCCGACCGATGCTCGCGCTTATCGCGAAGCCTGTCAGTCGGCGCTACAGTCCGGGGAGATCGACCTGGCCATCGTCATCACGAGCGAAGCCCAGGTCCACCTGACCGGCAACGACAGCCCGTACCTCGTCGCGAAGTCGGTCTTCATGGGACAGGGAGTCCCGGTCCAGGAGATCCAAGTCGAGACGGCCAGGATGGACAAGCTGGCTCACCCGCTCAACACCATCGCGCTGGCAAGTTACGCCAAACTCGGCGGTATCCCATTCGTCATCGCAGCCCCGCGCGCTCTCGCTCAGGAGCTGGTCATCGGCATCGGCAGCGCCCACGTCAAGGCCAGCCGCAATGCCGAAGCAGAACGGGTCGTCGGCATCACCACGGTGTTCTCCGCGGACGGCAACTATCTGCTCTCAAGCACCTCTCGCGAGGCTGACTACGACGAGTACCCCCGTGAGCTTCTGCGGTCGTTGACCGAAAGCATCAACGCCATCAAATCCCGAAACGCATGGGACCCCACCGATGAGATCCGGTTGATGTTCCACGTGTTCAAGCCGCTGAAGGACGCGGAAGCGACCGCGGTCAAGGACCTCGTCCGAGACCTCACCGGGCGGTACGCCAAGGTCGAGTTCGCCTTCGTGCAGATCAGCACCGACCACGACTGGGTGATGTTCGACCGTGCCAGTACCGGTACGTCCGGTAGTCGCGGCCCGGCCAAGGGGTACCTCGTACCGGAACGTGGCTACGCCGTGCCGATCGGACGTGACGAGATGCTGGTGACCGTCAGCGGGCCGATGGACATCAAGAGCCCTCTCCACGGCGCGCCCAAGCCGATGCGCTTGAAACTCCACCGCGAGTCGACCTTCACCGACATCGAATATCTCTCACGGCAAGCATTCCGGTTCACCGCGATGTCGTGGCGGCGGATGTACCCGTCGAACAAGCCGGTCACGATCCTGTACTCGGATCTCATCGCAGGCCTGTTAGGCCACCTTCGCCACGTACGGAACTGGAACGCTGACGCCGTCACCACGAAGCTTCGTTGGAGCAGGTGGTTCCTGTGACCGCGCCGGCATCGGGCGGCCCCGTGCCACAACTGCTGGCGACCCAGATCGCGCGCCTGGAACAGCTGATCCTTTCCGCGAACCTGCCCGGCCACCTCGACGGCCTGCTCGCCTACCACATCCTCGGAGGCAAACACCCAAGCATCGTCTGGAACGTCGACCCCATGACGCCGCAGTGGCTGCGGGACAACGATGACCGTCTTGGAGATGCGCCCGGATTGGCAATCCTCGGCTACAGCCTCGCCGAGTTCCCTTCGACCACCTCTCTACTCGGCCGCCGCCACCTCACCGACGGACTACCGGGTCTCATGCGAAAAGACCCCTTCCAGGCCGACGGCGTCACATTCGTCAACGACCCACGCCAGGTCGTGGGCCTCGCCCTGGCAGCCAACGCCGTGCACGAGACCTTGCCCCAGGCCAGAGCTTGGCTGACCGAAGTACTCCTCGACCCGCGCTTGCGCCCAGCGACCCCGCTGCTCGCGATCTTCCAACAGCACGCACGCCACCTCATCGGAGCGACGAGCGTCTTCCGACCTGACGTCGGCTCGATCAACGATCCGGTCGAGCTCGCCGGGGTGCACTGGCTGGCCGCCACCGGGTCCGGCTCCGTCGAGCTTCCCGGACCGGAGGAGTTGGACGGCCTCCGCACCCGGCTGCTCAGCGGCCTCCTGCTCGAACAGACCGAAGTGACCTCAGCCCCACGGGCCGCCCTGATGCTGGCCGCCGCCATCCACATCGTCACGGCCGGCGCGCACGACCTCGTTCTGTCCCGGAGTCACGTCGGCGTGCTCCTGAGCAGATTCGAAGACGCCATGAGGCAATGGCGCCACGATGACGAGACGCTGCAAGACCCCATCCGCTGGCCGATCAAATCCGAACGAGAAGTCCAGAACATCGTGTGGCTCATCCTTCGCACGGCCTTCGAAGACCTCGTCGACGAGGAAACCCTTCGGAAGCTCGGCCACAGCACCTACCGGGCCGACTTCGGCATTCCCTCACTCGGATTACTCATCGAGGTCAAGTACGCGCGGAAAGCAGCGGACTTCAAGGCATTCGAAAAAGAGATCATGCAAGACCTCTTCGGCTACCTGACCGACAACGAGCCCTACCGCAAACTGGCCGTGTTCATCTACGACGAGTCCTGTTCCGTGCAGGAGCACGGCATCACCCGCAACGCGTTGCTGAAGTTGCCGGACATCACCGATGTCGTCATCGTGTCTCGCCCCAGCCACTTGCCTGTTCCCGACCGCCGCAAGCCCACCTCGTGATCATCAGCGCCGGACCACGAACCCGGACCTGAGCCCGCGAACGTTCAAGCGAAGGGGCAGAAATCACGTCCACGCCCGCCCATGACCTGATCGCCGATGGCCATGCTCCCGATGGCCGACAGCCGATCGGCGACAAGCATTCCGCTTTCGGCGGCGCTCTCGTCGAGGTCCTGGACGCGAATGGAGCCGACTATCTGCGTGCCGATCCGCGCGACGACGATTTGCCCTGCCTTCGTGAACTCCCGGATTTCCTCGACGTTCGTGCGCGGTGTGCCGGGTACCCACAGGCCATCCTCGGCAGCCGCGTACACCTGGTTCACGAGTGCGGCGATATGCGCCATCGTCCGCTCGTCAGCACTGGCCTCGGGCGGCAGCAACTCGACCTCGATGTCGGTGGACATGTTCATGGAATACCCGGCTTTCAGCGGCTGTTCGTCTTTCGGTCGGCTAACGAAACTATAGCAGCGGGATAGTCATCCCGTTCGTTATCTCCGGCGCCGTCGTCGGCGTAGGCCAGAAACTCACTGTGAGCGGTTCGGTACTCCCGCCAGTACTTGACCGGAGTGCTTGGCCGCGCCCTGAAATCCGTGTGTGTCAGAACGAGTTCGTTCTTTGCCCGCGAGATGGCAACGAAGAACTCCGACGTCGCGGCATCGCCCCAGAAGAGCTCCTGCTCGACACCGAGCACCACAACCTTCTCGAACTCCAGCCCCTTGCACTTATGAATCGTGAGAACACGGACGGCGTCAAGCTCGGCCAGCCGCTTGAGCGCCTTGACCGGATCCCCATCCACGGCAAGCTCCTTGCCGAATGCCTCCAGCGCGTTCTCGATCACGTCATCGAGCCAAGTGCCCTGCTGATAAGCGGGCGCCAGGGTGTTGAGCACCGGACGTGACACCAGTTCCAGGAAAGCTGAGATGACAGGCCGCCAAGTATCCAGATCTTCCTTGGCAAATGATGGGTTGCACACGGTCGCTCGGGAATCTCGCAGGAGTCGCTTGAGCTGACTGTCGAACTGAAGCGCCGCCTCTTCATTTGCGCCGTGACGCGCGGCGACCCGCATGAGTTCGGCGTAGGCGTCGGGTCGTCGGGCGGTCGTGATCACACGGATGAAGTTGAAGATCAGGGCCGCGGCCGGTTCGGCGGCGAGATCCTGACTGTCCTGTTCGTTCCGGTACGGGATACCTCGATCATGAAGCTCTTCCCCGAGGAACTCGGTCACCTGCTGGGACTTTTGGCGGACGAGTACCGCGATTTCGCTCGGCGGCACGTCTGCTGTGAGCCAGCCTTCGATCAGGTCGGCAACAGCTTCCGCCTCGTCGACCTGACTGTCGAAGTGCAAGACCTGGATGACGCCCTCGTCTCCGACGAGCTCCTTGTCCGGGCTGGCCGCGGCTAGATCCATCTCCTTGATCATGCGGTTCTGCATCCTGCGCAGGCGCGGGGCGGACCGGAAGTTCTGGTAGAGCGGCAAGGGCATGCCATTGAAGTCGTCGGCGAACTTCTTCATGATTCCGTGGAGCGCGCCGGCCCAGACCATGATGCGCTGCTTCACATCGCCGACAGCCGTGAGAATCGCCTCGGTTCCGAGGAACGCAGTACTGACGAGCTCATACTGATCCTTGGTGGCGTCCTGAAACTCGTCGAGAAACACGTGGCTATAGGTCTGCCGGAGCGCTCCTCCGGCGAAGCGGCTGCTACCCAAGATCTCCAGCGCCAATGGTACCAAGTCGTCAAAGGTGATCTGCTTGCGCGGGATCCGATCATGCGTGTCGAGCGTGTAGTCCGGGTCGAGAGCGTCCTCGCCTGTCAGCAGCACCCGGTAGTTGTCGATCAGTCGCTTCGCGAAGGCATGAAAGGTGAAACTGTCGAAGCGCGCCGCGTACTGCCTACCCGATCGAGTGCGCACCCGGTCTCGCAGGTTTCGCGCGGCGTCCACCTTGAACGAGATGGCGAGGATCCGACGCGGGTATGGGCACGCTCCGGTACGGAGGAGGAAGTCCGCGCGTTGGGCCAGCAGCTCGGTCTTGCCCGCCCCTGGCCCGGCGGCGACAACGACATTGCGATCGGTCGTGGTCACAGCCGTGAGGGCATTGGGCTCGAGCTTGAGTCCGTCGACGGGCTGCCAGTCTTCTTTCCGGATCACTCGGGAAGCTCCGCGAGCTTCTCCCGCACCCGTTCGACGAGCCTGCTCAGCACGTCAGGGAGCCCCTCCAAGAGTTCCTCGTCAGTCAGCGTGGACAGAGCCGCGAGATGCGTCGCTGGTTTGCTCTTCAGGTCGAACTTGGCATGGTAGTCGTCGAACAACTCCAAGACGTCGCCGTCGAGCCTCGCCTCGTTAGCGTGACTCTTCCCGAGCACCGCGACGATCGTCGACTCGTCCGGCTCGACCGGATCCACCTCGTAGGCATCTGGGTATGACTCCAGCATCATCAGATCCAGGTCGACCGGGTGAGAGAAGAAAACGTCTCGCCGCTCCAGCACCGCGATTGCACCACGGTCGGGCTTGTAGGCCGGGAAATCGCGGTCGTCGTTCCACTTCGGCAGGGCGTCGATGTCCTCCTTCTTGAACGGAGGCTTTGCACTGACCTTGTTGACCTGCCGTTGCGCGTTGCGGACGCGACCCCAGCCGCCGTGGTAACGGCCCGAGTCGAGGTCGAGCAGCGTGACGTACGGAATCTCAAGCTCATTGAGCAGTCGCCAGAAATGGTTCACGTGACGACCGCCCAGCGGCACCACCGAGACCGAGGCGTCGTCCTCGGCGATCCCATGCGCTGCCAGCACCCGCGGTAGAACGACCAGCTCGCTATCGCCCTCGCCGAGAATGACCAGCCGGGAGAAGTAGAGTTCCGGATAGGCCTGGACGGCCTCCCGGACATACTTGGATGCCACTTCGTCGTCATCGGGGAGAACGATGTGATGCACCGTTGTCTCACGGTCAGCATTGAGGCGCAGGAAGCAGATCGACTCGGGGTGCACCCGACGCAAGAGCGTCGGCGCATGGGTCGCGATCAGCGCTTGAACGTCGCCGTCTTCACAAGCCCCGCGCAACTGCCGAATGACTCGGCCAAGGTACTGCGGTGCGAGGCTGTTCTCGGGTTCCTCGAGCGCGATGACGGTGTGGACCGGCGGCCGGAGGCGATCAGGGTCGAGTGAGGTGTCCTTGCCACTCAGTACCCGCCTGGCCAGTGCCTGCCATGCCAACACCAGTGAGATATAGAGCAGCGACTTTTGCCCATCGCTGAGACGCTCAAAGGGAAGCGGTGTTCCCTCGTGGGACGGTGAAAACGTCATAGTCAGCTGGCGCAGGACTCCCTCAAGCTCACCACGCCCGAAGGCGATGGACGGATCCTTGAAGAACGCTCCAGAGTGGAGGCCAGACCACTCCTCGGCCAACTGGTCCCCGATCGTCGCGACAGCTACGTTGGCGACGAGAACGTCGGTGATGTCAGTCATGAGGCCGGCAAGCGCCTCGCGCTCGGAACTCCAGTCAGCGGCGCGCAGGATGCGACCGATGAGCGATGTGGTGGTGTACGAAATGTGGTCGGCTGGATCGCGGCGGGCCGGCAGATAGTGGACCTCGATGTGCCCTCGGTCGTAGCGAGACATCTCGGCCCTGCTGGTTGGCTCACCTTCCTCGTCAGCCTGAAGGACGTACTCAATCGTCTCGTCAATCTCGCCGTCCACCGCGAGCACAGCCGTCAAACGCACACGGATGCGGGGCACGCCGTCTGGAGTCTCAAGCGCCATGTGCGAGAAGTTCGGTGGGATCGACGCGTGCTGTCCATCGTCTCCGGCCTCCGGAAACTCGATGTCGACTTCGAGCCAGAGGACTGGCTGCTCGGCGTGGACTTCGCTAGCGATTCGGGCAACCGGGACATGGAAGTCCTCGATCCGCACGATACGCTGAGCAGTAAGAGGGCTGAAGAGTCGCGACAGCGCCTCAAGGACGGCCGTCTTGCCCGCCCCGTTCGGGCCGAGGATGTAAGTAAGTTCATCGAGGTCGATGGTGGTCGGTGCAGAACCAAACGACTGAAAGTTCTTGAGGCGAATCTGACGGATCTTCATGTCTGGTTCTTCAGCTCCTCAGCGAACGGAAGTTCCGAGCATCGACCGAAATCAGCTTCACCTGTGCGACTCCTTGCACCGAGCCGCAGCTCGAACCTGTGATCACCATGATCAGTGTTACACAGAGTCGTACTTTCAGGCCAGGTGTTACACCGAGTCGGAAGCGCCTGCGTGCCAAACGACACCCGCCATAACTTGGCCACAGTGGTGGGTGTGTCAGATAGTGACACACCCGCAGACCGATCCGGCGCGCCACATTCAAGGTGTCCAGACAACCGGGGGAAGCTCAGGCGGACTCCTCAAGAAACGATCGGCCGCAGGCCCGAGAGTCGCCCCGTGGAGAGAGACACCCGACGAGGGCGTCGGCATCCGCCCTGAATCGAGAAGAGACAAACACGAGAGCTAGTCTGTTTACCACCTATCCGGCCATGAGTCCGGTAAGCACGCAGGGGAAGGTCGTGCTCGATGAGGAACCGTCGCGGGAACAGCTCCACGCCGAAGTCGCCGGCGCTCGCCGGCCTTGTCATCGGCCTCTTGATTACTTTGGTCATAGCCACGGCAAGCTACTTCTGGCCGCAGTCCTCGGCCGTCAAAGACGCTCTTCTGATCTCGCTCATCGGAATATCCGTCTCTGTCGCACTAAGCGCCAGGCTCAAGTTGAGCGAGATATCGCAAAGCATGGGGGACGTCGAACGAGAAACACAAGGCTTCAACCAGATTCAGCAGCTAGCCAAAAGAGACAGCGCAGTCCTCGTCCGATATACCGAGTTGCGCAAAGAAATCGATGAGCTTGTGACCGGTACGTACTACCTCAAGTCAATTGACGAAGTCTTCGAAGACGACGTCAGATCCATCGACGATCTTCGCAAGGGCGAGGTACTCAGATCGACATGTCCGATTTCAACAGTCTCGGCGAAGCGAGCCCGCGAACAGATCGCCGACGTGCGTTACCTGGCATCCATTCAAGCTCACATCGCCGCGGCACAGCGGGGAGTCGACGTGACCCGTGTCTACTTGTTCAAAGATATCGTGGCCTTCGGCGACGACGTCATGATCGCACATTTGAAAGACCTTGCGACCAAGATACGCATCGAGATCGTCCTGCATTCGGAAGCAAGGCTACGAGAGGAGTTCGATTACCTTGTCTTCGGCGATCGCCGGGTATCGGTAGGTGTCGTCGGAGGCGACACCGGGACCGTTCAATCCGCAATCGTGCATTCGAACAGGGACACCGTCGAGAGATACATCGAGAAATACGGTCGCCTAGCCACACTCGCTAGTTCACTTGAGACGACAATCACCAAGCTCCAGAAGCATCGGACAAGAACCTGACCTCACCGCGCTGACAAAGCATCGCCCCAGCTCGAGGATCCAAACCAATCGCGCTACTTACCTCCACCGCTGACGGCGCAGAACTCGCTCCGGCCTCTGACGCGTGATCACCGTGGCACTGCACGCCATGGGCCTCACCTCTGTCCGGGTGATCGTCACCCAGATCATCCGCCTCCGCGCCAGTGGTAAGAACACAACCAGTGCGCACGCTCTGCGTCTCCTGGAGTTGGGAAACAGCACCAGACGCTATAGCAAGCAGCCCAGGTGACGAGCCCGCCCAACCTTCGTAACTGAACGTTGCGAGTAATGGCCCCCCGACCGTGGAAGCAGTCCCACCAGTGACGAGATGTCGCGTCCGCAACGGCGACAACCACCCACAGCTACCACCAACAGACCGGCTCTCACACCAATTTTCCTGGAGCAGATCTGGAGCACAGCGTCGATCACAACCGCACCCAACGACACTGAACCGCGTTGAACAGCCCACAACTGCGCCAGCCGACCAGCGGGTTCTCGATAACCGCAGGTAAGCGCCTTGATCGAACCAGACTGGCAGTGAGGGGGTCAGGGGTTCGAGTCCCCTTAGCTCCACAGTACGAAAACCCTCCCGAATCAGCGGAACTTCCGCAGGTCAGGGAGGGTTTTTGGGTTGATCGATGATCTTCGGTGGTTAGCTGAAGATCCGTCGCGGATCGATTCATGAACCTCTGCTGGAGGATTCCTGGAGGATCGATCTTGCTGATCTGCCTATTCGATGATCAGCAGCAGGCACCAAGTCGAGTGCGCGAGGCTCGCGGTGAAGCGAGGCAGGGGAACGTCCCAGCTACTCCGATTCTCACCGCTGCTTGCCCGCCACCGGATCTGGATCGGCCCACCCGACCATCTCGACCACCCCCAGCCCAGCCTCAACCAGCTCCCGGAGGTCGTCGCCGCGCAGCACCGGCACCGGCGCCTGCTGCGTCGCGTCGGCCCGGCCGCCACCTTCGACGCCGTCCTCACCGGGTTCCTCATCTGCGCCCACCGCTGGAACTTCACCAACGCGGCCGCCGCCGAAACCGATGCCTGGCTGCACTGGCGTCGCCGCGCCGCCCTGCTCATCCCGCCCGGGACCGAACGCGACACGTTCACCGCGTCCCGGCTGTTCGCCGCGACCTACCCCGAAGCCGTCGCGATCGCCGAGCTGATCGGCTCCCTGCACTGGCGCCGCCTCGCGGCCGGCGGCCCGAGCGAGCAAGCCCTCTTCTCGATCGAGATCGGCGCCCGCCTCGGCCTGCCGTACTACCGGCCCACCGTCCTCAAAGACCCCGTCTCGCACGGGATCGAGCACGACTCCTGGAAGCCGCCCAGCCTGCCCAACTACGACTTCCGCAGCCTGAAAACCTTCGCCGGCCCCGCCGGGTTCCGCCGCGCGGGCAAGGACGCCGACACGAAACGCCGCACCAGCGCCGCCTGGTTCGTCAAACACCAGCACGGCGGTGACGCGATGCTCTACCACCGCCACCTCAACCCGGTCGTCATCCGCGACTGGTCCACCAGGATGGAGCTGTTCACCAGCGCGATCGCGCTCACCGCCAACACCAGCTACGAGTCCCAGAAAGCCCTCAAACTCCCCCGGCCCCAAACTCCGAGGGCGTACGACGAGTTCGCCGTCAGCCACTGGTTCCGGCCCCACGCCCAGCCATCCCCTTACCTCGCCGCCGCGACCGAACCCGTCCCCTGGCCCGACCGCGAAGGCGGCCTACGAGCCGCCTTCGGCGGGCGGCCGCTGCTCCCGAACGAACGCCGCGCCCTCGCGAAAACGCCCGTCCAGGTCAACCGGCTGCGCTGACCACCGCCACATCCACACCGGGATGATCTCGCATGCATTGGCCTATAAGGCCTGTCGTTCAGGACGGGTGTCCTCAGCCGCCCGGTGGTGTCATCCGTGATGGTGCTGAACGGTGTACGTTGACCAGTCCAAGGCGGAGCTGGCCAACGCACACGGTTCTTGTGTCTGGTTAGAAATCAGTGCAGGCGTACCAGCGGTACCACTTGTGAATGTGGCCGTTGGAGCAGTAGAACTTCCCGTCCGTGCCGTATACGCGGAGGCCGACACTGTGCTGGTGGGGTAGCTTCTTGGAGTTGATCCCGCCGCCGCGCGGGCTGACCTTGCCGCCCTGTAGCGAGCGGAATCCGGACCACGTCTTGTCCCCGTCGAAACGCTGGAAGATGTGGTAGACGCGGTAGTCGGTGCCGACCACCACGACTTCGTAGGTTTTGTCGCCACCCCACCACAAGGACACGCCTGGCTGGTTGCAGGGCATGGCCCCGTAGTGAGCGCCGATCTTGAACCGCTTCACGCACCCGGTAGCGGTGTGCTCCTGGGTTCCTGGGGGCGAGAACTCGGTGGAGACCGGGATTCCGCGATCGGCGCCGACGGTGGCGGTAGTGGGCACGGTGCTGGCGGCGGTGGCTGTGGTGGGTGTCAGCAGGGCCAGCAATGTCGTCAGGATCAGCGCAACGAGAACAGGTAGTGAGCGGGCTGGCGCCGGTGTGGCGGTGATGCCGCCCGTTGTGGTGGTCATGGTGTGAGCTCCCTTGTGTGGTGATGCGGACCGGCGGGGTGCCGCCGCCGGTCCAGTTCAGACCGGTGCGCTGGTCCCGGTGCGTCGATGTGGCCGGATCCGGATGGTCATGGACGGCCGTGGCGGGCTGGCGGGGCGGTGGCACAGTCCGGTACGGGACGTCGGAACCAGCGAACGAGCAGGGCGGTAACGAGCACCGTGGCGGCCAGGGCCGCGGCTGGGGCCGCCACGCCGGCCGTGGCCGCGCGGCGGGGCCGTGATTCCTGTGCCGGGGCGCTGTCGCGGGGTGGCGGTGCGGTGATCGTGGGGCGTGGGGGCGTGAGGCTGTCGTAGAGCCGGTCCCAGGCGTCGGCCCAGACGCCGAGTTGCTGATCGGGGACGCCGAGCACACGCAGAAGTGCCTCGAACAGCAGCACCGGTGGCAGGGTCCGCCCGGCGAGGTAGTTGCCCAGGGTGGACAGCGGGATCTCGTGGCCGAGTTCGCGGTGCAGCAGGCGGGCGACGTCGCGGTTGGACAGGGTGCGTTTGGCGTGTCCGAGGGCGGCGTGGCGGCGGAGCCGATCGACCTGCGTGGCGAGGTCGGCCAGGGTGTGCACGGCGTCCGGGTTCGCGGTCGTCTCCGGGGGTGTCGTCGATGTCATGAGTGCGGTCCTGATTCGTGAGTACCGGCTGTCCGGGCCGGGTGTGGTTGTCCGTGAACGGCCCGATGCGGCGCGGGCGCGGACCCCGCGCTGATCGGGTGGGAAGCGGTCGCACCGCTGGGTGGGGCCGGGGTTCACGGATGGGAGTTGTGCGATGACGGGAAACGGCTCGTGCGGGCGTCGAGGTCGTGGTCGGCGGCCAGGATCACGAGGGCGTGCGCTGGTCCTGCTGGCCCTGGCCGTCGCCGTCGCGGCGTGGTGGCTGCTGCGGGCACTGGTGTGGCCGGGCCTGCCGTGGTGACGGGCGTACGTGTGTTCGGGGTTCACCTCCCTGGCGTCGTCGTTAGTGCGCCGGCAGTCCTGAGAGGTGGCGCTGCGTGCACCCCGCCCCAGATCGGCATGAACCCAGCTTGACCAGCGGAAACAATGTCCGGCCAGTGCGGACAAACACGAATCCCAACTACCTGATGTCACCGTGCGGGTACGGGCGGTTCGAGTGGTCGGGAATACTGATGCGGGGACCGAGGACCCGTGGCGAGGAAGACAGGGTGAGGTGATGGGCGAGCCAGGACAGCGAGGGCGGCCGACTCTCACCGACGTCCACGCGTTGATAAAGCAGGGGTTCCGGCCGCCGATGGCCGAGCTCGTGGCTCACGTGAACCAGCTCGCCGAGCAGGGCGGATTCGGCTACGACGAGGTCGCGGCACGGTTCGCCCCGCCGTACACGTCCCTGGAACCGGGCCAGGTGCCGCAGTATCACCGCCGCGCTCCCGGCGGAGGCTGGATCGCGGTCCGGCAACGGATCTCCGAGCAGCTCTCACCGCGGGTCAAATCGGCGTGCCTGCCCCCGCACCGCCCGTTGCTCGACGCCTACGCCGCGGTGTTCGCCGAGAAGACCGGACAGGACGCCGGGCCGCGGCGCGAGCGGCTACGAGCGCTGTATGACCAGGCGATGGACGACGGCGCCGACCATGGCCCCGCCGCGCTCGAGCCCCGTCTGCGGCAACGCCGTCTGCTCGACCGGCTTGCCGACCACGAGATCGAACTCCGCCACTTGCGCGCGCTCCGCGACACCCACACCATCGAGCGCGCGCAATTGCGCGCGGACCTGGCCACTCAGGGCGAGGAGCTGGCGAAGGCGCTACAGGACAACGCCGACACCGACACACTGGTCGCGGAGATCCGGCGTCTCGACGGCGAGGCGGCCGGCCTGCGCGCGACGATCGCCCAGCTGCGGGCCGAGAACAGCAGCCTGCGAAGCGGAACGGATCTCGACGCGGAACTGTATGAGATGGCCGCCGAGCTGGTTCCCGCCTCCGCGGGCGCTGGAAGCGGTCACGACGACCGCCGCCTGCGGCACCGTCCCGGCCGCCGCGGTGGTGCGAACCGATACGACGGCGGGCGCCTGCCCGACCAGTACGGCCCGGACAAGATCTCGGTGCTGCAGGGGGCCGTGAACACGGTCAACAACGTCGTATACGTGTCCAAGCGACGGCTGCTCACCACCGCCACAGTGCTCGTCGTCCTCGCTGGCACGGCGCTGATCCTCCGTGCCATCGCCACCGACGCCGAACACCAGCTCAGCTACCGCGCCGGAACCCACGCCGAACCCCAGACCCGCCTCCTCAAGACCTGGACCCCGATGGGCAGCGGCGAGACGCTCGACGACGCGGGATGGACCTGGGCGCTGGCCGGGACACAGACCGCGCGAACCGAATTCACCATCAACACCCCAGGCGAACGCATCGCCGGCACACTCACCCTGCAACCCCAGAACTGCACCACCAGCCTCGACTGGACCATCGTCCTAGGCGACCAGCACACCAGCGGCACCCTCACCACAGCCGCACCAACCGCGAACCTCGACCTCGGGTCCCCCGACGACCTCGACCACATGACTATCGAACTCCGGCCGGCGAGAGACACCTGCCGATCAACTCTCCGCTGGGACTACCCAACCGCAAGCCAGTAGCCGCTACTGCCAGCGAACGCCGTCCGCGTGAAATGCCCCGTCCAGGTCAACCGGCTGCACTGACCATCCCACACCGCCGATCTCGCATGCATTGGTCGCCCATCCACGTCGGCCGAATCCGCCAACTAGGTCCGGACACTTCGCCAGCCGGTTGTCCGGACCCAGTTGGCGGACCGCAGGTCAGCCGCTTGAGCCTCCGCCAATTTCGAGCGGAACGGACAACTGCACCGTGAGTTGCCAGTCGAGGACGACGGCAATCTCATGGATTGCCGGGATGACGGTGAAGTCGAGCAGGCTCGCTGCCGCCCCGATGTGCAGGAACACGCCGTCGCCGCCGGGAAACCAGATCATCTCGGTCAAGCCCCCTGCGTCGAATAGGTGTAGTGGTGACCGGTCACGAACGCCTCGGTCAGGCGGCCCGCACCGGCCACCACAAGACCAGGCCGTGACCTCTGACGAATCGACGCGGGGCCACCGGTCTGAGGCCGGACAACAGCCAGAAAACCACCCTCGTCGTCAACGCCTTGGAGATGGCAATCAGCAACCGGAATCCTGATCTGGCAACGTTTTTCACTCCGACCACGGCGTGCAGTTCACGTCCTGGACCTTTACCAATCGCGTCAAGGCGGCCGGGCTCATGCCCTCACTCGGAACCGTCGGCGACGGATACGACAACGCAATGACGGAGTCGTTCTGGTCGAAGATGCAGACCGAACTTCTCGACCGCCGGAAGCGGAAAGCCCGGATCGAACTGGCCAACGAAATCTTTCAGTACCTCGAGATCTTCCACAACCGGCATCGCCGCGCGGCATCTCACAGGCCTTGGTCATCTGTGGGCTATCCGCTGAACCGGACGTCGTGAACGGCGCCGGGTGCGGCGAACTCCAGTAATCGCAGCGCTTCGGCTTCGATGGCCTCTCGGTCGGCGGCGGAGATCGAGCGCAGCGGTACGACGGTGAGCACACCGGTGCGGTCTTTCGTCCAGGTCGCGGCCACCGTTCCGTCGACGAGCACGGTGGCCGCGACCGCCGCGCCCTGGCAGACCTGACGCCGGATCGGCTCGGTCATCACGCGCGTGCGGTCGGCGTGGGCGAGCAGGGTCGCGTCGAACTCCGCGAGGAGCCGGACGGGCGCGGGCAGGTCCGGCGATGGGATCTCGTGGTCCGGCAGGTCGAACAGCTCGCGCCCCGCTTCGTCGGTGTATGTCCGCAGTTCCGGCCGCAGCTGCTCGAAGACCTCACGTAGTCCGCTCACCCCGGACCAGGTCCGGGCGTCGGCGACGGTGGCCGGCCCGAACGCGGCGAGGTAGCGCCGGATCAGCTCGCGCACGTCGTCGGCGGTGGCGGCTTCGGGGACACCGGGAAAGACGGCGAACGGGGTCGCGCCGCGTTTGCCCCACGTTCCGCTCGGGGCGGGGTGCACCAGCGCGAGCAGGTACTGCACGGTCCAGCCGAGCGCCTGCGCGTCGGCACCGGGCCGGGTCAGCGCGAGCGCCCGTCCCAGCTCGGGCCGGGTGAGGACGCCGCTGCTGATCAGCTCGGCCGCGTCGGCGACCAGTTCGCCGAGGTCGACGCCGGTGGTGCGGCCGCCGAAGGCGTTGCGCTGCACGCGCCGCAACAGCGGCGCCAGCACCGGCCGGACCAGCCGGAAGTCGGCCGCCGACATCAGGTGCTGAGTCGCCCGCATCATCGTGGACCGAACGAGGACACCGCGCTCGATGGCGACGGTGAGGTCCTCGATGGTGAAGCGTTCGAGCCGGTTCCAGAGCGCGAAATACGCGAGATCCGGGTCCTGCGCGTTCAGCCCGAAAAGGTGCTCGGTCGCCTCCGCCACCCCGAGATCGACACGGCCGAGGAGAAGTTGCCTGCTGAGAAGGGCGCGGTTGAGCGCCCGCGGGCTCAGCACCGCGGTCCCGCGGGCGCCCATCTCAGCGCACCTTCCGGAAGAACACGCGGACGTCGTCGACCAGCGCGGCGGGTGCCTCCATGGCGAGGAAGTGCCCGCCGTGGCCGAGTTCGGTCCAGTGCACGACGTGGTGATCGCGCTCGGCCCAGCGACGGACGGTCACGTCGTGCGCGGACACGAGCACGCCGGTGGGCACGGTCGGCGCCGCGGCATCGCTCCAGTCGCCGGTTCCCCAGTCACCGGATTCGCCGCCGCTCCAGTCGTTCGCCGAAATCTCCTCGTAGTAGATCTGGGCGGCCGAACCGGCGGTGCCGGTGAACCAGTACAGCGAGATCGTGGTGAGCATGCGGTCGCGATCCACGCATTCCTCGGGCAGCGCGTCTTCGGGCATGGTCAGTTCCTTGAACTTCTCCACGATCCACGCGAGCTGACCGGCGGGCGAGTCGTGCAGGCCGTAGGCCACCGTCTGCGGACGCTTGGAGTTGCACTGCAGGTAGCCGTCGTTGAAGTTCTGCATCGACGCCCAGCGACGCTGGTCGGCCTCGGGGAGGTCGTCCAGTTCGCCCTCGGCGCCGATCGGGAACGTGATCATCGCGTTGAGGTGCACGCCGAGCACGTGCTCCGGATCCTGTTTGCCGATCTCCGGCGCGACCCACGAACCCGTGTCGTAGCCGTGCACGCCGTACCGCTCGTAGCCGAGCGCGGCCATCAGCCGGGCGAACAGCCCCGCCATCTTCGCGGCGCTCATCCCCGGTCCGGCCAGCGGCGTGGAGAACCCGAACCCCGGCAAGGACGGGATCACCAGGTGGAAGGCGTCGGCCGGGTCTCCCCCATGCGCCCGCGGGTCCGAAAGCGGTTCGATCACGTCGAGGAAGTCGGTCACCCCGCCCGGCCACCCGTGCAGCAGGACCAGCGGCGTGGCGTCCGGCTCCGGTGAGCGCACGTGGAGGAAGTGCAGGCGCTGACCGTCGATGGTGGTGACGAACTGCGGGTGCGCGTTGAGCACGGCCTCCTGCGCCCGCCAGTCGAACCCGGTGCGCCAGTACTCGGCCAGTCCGGCGAGGTAACCGGCGGGCACACCCCGGCTCCAGCCGACGTCCGGCAGTTCGCTCGGCCAGCGGGTGGCGGCCAGGCGCGTCGCGAGGTCGTCGAGGTCGGCCTGCGGGATGTCGATCGAGAAAGGGCGGATGTCCTGTGTCATGAGACCACGCTAGAAACCGGTTAGGACGACTTCGGTCCTAACCGGAGGGCAGAATGAAAACCATGCTGGAGACCTCCGCACGACTGCTGAAGCTCCTGTCGCTACTGCAGACCCACCGCGACTGGCCGGGTACCGACCTGGCCGAACGCCTCGGCGTCACCACGCGGACCGTGCGACGGGACGTCGAGCGCCTAAGGAACCTCGGCTACCCGGTGCACTCGCTCCAAGGCACGCCCGGCTATCGGCTCGGCGCGGGCGCGTCCCTGCCACCGCTGCTGCTCGACGACGACGAAGCCGTCGCGGTGGCCGTCGGACTGCGCACCGCCACCGGCAGTTCGGTCACCGGGATCGAGGAGACCGCATTGCGCGCACTCACCAAGCTTGAGCAGGTACTGCCGTCGCGGCTTCGGCATCGGGTGAACACACTCCAGACCGCGACCGTACGCGCCGGAGTGGCGCCCGGCCCGAAGATCTCGGCGGACACACTGATGACCATCGCGAACGCGTGCCGCCACCACGAACGCCTGCGCTTCGACTACGCCAGCCCGCGCGGCGGTGCCTCCCGACGGCACGCCGAGCCCTACCGCCTGGTCAACTTCGGCAGGCACTGGTACCTCGTCGCCTTCGACGTCGACCGCGACGACTGGCGCACCTTCCGCATCGATCGCCTCACCCCGCGGCCACCCGCCGGCGCCCGGTTCACACCCCGCGAGCCGCCATTCGACGACGTCGCGGCCTATTTGGCGCAACAGCTCTCCGCGCGCACCTGGCCGTGCCAGGCGACGGTCGAGCTGCACGAACCGGCCGACGCGGTGGCCGACCGGGTGTGGCCGGGAATGGGCGCCGTCGAGGCCGTCGACGAGCACCGCTGCCTCCTGCACCTCGGCGCTCCGACGACATCCGACCTGGTATGGATGATCACGTCAGTGCAGACCGATTTCACCCTGGTCAGCGGACCACCGGAACTCGAAGCCGCGCTCCGGCACCAGGCGGAACGGTGCCTGCGCGCGATCGAGGCTTGACCACGCGTCAGGTCAAGGCTGTTCCACCGAGGACGCGGCACAAGGCGGCGTCGATGAGCGGTTCGGCTTTGACGGTGTAGACCTCCCCAAGGTTCTTGGCCTGGCCGTGTGACCCAGACCCTGTCCTGCGCGACATAGCAGCAGATTATCCGCCTCCGCGCCAGCGGCAAGATCACCACCAGCACGGGAAGGTCATCGCTGTGGTCAGCCACGACCCAAGCATGGCATGCATCCCTCGCACCGTCCGCTTGTTTCGACCCGCTCTGCGCGTTCCTCGGCGAAGCGGATCGATCCGGGCGGTGTGGCGCATTCGGTCGACCAACAGCCGTGCGCGCTTTGCGTCAGCGGCGTTCGAACCCGGCGTTAATGGCTCGGTGTGTGTGGCTTTCACCGCGGATCCGCGGTGAAAGCCACACACACCGGATTCACTTGAGGCGTACCGGAAGACTCGTGTGCCCGTTCGAAATGAACGACGGCACCTTCTCCAGTTCGGAGACCTCCTCCGCCAGGGCCAGATCGGGGAACCGCTCGAACAGCGCCGGTAGTGCGAGTTCCGCCTCCAGTCGCGCCAAGGGCGCGCCGAGGCAGTAGTGCACCCCGTGCCCGAACGACAGGTGCTGGCTCTTCGACTCCCGCGAAAGCCGGAACTCGTCCGCGTCGGAACCGTGCGCCTCGGGTGAGCGGCCCGCTGCCGCGTACGAAGCCAGGATCGCCTCGCCCGCCTTGATGCGCACCCCGTCGATCTCGATGTCTTCCACCGCGTACCGCAGCGGAAGGTTCGCGATCGGCGCCTGCCACCGCATGGTCTCGTCGATCACCTCGGCCCAGGTGTGCTCCCCGGAGCGCACCTTCGCCAGTTCCTCCGGATGCGTCAGCAGCGCCAGGATCGCGTGGTGAAGCAGGTTCACCGTGGTCTCGTGCCCGGCCGAGATCATCAGGATCAGCGTGTCGATCAGCTCGGCCTCCTCCAGCACCGAACCGTCCTCGTCCCGCGCGGCGATCAGGCCGCTGGCGAGGTCTTCTCCGGGATTCTCCCGCCCGTTCGCCACCAGCTGCCCGAGAATCCCGTACATCAGCACACCGTTCGCCTGTGCTTCCTCGGCACTGAGCGAGGTGTTGAACACCCCGTCCACCGCGCGCCGCAGCTCCGGCCGGTGCTCCTCGGGCACGCCGAACAGCTGACAGATCACCTCGATCGGCAGCGGATAGGCGAAGTTCTCCCGCAGGTCCACCGAATCCGGCCCGGCGGCGAGCCGGTCCAGCAGACCGGCGGTCAGCTGCTCGACCCACGGCCGCAGTGCTTCCACGCGGCGCGGGGTGAACGCCTTGGACACCAGCGAACGGAGCCGCCGGTGGTCGCCACCGTAGGCGGTGAACATGTTCTGCACCGAGACCCAGATCCGTAGCGGCCAGTCCTCGGGGATCTCACCGTCGCGGTAGGCCGCCCAGTGCAGGTTCGGATTCTTCGACACCCGCGGGTCGGCCAGCAGTTTCCGCAGCAGCTCCGGCTGGGTTACTGACCACGCCACCACTTCGCCAGGGAGTTCCACCAGCGTCGCGGCGCCTCGGGCGCGGAGTTCGGCGCCTTCGGTGTGGATGTCACGGCCGTTGGGATCGAGGACGAACGGGCGGGCTGGTGCCATGGGTGCTCTCCTGTCGGGTCGGGAACGGGGGTGACCGGTGCGACGACGGGGGTGAACAGGACCGGGAGCCCGGCCAGCGCGCGGTGGAACGGGCCCGGCCGCCAGCGCAATTCGGCGTCCGGCACGGCCAGGCGCAGATCCGGCAGCGCGTCGAGCAGGGTCTCGATGGCGGTGGTCGCGATCAGCCGCGCCGGGCCCTGCGCCGGGCAGGAATGCACCCCGGCGCTCCAGGCGATGTGCGCCCGGTTGCCGGCCCGCTGGGCGTCGCCCAGCTCGGGATCGGTGTTGGCGGCGGCGAAACTGATCACCACGGGCTCGTCGGCCGGAAGACGCGCGCCCATCAGGTCGGCCGCCGGATAGGGGTAACCGGCGGAGTAGTTGGCCATCGGCGGGTCGCTCCAGAGGATCTCCTCCAGCGCGTCCTCCACGTGCAGGCTGCCGCCTGCCAGGTCCCCGGCGAAGCGCTCGTCCACCAGCAGCAGCCGAAGCCCGTTGGCGATCAGGTTCTGCTGCGGTTCGGTGCCCGCGCCCATCAGCAGCACCAGCTGGTGCAGCATCTCCTCGTCGGTCAGCCTTGAGGGATGCGCCATCATCCACGAGGGCACGTCCTGGCTCGGCTGCCGCCGCTTGAGCGCCAGCAGGTCCAGCATGGCCGCGGTCAGTTCGGCGTTGGCGCGCTCCGGGTCCACCATGTCGAAGATCCCGCGCATCCCCGCGGTGAGCCGCTCGCCCAGTTCCGGCGGGCAGCCGAAGAGATGGTTGAACACCTGCAGGGAAAGGTTTCCGGCGTACTCGGTGAGCAAGTCCGCCCGGCCGTTCCTGGAGAACTTCGCGATCAGCTCCCGCGCGGTCTTCTCCACGTAGTCCAGCAGGGCGTGCGGGTTCACCCGCGAGATGCTGTCGGTGACCGCGCTGCGGTAGCGCGCGTGCACCGCGCCGTCGGTGAACAGGCAGTTCGGCCGGTAGCCCATCATCGGCATCACCGGGTTGTCCGGCGGCTGGTTGGCCTGCCAGCGGCGCGGGTCCCGCGGATAGGTCTGTGGGGAGCGCAGCACGTCCAACGCGGCCTCGTAGCTCAGTACCAGGCTCGCGTTCACCCCTGGCGCCAGCTCGACCGGCGCGACGTGGCCGTGTTCCTTGCGCATCCGCGCGTAGACCCCCGCCGGGTTCGCGGCGAACTCCTCGTCGTAGAGCGGGGTTCGTGTGGCGTGAGCGGGACAACCGGGGGGCGGGGTGGCGGGAACGGTCACGAATGCTCCTGGCGGACGGGAGTGAACAGGTAGTCGACCAGGCTGATCAGCGCCGAGGCAGCGGACGGGCGATCGCGGGCGTCACAGGTGACGAGCCGGGTCTGGGGTAGCAGATCGAGCGCCTCGCGCAGCTCGGCCTCGGGGAAACGCGGCGCGCCGTCGAACTGGTTGACCGCCACCGCGTAAGGCAGGTCCAGTTCCTCCAGCAGGCCCATCACGTCGAAGGAGTCCTGCAGGCGGCTGGGATCGACCAGCACCAGCGCCCCGAGCGCGCCGTGGGCCAGGTCCTTCCACATCTGCGTGAACCGCTGCTGCCCAGGGGCACCGAAGAGGTAGAGCACCACCTCATCGCTCAGTGTCAGGCGTCCGAAGTCCATGGCCACCGTGGTGGTGTCCTTGCCGCGCACGCCGGACAGGTCGTCGACCAGCGCGCCCGCCTGGGTCATCCGCTCCTCGGTGCGCAGCGGGCGGATCTCCGAGAGCGTGCCGACGAAGGTGGTCTTCCCCACCGCGAACGGGCCGACGATGAGGATCTTCACCGAGGTCCGGACCGTGGCGGGAACGTATCGGTCAGGTGAGAGCGCGGAGGCCATCGAGTACCTTCTGCAGGAGTTGCTGGTCGGGGACTTCGGTCTCGCGCACCGCGGCCCGTGCTTCGATGTGCCCGCTGTCGAGCAGGTCCGACAACAGCACCTTGGTGACGCTGGTGGGCAGCTTGAGATGCGCCGCCACCTCCGCGACGGCCAGCGCGCCGCCCCGGCACAGCTCCATCACCCGCCGTTTTTCCGGGCTCAGCCCGGTCACCGGAGCCCAGGTGGCCAGCACCACGGTGGCCACGTCCAGGGTGTTGCGGGTCGGATGGGCCCGGCCCTCGGTGACCACGTGCGGGCGGACCAGCGCCCGTTCCCGCCGCTGTCCGCTCATGCCGGGTCGCCAGATCCCTCGGTCGGAAAGCGCGGCGGCGCGGTGAGTTCCTGGCCGAGTCTTTGCACCAGCTCTTGCAATCGCGAGGCAACGCCCTCGATGTCCACCCGGCCGGTGGTGGACACCGCGACGTAGGCGCCCTGTCCGGCGGCGGTCAGGAAGACGAACCCGCCGTCGAATTCGATCAGCGTCTGCCGCCACTGCTCCGGCGGCTGACGGCAGAACTCGCCGGTGGCGCGGGCGAGCGACTGGAGCCCGGAGACCGCGGCGGCGGTGCGCTCGGCGTCCTCCACGGTGATTCCCTGTGAATGGGCCATCAGCAGGCCGTCGGCCGAGAGCAGCACCGCGGAGATGGTCTCCGGCATCTGCAGGGCCTGATCGAGCATCCAGCCCAACCGGTTGTTGGTGGTGACGGAGCTGCTCACTGGAAATCCCTTTCGTCATCGGTGGAAGAAGCGCGGCCCTGGCGGGTGCCGCGCTGCCAGGCCGTGGCCGTGGCGACCGGGCTGTGGTTCACCGGGGACTCGGCCGGTTCCGGCGCGGCGGGCGGCGACACCGGAACCGACAACGTGGTGGTGGCCGCCCCGGTCACCGGGGCGCGTCGGCGACGGCGGGGCAGGCCGTGCGCGGTCGTGCCCAGTTCCTCGGCCGGTTCGGCAGGCTGTGGTTCCGGAGCGGGAACGCGCACGCGCGGGGCCGGGCTGGAAGTGATCGCGGCAGGGCTGGCAGGCGCGGCCAGCGACGGGACTTCCTGCGGTGCCGGCTCCGGGACGGCGGCGCGGGTGAGCAGCTCGCTCGGCAGGAACAGGACCGCGCGCACCCCGCCGAAGGGCGAGCGCATGTCCACCGAGACGCGGAAACCGTAGCGTTGGGAAAGCACGCCGATGACGGCGAAGCCGATCCGCGGCGGCACACCGAGCGCGGCGATGTCCCGGCCGCCGTGGCCTTCCAGGAGCCAGCCGGCGCGCTGCACCGCTTCCACCGTCATGCCGACCCCGGCGTCGTCGATGACGATCGCCATCCCGTTGTGCGCCTGCTGGAAGGTGACCTGCACGGGTGCGCCGGGCTGCGAGTGGCGGGCGCCGTTGTCCATCAGCTCGGCCACCGCGAGCACCACCGGTTCCACGGCCTGGCTGACCACCGCGGTGTCCGAAGGCGCCGGGATCTGCACGCGCGCGTAGTCGCGGATGCGGCCGGTGGCCCCGCGCACCACGTCGGTCAGGGTCGCGGCGGAGCGCTGCAGGCCCGGCCACGAACCGCAGAGCACGGCGGTCGCCTGGGCGCGGCGGCCCAGCTGCGAGTTCGCGTGGTCCAGTCCGAGCAGGCCGTCGAGCACGTCGGGATTGTCGTGCTGCTCTTCCATCGCCGAGATCAGCACCTGCTGCTCCCCCGCGAGGTTCTGCACCGTGCGCATCATCGCGCGCAGGGTGGCGGCGGCGGATTCGGCGGCGTCGCGGCGGGTCTGGCCGGTCAGCTCGCTGATCGCCACGAGCAGTTCGCGGTGGGGGTCCTCGCCGTTGACGGCACGCAAGGGGCCGGGCACGGTCACGGCCTGATTGGTCTGCGCCTCGACGATCGCGGGCAACCGCCTGTGCAACAGATGCCGGTTCTCCTCCTCACGGGCGCGGAGTTCGGCCAGCAATTGCTCACCACGACGGCCGGTGTTGACGGTGACCCGGCGCTGGCGCACCAGCAACAGCGCGAAGGCCGCGGCGAGCAGCGAGACGCAGACCAGCGCCGCCGTCAGCAGGGGGTACTCCATGAAATCCTCACGATCGACAGGGCAAGGACGCCTGGGCCGAGCCGGGGGATCATGCGGCAGCTCCACGGCATCGGGGATCGAAGGACGTCATCAGCAGCGAGTACCGTAGCGCAAACACGCCGTGAGCGGCAGCCGCTTCCCGCGAGAAAAGTGGTTCTGTGCTGGGTAAGCCGGATCGGCCGCCGCGCGCCAGAGGTCGTTCACGAAGTGTTCGTCACCGAGGACCGCGAGGCCGATGCTCCTCCGACCTGGTTCGGCTGATCGGACGCACAGCTGATCAACAGCCTTGCGGTGTGCGCGATGTGGTCACGCAGCAGTTCCTGCGCGCGACCGGCGTCGCGCGCGAGAACGGCGTCGAGTAGCGCTCGATGCTCGGCGGCGACGTCCCGGCCGGGTTCGTTGCCGAGGGATACCGACCACTGCCGGTACAACTCGGCCTCCTGCCGCAACGACCGTGCCGCGTCGAGCAGCCGCTGGTTGCGGCAGCCTGCCAGCAGTGCGTGGTGGAAGGCCGCGTGTGCCTGCACCCATTCGTCGGACAGATGATCCGGGTCGGCCGGGTCGCGATAGGGCGCGCGTTCCAGAAGGTGGTGCGCGGCGACGGTATCGGCCTCCCAGCGTGTGTCGCCTTCCCGTACCGACAGCCCCAGTACCAGGGACTCGACCTCCGCCCGCGCCTGTGTCAGTTCGGCCAGATCCTGATGGGACAGCGGCCGGACCAGATAACCCTGACGCGGCCTGGCCACCACCAGCCCTTCGGCGACCAGTCTCGTCAGCGCCTCGCGGGTGGCACCGACGCTCACCTGGTAGCGGTCGGCCAGGTCCGGGAACTTGAGCCGGTCGCCCGGCACCAGCCGACCGGTGAGGATGTCGGCGCGCAACGCCTGGTGGATGCCGTCGGTGCGGGTCGCTCCGCCGCTCTTGGTCATGCCCTCCAGCCTAGCACTTTACGAATCTCGGTTGAACTTTCGAAAGTTTGGGTCTAGTTTCGAATTAAGCCCACGAACCCCTCGGCCGCACGAGAAGTCGTGCACGGCCGGATCCCGAGAGGTGCAGTCATGAAACTGGCCAATGTGGACGGACGGGCGGTGCTGCTGACCGCCGACGACACCGGAATCGACGTCGAAACCGCGTCGGGAGGCGAATTCGGCCCCGATCTCCCGACCGTTTACGAGAACTGGGAAGGGTTCCGAGCCTGGGCGCGACAGCCGCCCGCCGGACCCGGCGTCGCGTTCACCCGCGCGCAGCTGGGGTCTCCCTCGCCGGCCCCGCGGCAGATCGTCGCGATCGGCCTGAACTACGACGCCCACGCCGCCGAGTCCGGTTTCGAGGCACCGGAAGGACTTCCTCCGACGTTCACCAAGTTCGTCTCCGCGTTGACCGGCCCCGACGCGAAGGTCGTGCTACCGGCCGGTGGCGACGTGGACTGGGAGGTGGAACTCGTCGCCGTCATCGGCCGGACCGCCACCCGCGTCGCGGAATCCGACGCATGGGACCACGTCGCCGGGGTGACGATCGGACAGGACCTCTCCGAGCGCGCCGCGCAACTGGCCGGCTCCGTCCCGCAGTTCAGCCTCGGCAAGTCCTTCCCGAACTTCGCGCCGGTCGGGCCGTGGCTGGTCACGCCGGACGATCTGGCGAACCGGGACGACCTGGCGCTCGGCTGCGCGGTCGACGGCGAGACCGTGCAGGACGGTCGCACCCGCGAACTGATCTACCCGGTCGCCAGGCTGATATCCGCGCTGTCGCGGACCATCACCCTGTATCCGGGCGATCTCGTCTTCACCGGAACCCCGGCGGGTGTGGGCATGGGCCGCACGCCGAAGCGGTTCCTGCGGGCAGGAGAACACCTCGTCAGCTGGATCGAAGGCATCGGTGAGATGCACCAGACCTTCGTTACCGCAGAGGAGGACTGACATGGGCATGCACCGCCTCACCCGGGTCACCATGGGTGTCCCGAACGTCGCGGAAACCATCGCCTACTACTCCGAGTTCGGGCTCACCCACCTCGGCGACGGGGCTTTCAGCACTCGCGAAGGCGGCGAGCAGTTGCGGATCCGGCACGCCGTATCCCGGCGGGTACTCGAACTCGGGGTGGGCGTCGACGATGTCGACGACGTCGCGCGGGTCGCGTCGCGGTTGGACCGCCTCGGCGTGCCGGGCGGCACGGACGGCACCGCGATCACGGCGATCGAGCCGGTTTCCGGGTTCACCGTCCGCGTCGAAATCGCGCCGAGAATCATGCAGCGGCCCGTCCCGGCCACCCCCTACAACGGGCCCGGTCGCATCGAGCGGTTCGGCCGCGCGCCCGGAGTGCTGCGCGAAGACCCGATCCGGCCCAAGAAACTCGGCCACTGCGTGGTGGGCACGACCGATCTCGAAGCCACCATGGGGTTCTTCACCGAGGGACTCGGTTTCAAGGTCAGCGACTACATCGGGAACAAGGGCGCCTTCATGCGCTGCTCGGTCGATCACCACAACGTGCTGGCGCTCGCGGCACCGGTGAACTTCCTCCATCACACGTCCTGGCAGGTCGACGACATCGACGACGTCGGACGAGGCGCGGCGGCGATGCTGGCAGGCAACCCCGGGCGACATGTCTGGGGCCTCGGCAGGCACCACGCGGGATCCAACTTCTTCTGGTACCTCAAGGATCCGGCGGGCAACTTCAGCGAGTACTACGCCGACATGGACTGCATCCCCGAGGACGAGATCTGGACCCCGGAAGTCTTCGAGGGCGCCCAAGGCCTGTTCAGCTGGGGCCCGCCACCGCCACCGTCGTTCCTGGAACCGGACGACCTCGCCGCGCTCATGACCGGGCAACACGCACCCTCCCGGTGACCGCGGCCGGACCAGCGCGAAGACCCGTCAGGGGAAATCGAGAAAGACAGCGGCGCCGGAAACCCCGCGCCTGATCGAAAAAGGAGAAGTCGTGTCAGTGGAATTGTACGTCCCTCAGATCCCGGACGACTTGAACATTCGGTTCGTCGAAAACCGTATCGTCATCAACCGCCCGGTCCAGGCCGTCTACGACTGGGTGACCACGTGGTCGAACCTGCCGAAATGGCTGCCGATGGCACTCGGCACCGAGGTGCGACGCGGCACCGAAGGCGTCCCCGCCGAGATGGGCGACGTACTGCTCGAGACCATCCAGCCGGAGCTGAACGAGAAGCCGAAGCTCTATACCGTGGTGGCGCGGGTCCCCGGAAAGCTGTGGACAGTGGTCGGCCGGGACGTCCTCGACGACGGCTCGCTGGCCCCGGCGATGCACGCGATCGCCACCTTCACCACGTTCGACCTCGGCGACGGAACAACCCTGTTCTGCCGCCTGTTCGAACGACTGGTCCCGGACACCGAGCCGCCCGGCCCGCACCCGGTCGAGGACCCTGCCCGCATCCAGCCCGGCCTGGAACTGATCAAGGCACACCTCGAAGGCACGGCCGGTTGACGCCGGCGGTTCGGGGCCGCTGTCTCCGGCGGCCCCGAACCGATCGTCGGTCGGTGAACGCATCCGGGCTTGCTGCCGTCTCCCCGGCTAGGCGTCGCGGGCTACTTCGAGAGCCGGACCATCCGGGTGCGCAAGGCCTCGGCGGCCTGCCACGCCTCGTCGATCGGCACGATCCACTCGTCCCGCAGGTCGATCGCCTTGTCGTCCACCCGGATGCGCAGGGCGGGCCCGGCGCCGGGCGTGACGGTGTAGGACAGGCCGATCTCGACCTCGTCGTCGCCGGGCAGATCGATGACCTCGACCTCGGCGATGCCGGAGAACGAGACCGCGGCGTCGTGGTCGTCGTCGAGACTGCGGCGGACCTTGCGCCGGATCCGCACGGCGACCTCGTCCTCGCGGATCAGGAACCAGCCGTCGGCCTCGTCCCGCAGCGCGAAGGACAGCTCGGCCGTCGCACCGACGAGGTCACCCTTGGGCCTGGCCAGTACCGAGGCCGCGGCGTTCCGCACGGCGAGCCACGGCACGAGTGACAGGATGACCAGCACCGCGATGGCGATGAGCAACCGGCTCTCCCCGGCACGCCAGCTCAGCACCACGACCGCGCCGTACACCCCGGCGACGACACCACTGATCGCCGCGATCCGGCTCCAGCGCACGGGCGAGTTCCGCCGCGCGTACCCGAAGAGGAACAGGACCAGCGCGAACGCGAGCAAGCCCAGCACCGGCAGGATCGAGCCCTTGTTTCGTTGCCCCGCAAGGGAAACGACGCACAGTGCCACCAACGCGATCGGGCCGAGCGACATCGCGAAGAGGTACCCGCGCCGGGCACGGGCGAACACCAGCTCACTGTCGGACGTGGATGGTGTGATCATGGCGGTTCTCCCCCCGTTCGCTTCGTGACGCCGCGTGACGCTACCAGCGCCACCGGAATGGGAGAATCGCCTGGCTGGCCTTTCGCGGGGAAGGCTGCCGTGCTCGATCTCGACCAGGCCACCGCGGACGAGCGAACCGCGTCAGCCTTGTCCTCGCCCGGTTTCGGCGCGGTTCGCCTGGATCTCCTCGAAGCGCGCATCTCGTTGCCGTTTCCCCGAGCACTCTCGACCGTTCTCTTCTCCACTTCTCGAATGGCTTCAAATCATCCTCGGAGATGGGCAGAGCCTCACCGTAGTCACGTCCGGATCGGATTCGCTCAAGGCCGCTGACGTCACCGCGCGGCGGAAATCCTCGCGAAGAGAGCCGACGCCAGCCAATGGCCGCTCACGAAAGCCTCGTGCTCGGTGACACCGCGACCGCCGTCGGCACCGCGCCGGGGATCCGCTCCCCCTCGCGATTACTGGTCAATTACTTGCCATTTAAGCACTTTGGTCGGATGAGGTGATCTTCCCACCGGAGCCGGTGGCGCGAGGCTTTCCCGTGCCTACCCTGAGTCGATCGTGTCACTTTCGCTACCGGGGGGGTTGTCGATGCACGGGACCCAGATCCGCTTTCAAGCCCTTGTCTGGACCTTCGGGGCGCGCGAGTTCGCGGCGCTGCTGATGGACGGACACTCGCCGCACCGACCCGACGCCTTGCTGCACGCGGCGCAGTCCCGCGGGTTGCCGCTGACCACGGACGTCCGGCGCGTTCCGTCTGCGCCCGTTCCCGGGTGGCGGATCGAGGCGACTTCCCTGGAGTCCGATCGCGGCAGGCAGACGCGTCTCACCGTCCAATGGCCGCGCGTCCGCCCCTTGGTCAGTCACGCCGACGTCGACCTTTCCCAACGGTGGCAACAGCTCGCGGTCACCCACCGGGTCGGGTTGCTGCTGATCGGACGCGATCTCGTCGGCGACCGGAACCTGCCCGCGCGGGTGACCCGGCTCGCGGAATCCGGAGCGCTGGCGGCCGGGATCGTCGCGTTCCGTTCCGGAAGCGCCTTCCGGCCGCGGACCCGTTTCCTCCACGAACGGGGCCTTGAGCGTCGCCGCCCTGTCGGACGGTAACCACACTCGGCGTTTCATCGTTATTTCATCGCCTCTCCTTACTGTTCGGCATGGAAGATCAACAGTGTGGGGAGAGACCGATGAGAAGACTCAAAGCACGCTTGCTCGCGACCGCCGTCCTGTCCGTCGTCACCTTGACCGGCGCCATCGCCGGCGCGGGGGCGGCACAGGCGGCTCCCGCCCGGCCGGACGGCGCGTGCGGACCGGTCATGTTCGTCGTGCCGGGCTACCGGGACGGTGGGGCGCAGAAACTCCTGGATCCGGGGCTCGCGCCGGGCGGCGCGAATCCGGTGCGCATCCCGTATCCGAACGCCGAAGCGGACATCAACCTGTACACCGACGTCGACGCCGGCGTCGCCAACCTCAGGACCGCGCTCTACAACCTCTACGTCACCTACGGCTGCGACCTCGACACCAAGGTGTACATCGTCGGCTTCAGCCTCGGGGCGCTCGTCGCGGGCACGGTCCTGGAGACCGAGCCGCCCGGACGGAACATCCAGGGCGTCCTGTTCGCCGACGGGCGGCGGCAGCCGGGCGAGTCGAACTGGCCGGGTGACCCGGGCGGGTTGATCGGGCACCTGCCCGTACCCGGTCCCGGCGGCACGGGTTTCCGGCCGCTGGACTCGTTCCGCTATCCGACATTGAGTCTGTGCAACGGCCCCAATTCGGGTGGCGGCGCGGATTTGATCTGTTTCGGCGGAACCAATCTGGACAGCTACTTCACCTCGCACCCTTATTACAGTTTCGAGGTGGGCAACGAGCTGAACATCCACGGTGAAGGCCCGTACCAGGACAACCTGCGCAACCGCGTCATCCCATAAGCCGTCCGCGGCCGCGGCCGCGAAATCCAGACATAAAGGGCTTATCGCAGCCGCCGACCTGGGAGGTTGCTCCCCGGATCGAGACTTGCCCGCAGGGGCAGGACGGCCAGGGCCTTCGGGCAACCCTGCGCTCTGAGGGCTCCGGGGAGCAACCCGATCACGGTTCTCGCGTCTTCCGGACAAAGCTTCGACAAAGGACGCGAGAGGGGCGCAGAAATGAAATTCACCACGAAGAAGACAATCAAAATTGCCGTTGTGGGCGGGGCGGTCGCCGCCACCGCACTCCTTTCCGCGTGCAGTGGAAACGGCGTCGCGGGAAATGGTTCCCCGGTGCGGAACGCGGCGGAGACGGCGGCGGTGGCCGAGCAGGTTCCGGAAGGCGCGGGCCAGGGGGCGGCCTCCGGCGGGACCGGCGGATCCGGCGCCACGTCGAACGGTGACGTCAACTGCAGCGAGCACGGCGGCCAGGTCGGCGCGCCCGGCAGGCAGAAGATGGACCTGATCGCGGTCGCCGCCACCGACGGCACCAAGCCCGGCTGCACCGAAGCCTTCAACGTGATCGCCGAGTACTACGACAAGCTTCCGCAGGCCGAAGGTCCGGGCGAGCGGGTCCTCGACGTCCAGGGCCGCTGGACCTGCGCCCGCCAGGCGGACGCCGCGGGCGAGCAGGGCGCGGTCACCTGCGGCGTGCCCAACGACTCCCTGCAGCTGGAGACCCGGCCCTCGGGCGGCACCGGGCAGGCTCCCGACAAGCAGGTCCGCAAGTTCCCGAACTCCACCCACTCGGTGCAGTTCACCGGCTACGACGCCGACGTGCGGATGGCCCGCTTCCAGCTGACCGTTCCCGGCAAGGGCGGCGACTCCCGGCCGGTCGACGGCAAGACCTACCGGCTCCCGCTGCAGCCGGGCGGCAAGGTGTTCAGCGCGGCCACCCTGTGCCCGAGCGAGTCGGGCTCGGTCACCATCGACGACGCGGGCCTCGGCAACGGGCCGTGCGGCCAGGAGCAGCTGATCCAGCAGCTGAAGGACGGCAACCCGGTGCGCGCGCAGATCAGCGTGAACGGTGACGACCGGATCTCCACGGTCAAGGAGATCTACCACCCCTGACCCTCGCACGGGAAAGCCGGCGGCCGGGAGTTCCCGGCCGCCGGTTTTCGTGTGCGGGAGCTACAGCCGGGCCTTCAGATCGGCCGGATCCACCACGGGCATTCCCCGGCGCAGCGCCGCGACTTCGAGGTCGGCGCTGCCCGCCGTCGTGCCGCCGGGATTCAGCACCTCGCAGCACATCCCGGCCGGCGGGAGCCCCGCGGCGGCGCACAACGCGACCGTCGCCTCGGTGTGCCCGGACCGTTCGGCGAGCAGGCCCGGACGCGCCACGTCAGTCGAGCCCGAGTACCTCGCGCAGGACGCGGCGAAGTTCGTCCGTGCTCACGACATGGGTCAACGGGGATCGGGCGACGAAGGCGATCGAGGGGTCCGCCAGACCGGTTCGCGCGTCGGCGATCCGATCGGCGGCGCGGCCGGTCCCGCGCAGCACGACGATCGGCGTTCCGCGGCGAAGGCTGTGCCAGACGTCCCCGAGCGTCACCTCTCCCCCGTTGATGACGAGCGTCGCCATGGGAAGCCCGCGCGATTTCGCCGTGGCGAATGCGGGACGCGGTGATCTTTTGTCCAAGATGGACTGTGACGCCACCTTTACGAACGCCGCGATTTTGTCGCCAGTTCGAAAGATTTCAAAAGGCGCGTGACAAAGTTTTCCGGCGTGGGGAACGGTCCGACGACCTGAAACACTTTCGACTTCCGTTTCCGACGCGCCGGGTTGGTCGGGGGGGGGGGGGGGGGGGTGTTATGGAGTAAGCGCCGACGCACAAACACAACCCCCCCCCCCCACATACACCCCCCACCCC
>NZ_JBFBGL010000025.1:6634-113463 GCF_040684635.1 Amycolatopsis sp. NPDC089917 | reverse complement strand
GAGGCGGGTGTCATGAAAGGGTCGTTCAGGACGTTTTTCGTCCTGAACGACCCTTTCATGACATTCGGGGCGCTGCTGAGACTCGCGCTCCCGCCGCGACCCGGCCCGCGACCCCGCCGCGCCCCCTCCGGGATGGCATGAGGGGTCCCCATGGGACGAAATCCGTCCTATGGGGACCCCTCATGACACGACGCTCAGGCGCCCCGCAGCACCGCCGAGATCTCCGCCTGCCCGAAATGCTCGGCCCACCCCAAAGCCGACGACGAGTACAGGGAATCCTCCAGTGAGGGATCCGCTCCCGCCGCCAGCAACGCGCGCACCGCGTCCACGTGCCCGCCCTGCACCGCCAAGTGCAGCGCCGTGACGCCTTCCCCGTGCGAAAGCCCGCCGAAAGTCCCCTGACGGTCGACCGAAGCGCCCAGCTCGGCCAAGGTGCTGATCGCCGAAGCCTTCCCCTGCGCGGCGGCCCACGTCAACGCCGTACCCCGGTAGACGTCGGCGTCCACCTCCGCGCCGCGGGTCACCAACGTCCGCACCGCCGACGATCGGTCGTTCCGCGCGGCCCACGACAGCGCCTCGTTGACGATCTCGGCAGGGGTGTCGCTCGGCCGCCATTCCGGGAAACCGCTGTGCGGCCGGTGGAACTCGCGATGCGCGCCCGCCGCCGGGGAGAGCGTGCCGTCCGGCGCGAGCAGCTCGTCCAGGAGCTCGGCCCGGCCGAGTCCCGCCGCCACCCGGAGGTTGCCGGGGGAGAGGTCACGAGCGGCCAGGACTTCGGCGGCCTCGCTGTGGCCCCAGAAAAGCGCGACCACCAGCGGTGTCCCGCCGTCGCCGCGCGCGGGCACGTCGACCGGCGCGCCCGCGTCGAGCAGCATCGTGACCAGCGACGGCAGCCCGACGTACCCGGCCTGGTGCAACGCCGTCCAGCCGTGCACGTTGGCCGAAGCCGGATCGGCCCCGTGGTCGAGCAGGATCCGGCACAGCCGTTCGTCGCGGGTGGCCGCGGCCATGCCGAGCAGATCGTTCCCGTTCTTCCCGTGCGCGTGGACGAGTGTGGGCAGGTCGCCGATCAGGCGCGCGAGACCGGCGAGGTCCCGCGCGTCGATCAATTCCCGTGCCTGCTCGAAAGCGAGTTCAGCCGGTGACGTCACGCTTCCGCACGCTACCGCCCACCCCCGACAAAAGCCGCCATTCGGCCAGCGGGATCCGCTCGTCCTCGGTCAGGACCTGCAGGCAGACATGGTCGGCGCCGGCGTCCAGATGCTCTTGCACCCGCGCCGAAATCGCGTCCTCCCCGACGGCGACCAGCGCGTCCACGAGCCGGTCGGAGCCGTAATCCTCTTCGGTGAAACCGAATCGCCGCAGATTCGCCCGGTGATGTGCCGCCAGTTCCAGATACATCGAAACGTGCTTCCGCGCGATCTCCCGATCCGAGCCCAGTACGACGGCCTGCTCGACGGCGAGGAAAGCCAAAGGTCCCATGACCTCCCGCGCCTGTGCGGTGTGCTCGACGGGGACGAAGTACGGATGCGCCCCGTCGGCGCGTTCCGCGGCCAAAGAGAGCATCTTCGGTCCCAGTGCGGCCAGCAGCCGCCGGTGCGGGGAGTCCGGTGTGGACAGTTCGGCCGCGTCCATGGCGTCGAGGTAGCCGCGCAGGGCTTCCAGCGGTTTCGTGCCCTCACGGTGCCCGCCCAGCCCGAGGATGAACCGGCCCGGATAGGCCTCGGCCAAGGTCCGTCCGGCGGCCGCGGCGGTGGCCGGTTCGCGCTGGTCGAACCGCGCGATCCCGGTGGCGACCTTCAAGTGGGACGTCGCCGCCAGCAGCAGTCCGGCCTGGGTGAAAGCCTCGCGCCCCAGGTGCTCCCCGGACCACAAGGTGTCGTATCCCAGCTCTTCGATTTCCGCGGCGGCGTCCCGGACTTCGCCGATTTCCTTGCCGTCGAAGGAGAACGTCCAGATCCCGACGCTCATCGCGTCACCTCCGACAGTGCCGGTGCCAGCCGCTCCAGCTGATCCACGATGGCAGTCAGGTCGTCCCCGTCCGGAGTGACGAGCACGGTGTCCGCGCCGGCGTCGACGAGTTCCTGGATCCGCCCGGCGATCCTCTCCTCGTCACCCCAGGCTGTCAGCGCGTCCACGAGCCGGTCGCTGACGCCGTCGATGTCGGCGTCCGTGTAGCCCAGCCGTTTCCAGCCGTTGAAGTAGTGCGGGACGTCGTACCGTTTCATCATTTCGATGTTCCCGGCCACGTTCCGCCGCGCCTGCTCGCGGTCGCCGAGCAGGACCGAGTGGGTGGGGATGAGCAGCTTGTCCGGGCCGAGGATCTCCCGGGAGTACGGCGTGTGCTCGAAGGGCTGGGCGAACGGATGCGCGCCGTCCGCCCGGTCCCGCGCGAGTTCGAGCATCTTCGGGCCGACGGCGGCGAGGATCCGCGGGAACGGCACGGGCGCCGGGAATTCGGCCGCGGCCTCGTCCATCTCCGTGAGGTACGCGCGGGTCTGGTCGAGCGGCCGGTAGTCCACGCCGGATTTCGCGGCCTGGAAGGCGTGCCCGATCCCGATCCCCAGCACGAACCGGCCGGGGAAGGCGTGCGCGAGCGTCCGCGCGCCGCTGTGGGCGGTGCGCCCGGGGCGCGACCAGATGTTGGCGATCCCGGTTCCGATCACGACATTTCCGGTGGACGCGAGCGTGATGCCGCCGTGCGCGAACAGCTCCCGGCTTCCGGGGCCTTCGCCTGCCCACACGGTGCGATAGCCCAGCTCTTCCAGCCGCCGGATCGCCGCCAGTTCCTCGTCGGGTGGCGGATGGGCCATGCCGAGCGGTAGCCAGACGCCGACCGGTCCCAGCCGGTCACGGGTCTCTTCGATCAGGGTCATGCGGTTCTCCCCAGCTAACATGAGGCAGCCTCCGTTTACCGTCGCGACTATACGGAGGCCGCCTCCGATTTGTCGAGGATAGGCTCGGGAACGCGATGGACACCGAGAAGAAGCCGCTGCGGGCGGACGCCCGGCGCAATTACGAGCGCCTCCTCGAAGAGGCCAGGCGAGCCTTCGCCGCGCACGGGGTCGAGGCTTCGCTGGAAGAGATCGCCCGCCGGGCCGGTGTCGGCATCGGGACGCTCTACCGGCACTTCCCGACGCGGGAGGCCTTGGTCGAGACGGTGCTCCGCGACAGGTTCGACGGGCAGGCCGCCGCGGCCCGCGAACTCCTGGACTCGCCGGAGCCCCTCGCCGCGCTGAAGAGCTGGCTCACCGGGATGGGTGAGCAGTCGGCGCGCTATCGCGGGCTGCCCGAACTGATGGTCGACGTCCTCGACGACGAGACCTCGCCGCTGTACGCGTCGTGTCACGCCATGCGGGACGGCGTATCCCATCTAGTGGAACGGGCGAAGGCGTCGGGCGGGCTCCGGGCGGACGTCACAGTGGACGAACTGCTGGTGCTGCTGCACGCGCTTTCCTGGGCCAGTGAACACCTTTCGGGTGACAAGGGCCTCGAACGCCTCGTCGATCTCGTTTTCGCGGGATTACGGGCGAGTTAACAATCCCCTGTCACCAGGTCTAAACTGCGGCGCAACCGGGCACAACGGCGTGACCGTCAACAGTGAGTCGCAGGCACAGACCAGATAGTGGGAGCCGTATCGTGACCAAGCCGAACAAGCCCGTCGTCCTCATCGCCGAGAAGCTCGCGCCCTCCGTGCTGAGTGTCTTCTCCGACGAGGTCGAGGTCCAGCATGTGGACGGTACGGACCGCCCCGCGCTGCTCGAAGCCGTGAAGACGGCGGACGCGCTGCTCGTGCGGTCCGCGACGAAGGTCGACGCCGAGGTCCTCGCCGCCACCACCACGCTCAAGGTGGTCGCCCGCGCCGGCGTCGGGCTGGACAACGTCGAGGTCCCCGCCGCCACCGAACGCGGTGTCCTCGTGGTCAACGCGCCGACGTCGAACATCGTCTCCGCCGCCGAGCACGCCGTCGCGCTGCTGCTCGCGGTCGCCCGCAGGGTCCCGGCCGCGGACCAGAGTCTCCAGGGCGGCGCGTGGAAGCGCAGCGCCTACTCCGGCGTCGAGATCCAGGGCAAGACCGTCGGCGTGGTCGGCCTCGGCAAGATCGGCCAGCTGTTCGCGCAGCGGCTCGCCGCGTTCGACACCAAGATCATCGCCTACGACCCCTACGTCTCGGCCGCCCGCGCCGCGCAGCTCGGCATCGAGCTGGTCACGCTGGACGAGCTGCTGGAGCGCGCCGACGCGATCTCCATCCACCTGCCGAAGACCCCGGAGACCAAGGGCCTGATCGGCGCCGAGGCGCTCAAGAAGACCAAGCAGGGCGTCATCATCGTCAACGCCGCCCGCGGCGGCCTGATCGACGAGCAGGCGCTGGCGGACGCGGTGAGCTCCGGCCACGTCGGCGGCGCCGGCATAGACGTCTTCGTCACCGAGCCCACCACCGAGAGCCCGCTGTTCGGCCTGCCGAACGTCGTCGTCACCCCGCACCTGGGCGCGTCGACCGCCGAGGCGCAGGACCGCGCGGGCACCGACGTCGCGAAGTCCGTGCTGCTCGCGCTGCGCGGCGACTTCGTGCCGGACGCGGTGAACGTCGCCGGCGGCGGCACGGTCGGCGAGCACGTCCGGCCGTACCTCTCGCTCACCCAGAAGCTCGGCACCGTGCTGACCGCGCTCAACCCGAAGGCGCCCGCCTCGGTCACCGTCGTGGTCAAGGGCGAGCTGTCCACCGAAGACGTCAGCGTGCTGCCGCTCGCGGCCGAGCGCGGCGTGTTCTCCGGCGTCGTCGAGGACCAGGTCACCTTCGTGAACGCGCCGCGCGTGGCGGAGGAACTGGGCGTCCAGGTCGATCTGGTCACCGAGACCGAAAGCCCCAAGTTCCGCAGCCTGGTCACCGTCCGCGCGGTGCACGCCGACGGCACCACGCTTTCGGTGTCCGGCTCGGTCACCGGCAAGGACGAGGTCGAGAAGCTGGTCGAGGTCAACGGCCGCCACTTCGACCTGCGCGCCGAGGGCAACGTGCTGCTGCTGGAGTACCCGGACCGCCCCGGCATCATGGGCCGCGTCGGCACGCTCCTCGGCGAGGCGGGCATCAACATCGAGGCCGCGCAGATCAGCCAGACCACCGACGGCGCGGACGCGGTCATGCTGTTGCGTGTGGACCGTTCGGTGGACTCGCACCTGCTTGAGCCGATCGGCGCCACCGTCGGCGCGCACACGATCCGCGCGGTCAACTTCGGCTGACCTGCAAGCAATCTGACGAAAGCCGCGTCCACGGACGCGGCTTTCGTTATGTGGCAACACGTTGCCCGCGTTACAGGAATACTTTTCCCCGGTAGTCAGGGCGTTGCGAAGAGCAAGATTCAATAACGGTGAAAAATGCCTACTGAAGTCGGGCTGGTCCCCGGATAGGTTCTTCCGGCGAGGCCGAACCATCGCGCCGTCAAGGGCACGGCGCGGCGCCGGGGCTCACCGTCGGGGGTGTGTTCGAGCGGCAGGCAGGTTCCGAGTCGAGGCCTCGAGTGAGGGCACTAACTCATGAACAGATCCCGCGTACCCCGATGGGCCATCCGCTCGTCGGCCGCGGTCTTCGCCGCGTTGCTCGCGACGTCCGTCACCGGGGCGACCGCGGCCGCGCAGGATGTCCCGCTCGCGGACGGCATCACGCCGGCGAAGATCGACCGTAACGCGTTCCAGGGCAAGGTCGAGCCGAAGCTCAAGGCCGCCCAGGGCCAGATCACCG
This sequence comes from Amycolatopsis sp. NPDC089917, assembly GCF_040684635.1. Lineage (NCBI taxonomy): Bacteria > Bacillati > Actinomycetota > Actinomycetes > Pseudonocardiales > Pseudonocardiaceae > Amycolatopsis > Amycolatopsis sp. NPDC089917. The sequence continues at coordinate 107,726 of NZ_JBFBGL010000025.1, read as the reverse complement.
CTTTCGTCGAGCTGGCCAAGCAGCCCGCCGTCGACGCCTTCAACGCCGAGCAGAACAAGGGCGCGGGCAAGGAGAAGGCGAAGAAGGCCGCGAAGGACGCCAAGGCCGACGCCGCCGCGACGGTGAACTCCGTCGTCGGCCAGCTCAAGGCCGCCGACGCCGGCACCCAGCTGGTCACCCAGACCGCCAACGCGGTCGCGGGCGCGGTCGTCACGGCCGACGCGGCGAAGATCCGCGATCTGGCGAAGCGTCCGGACGTCGTCTCGGTCAAGAAGGTCGTGCCGAAGACCCGCACGAACTCCAGCGCGGTCCAGCTGACCAACACGCTCGCGTCGTGGCAGCAGACCGGCCGCTACGGCGACGGCATCCGCGTCGGCGTGATCGACGACGGCATCGACTACACCCACGCCGACTTCGGCGGCCCGGGCACGCCCGAGGCGTACAAGGCGATCAACCGCGACCAGGCCACCCCGGCCTTCCCGACCGACAAGGTCGTCGGCGGTGTCGACCTGGTCGGCGACGCCTACGACTCGGGCAGCAGCGACCCGGCCCTCAAGATCCCGAAGCCGGACCCCAACCCGCTCGCCTGCGGCCACCACGGCACGCACGTCGCGGGCACGGTCGCCGGTTTCGGTGTGGACGAAGCGGGCAAGACGTTCACGGGCGACTACAAGAAGCTCAACAAGAAGAAGCTCGAAGCGATGCAGATCGGCCCGGGCACCGCGCCCAAGGCCCTGCTGTACGCGATCAAGGTCTTCGGCTGCGCCGGTTCGACCAACGTCACCTCGCAGGCGCTCGACTGGTCGCTCGACCCGGACGGCGACGGCGACTTCACCGACCACCTCGACGTGGTCAACCTGTCGCTGGGCGGCGACTTCGCCACCCCGGACGACCCGGACTCGCTGTTCGTGCGCAAGATCGCCGCGAACAACGTCGTCCCGGTGTTCTCCGCGGGCAACGGCGGTGACCTCAACGACGTCGGCGGCGCGCCGGGCAACACGCCCGAGGCGCTGACCGTCGCCAGCAGCCGTGACGCGTCCGTCCTGCGCGACGCCGTCGAGGCCGTGGCCCCCGCCGGGGTCAAGGGCACGAAGACCGGCCAGTTCAGCCAGAACTACGCCACCTACGACACGCTCGACGTCACCGCGCCGGTCGTCGCGCTGTCCGCGGCCAACGCGGCGGGCTGCAACCCGTACTCCGAGGCCGACAAGGCCAAGGTCGCGGGCAAGATCGTCTGGCTCGAATGGGACGACAACGACGCGACCCGCGCCTGCGGTTCGGGCGCCCGTTCGAACAACGCGCAGGCCGCCGGTGCCAAGGGCGCGCTGTTCTCGTCCACGCTGGAGCACTTCTCGGCCGGTATCGCGGGCAACGCGGCCACGCCGACGTTCCAGCTGACCGGCAGCGCGACCGCCTCGGTGCGCCCGGCCCTGGCCGCCGGCACGCTGCAGGTCCGCATGACCGGCAAGGGCCGCGTGTCCGTGCCGACCTTCGACCAGTCCATTGTGGACACCCCGAGCTCGTTCACCTCGCGTGGCGGGCGCGGCCCGGCCGTCAAGCCGGACGTCTCGGCGCCCGGTGACACGATCTCGTCCGCGCTGGCGGGCAGCGGAGCGGGCCGTCTGGTCATCTCCGGGACGTCGATGGCGGCTCCGCACACCTCGGGTATCACCGCCCTGATCCGTCAGGCGCACCCGGACTGGTCGGTCGAGGAGGTCAAGGCCGCGGTCATCAACACCGCCGGGCACGACATCCGCGACGCGTCGGGCCGCACCTACGCGCCGCAGCGCGTCGGCAGTGGCCGGATCGACGCGAAGGCCGCGCTGGACAACCAGGTCCTGGCCTACGTCGTCGACAACCCCGGCTCCGTCACCGTCAACTTCGGCGTCGTCGAAGCGGGCGGCCCGGTCACCCTGACCAAGACGGTCAAGGTGGTCAACAAGGGCATCAAGCCGGTCGAGTACTCGGTGGGCTACGAAGCCGTGAACGCGCTCCCCGGTGTCGAGTACACAGTGGACAAGCCGACCGTCAAGCTGAGCCCGCGCGGTATCGCCACGGTGAAGGTGACCCTGAAGATCGCCGACCCCAAGGCGCTCCGCAAGGTCATCGACCCGACCATGGCGACCACGCAGGTCGGCCTCGCCCGGCAGTTCGTGGCGGACGCCTCCGGCCGGATCGCGTTCACCCCGAAGAGCGGCACGACCGTTCCGCTGCGGCTTTCGGTGTACTCCGCGCCGAAGCCCGTCTCGTCCATCAACACCCCGGGCAACGTCAACTTCGGCGCCGGCCAGAACCAGGCCGTGCTGAACCTGACCGGCAAGGGCGTGGACCAGGGCACCGGTTCGCAGCGGTACCGCTCGCTGATCAGCGTGCTCGAACTGCAGGCGGAATCCCCGCAGCTGCCCGAGTGCGACGGCAGTGTCACCACCGACTGCACGCTGAACCAGACCGCGAAGGGCGCCGACCTGCGCTACGTCGGCGCGGCGTCGACGGCCCCGCTGGCCAAGGCGCAGGGTGAGCCGGAGAACGCGCTGCTGGCGTTCGGTCTCACCACCTGGAGCGACCTGGCCAACCTGGGCAGCAACACCTCGCCGTTCGTGGACATCGACACCACGGGCGACGGGAACCCGGACTTCGAGACCTATGTCACCAAGGTGACCGCGACCGACGTCCTGGTCGCCGTCACGGTGGCGCTGAAGCCGGGCTTCCCGCAGGTGGACATCCAGCCGGTCAACGGCCAGCTCGGCGACGTCGACACGAACGTGTACGACACCAACGTCGTCGTGCTGCCGGTGAGCATCGCCGCGCTGGGCATCGACCCGAACGCCGCGTCGCACAAGATCACCTACACGGTCGGGACCTCCGGGTTCTACGCCGCGCCGGGTGCGGGCTCGTCGACGATCGACTACGTCGGCACGCCGCTCTCGTTCGACGCCCTGGCTCCCGCGTACACGGTCCAGGGTGGCGGCGACGCCGCGCTGGGCTACGTCGCGAAGCCGGGCACGGCGCTGGTGGTCAACCGCAACACGGCCGCGCAGGACACCGTCCTGGGCCTGCTGGCGATCGATCACCACAACGCCTCGGGCAACCGGGCGAACGTGGTGAAGATCCAGGCGAACAACGGCAACGGCGATTCGGGTGTCGACCGGCCGGGCAACGCCGGGCGGCACACCGGACGTCAGCCGATCGGTGTGGGCTGACGCGATAGTGCGATAACCCGCGTTCGATGAGGTGAGGGACGCCCTGGCGGCATGCTTTACGCCAGGGCGTCCCTTCTTGTATTCACCCTTTCGGCTGTCTCGCTCTGTGGGAGGCTCCGGCATAAGGGTGGTGCGGCTACGGCTACCGGGCTACAGCCGGTAACCTTCCGCTGCTGGCGTTTTCTTGCGGATGGGCCATCCGGACTGCCGGTGGCCTGGTCTACGGAGGTGTGTGGATGCGGCTCGCGGTGATCCCAGGAGACGGGATCGGGCCCGAAGTGGTCTCCGAGGCGCTCAAAGTGCTCGGTGAGGTCGTACCGACGGCGGAGATCACGAACTACGACCTCGGCGCCGCCCGGTGGCACTCCACCGGTGAGCTGCTCCCGGAGTCGGTACTCGGTGAACTCCGTCAGCACGACGCGATCCTGCTGGGCGCGGTGGGCGACCCGACGGTGCCGAGCGGCATTCTGGAGCGCGGGCTGCTGCTGCGCCTCCGGTTCGAGCTCGACCACCATGTGAACCTGCGCCCCGCCCGGTTGTACCCGGGTGTGCGCGGACCGCTCGCCGACGCGGGCGAGATCGACATGGTCGTCGTGCGTGAGGGCACCGAGGGTCCTTACGCCGGCAACGGTGGCCTGCTGCGCAAGGACACCGACCACGAGATCGCGACGGAGGTCAGCGTCAACACGGCGTTCGGCGTCCGGCGGGTGGTGACCGACGCGTTCAACCGTGCCGAGGCGCGGCCGCGCAAGCACCTGACGCTCCTGCACAAGACGAACGTGCTGGAGTACGCGGGCTCGCTGTGGTCGCGGATCGTCGAAGAGGTCTCGCTGGAGCACCCGGAGGTGACGGTCGCTTACTCCCATGTGGACGCGGCGACGATCCACCTGGTGACCGACCCGTCCCGGTTCGACGTCGTGGTGACCGACAACCTGTTCGGCGACATCATCACCGACCTCGCGGCGGCGGTGACCGGCGGCATCGGGCTGGCGGCGAGCGGGAACCTCGACATCACGCGGCGGAACCCGAGCATGTTCGAGCCGGTGCACGGCAGCGCGCCGGACATCGCGGGCCAGGGTCTCGCCGACCCGACCGCCGCGGTGCTGTCGGTCTCGCTGCTGCTGGACCACTTGGGGCAGAAGGAAGCGGCGCGGCGGATCGAGGCCTCGGTGGCCTTCGACCTCGCGACCCGCGACCAGGCGTCGCCCGGCGCGACGCACGCGATCGGCGACCGGCTGGCGGCACTCGTGTCGTCGAACGTGCGCCCGGTCACTCAGTAGTTCTCACGACGGGCTGAAGGGGCCCTTCGCCGCATCTCACGCGGTGAAGGGCCCTTTTCGTCGCTTCCGACGCGGGGAAAGTCGTCCCGTTTCCAGTCACGCGAGAGCCGACTTGGGGCACCCGGCGCCACTCCCAGAAAGTGGGAACTCTCGCCCGGCCTGTGGACGCCCGGTGGAGCGTGTGCCATGATGCGTCCGTGACCTCCTGCACCATCATTATCGCCGAGCGCGCCGGATAACCGCTCCACAAGAGCCCTCGGCGCGCAACCTCTCGCACCCATGCGGGAGGTTTTTTTGTTGCCTGAACACGTTTTGCCACCACCATGAGGAGTCCCCAGTGACCCGCAAGGAGCCCGCCGATACTCCGCTCGGCGACGCCTTCCACCTGTACGACACGACGTTGCGCGACGGCGCGCAGCGTGAGGGCATCTCCTACTCCGTCGCGGACAAACTGGCGGTGGCGAGGCTGCTCGACGATCTCGGGGTCGGGTTCATCGAAGGCGGATGGCCGGGCGCGCTGCCCAAGGACACGGAATTCTTCGCCCGCGCGGCTTCGGGTGAATTGAAACTGAACCACGCGGCCCTCGTCGCCTTCGGCGCGACGAGGAAGGCGGGCACCAAGGCGGAGCAGGACGCGCAGGTGCGGGCCCTGCTCGATTCCCAGGCCCCGGTGATCACGCTGGTGGCCAAATCGGACCTTCGTCACATCGAACGCGCGCTGCGGGTCGACGTCGACGAGGCGTGCGAGATGGTGCGGGACACCGTCGCGTTCCTCGTCGGCGAAGGACGTCGCGTCTTCCTTGACGCGGAACACTTTTTCGACGGCTACGCGTTCTCCCCGGACACCGCCCTGAAGGTGCTCGACGCGGGAATGAACGCCGGAGCCGACGTCGCCGTGCTGTGCGACACCAACGGCGGCCAGCTGCCGCTCGGCCTCGCGGAAACCGTCCGCGAGGTCAAGGAAAGGACCGGATTCCGGCTCGGAATCCATTGCCAGGACGACACTTCCTGCGCGGTGGCGAATTCCGTCGCCGCCGTGCAGGCCGGCGTGACGCACGTCCAGTGCACCGCCAATGGTTACGGCGAACGGGCGGGTAACGCCGATCTGTTCGCCGTGACAGGGAACCTCGTGACCAAGCTCGGAATGGAGGTCCTCCCGACCGGAGGCGCCGCCGAGCTCACCCGGGTCTCCCATGCCCTTGCCGAAATCGCCAACCTCGCCCCCTACACCCACCAGGCTTACGTAGGGGCGTCGGCCTTCGCCCACAAGGCGGGACTGCACGCGAGCGCGATCAAGGTGGATCCGTTGTTGTACAACCACATCGATCCGGCTTCCATCGGCAACGACATGCGGGTACTGGTCACCGAGATGGCCGGCAGGGCCAGCCTGGAGCTCAAGGGACGTGAGCTCGGGGTCGACCTTGCCGGCCAGCCCGAGGCGCTGACGAGCGCCGTCCGGAAGGTGAAGCGGCTCGAATCCGAAGGCTGGTCCTTCGAGGCCGCGGACGCTTCACTGGAACTGCTGCTGCGGCGGGAGGTCGACGGCCCGCAGAGCGACGTCCTCGACGAACCGCCGTTCGAACTCGAGTCGTACCGCGTCGTGCTGGACCACCGTTCCGACGGCGAGGTCGTCTCGGAAGCGACCGTGAAGGTGCACGTCGGCGGGCAGCGCGTGATCGCGACCGCCGAGGGCAACGGCCCGGTGCACGCGCTCGACGCCGCGCTGCGCGAGGCGCTCAGCCCGCATCTGTCCTGGTTGGACAGTGTCGAGCTGGCCGACTACAAGGTGCGGATCCTGCCCGGCCATCCGGGCACCGACGCCGTCACGCGCGTGCTGGTCGAGACCAGCGACGGCGAGCGGGAATGGACCACCGTCGGGGTGCACGGCAACATCGTCGAAGCGAGCTGGCTCGCGCTGTGCGACGCGCTCGTGCACAAGTCCCTCAGCGAGGGCCCGGCGTGAGGAGTCGTACAGTGGGGGAGTGCGTCTAGCCCGAATTGCTCATCCCGGTGGTGTCGCGTTCGCTTCGATCGAAGGGGACGGCGACGACGCCCAGGTACTGGAAATCGCCGAGCACCCCTTCGGCAACAACCCCAACTTCACCGGCAAGCGCTGGCCGCTCGCCGACGTCCGGCTGCTCGCGCCGATCCTGCCGTCGAAGGTGATCGCGGTCGGCCGGAACTACGTGAAGCACGCGGCCGAGTTCGGCAACGAGGTCCCCAAGGACCCGATGCTGTTCATCAAGCCGTCGACCACGGTGATCGGCCCGAACGTGCCCATCCGCCGCCCGCGCGGTGTCGGCAGGGTCGACTTCGAGGGCGAACTGGCGATCGTCATCGGCCAGCCGGTGAAGAACGTGCCCGCCGCCCGCGCGGCGAGCGCGATCCTCGGCTACACCGTGGCGAACGACGTCAGCGCGCGTGAGCTGCAGAAGTCCGACGGCCAGTGGGGCCGCGCGAAGGGCTTCGACACCTTCTGCCCGCTCGGCCCGTGGATCGAGACCTCGCTCGACGCCGCCGACCTCGCGCTCAAGTCCGAGGTGGACGGTGTGCTCAAGCAGGACGGCCGGACGTCGGACCTGGTGCACAAGATCCCCGAGCTGGTCGAGTTCGTGTCCGGCGTGATGACCCTGCTGCCCGGCGACGTCATCCTGACCGGCACCCCCGAGGGCGTCGGCCCGATCGAGGACGGCGAGTCGGTTTCGATCACCATCGAAGGCATCGGCACCCTGACCAACCCGGTGCAGGATGTCTGATCCTCAAGTGTCATGAAAGGGTCGTTCAGGACGTTTTCTGTCCTGAACGACCCTTTCATGACATCGGGACCGTCAGCTACCGGCCGGCTCCATCGCCCGCCGCGCGAAGGCCGGGGCGTGCTCGGGCCGCAGCCCCAGGCCCAGCAGCCGTGCGGGGACGTAGGACAGCACGGGGAAACGGCTGAACAGCTTCACCATCACCGGGGGCGGGCCGTTGCGCTTGCCCTCCATGACCGGCCGCATGACGTTCTTGTGCAACAGCCGTTGCAGCCCCTGCACCAGCATCGTGGGCGCGAGACGGCGTTTGCGGACCTTCGCGAGGTCCGCCACCGACGGCCTGCCCCGCCGCAGCGGCTCGGCGAGCAGGGTGGCGGCCGCGACCGCGTCCTGCACCGCGAGGTTGATGCCGACCCCGCCGACCGGTGACATCGCGTGTGCCGCGTCACCGATGCACAGCAGCCCGTCGAGGTGCCACTTCCGCAGCAGGTTCATCTTGACGTCGAGGAACTTGACGTCGTCGGTCGTCTTGAGCTCGTCCACGCGGTCGGCGAATTCGGGGCAGACCTCGGCGACGTTCTCCCGGAACCATTCGATGCCCTTGGTCCGCAGGTCGTCGCCCTTCGGGCCGAGATAGGCGACCTGGAAATAGCCCTTGCGCGGCAGCGGCACGGCGAAGCGGCGGTTGCGCATCTTCGGGGTCAGCCTGCCTTCGAGCTCGCCGTCCCGGCGCGAGATCCGGAACCACCACGCGTCGAACGGGGTGTCGTACTCCTTCGGGATCAACCCGGCCTCGCGGCGGGCCAGCGACCAGCGGCCGTCGGCGGCTATCACCAGGTCGGCGCGCAGTTCGCCGGTGGCGCCCTCGGCGGTGCGATAGCGGACCCCGCTCACTTTGCCCCGCTCCATGATCAGCCTGGTCATCTCGGTGCTCTGCCGCAGCGTGAACGTGGGTTCCTTCGCGCCGGCGTCGGCGAGCAGGTCCAGGAAGTCCCACTGCGGGACCATCGCGATGTACGGATGCGCCACCTTGAGCCTGGACAGGTCGGCCAGGCGCATCATCGTGCCGTCCTCGGCGGGGAAGCCGGCGTAGGAGATCTCGCTGTGCGGCAGGCTGAGGAACTTGTCGCCGAGGCCCAGTTCGTCGAGCAACGTCAAGGTCGACGGGTGCACGGTGTCGCCGCGGAAGTCCCGCAGGAAGTCCTTGTGCTTCTCCAGCACCGTGACCTCGACACCCGCCCTGGCCAGCAGCAGCCCGGCGACCATCCCGGCGGGGCCACCGCCGACGACCACGCAGTTCGTGCGTTCGTTCATCCGTCCCACCCCTTAGAACCCTTATTCATCACTTGTTGAATAAGGTCAGCATGCACCCGGCCGCCCGGCGCGTCAAGCGCCATCCGGGCGGATGCGCCGATCGGTCCATGACCCGGGTCTCACCGGTTCGCGTGCTCTCTCCGGTGACCGAAGCGACTGTCCGAAAAGGACTCGGACGGTCCTCGAAGGACGTCTGTCCGGGAATCGCCCATGTGGACGGTCGGTACTTCAAGGCGCGCAAGGATTTTCGCTGTCGTCACAGGGTGTGCGCGCCTGGAAGCGCGCCGGGTGCCGGGTAACGGGTTTTCACCCGGCTGGCCGCGTTAGCCGTTGGCCGGTAACTAAAACACGTCATCTCACCAACTGGGAGTAGAGTGCCCGCGCCGGAACAGACCAGCCTTAATCACCTCATCGGCAGAGTCGCGATCGCGCTGGGTGCCCTAGCCTCACTTGGTGGATTTCGCTCTCGTGCCCCGGACCTCGTCACGAACCACGCCGGACGCTCCCGATGGAGCCCCTTGGGAGCCCCCGGAGTTACGGTTGGTGTGCCTCGACATCGATGACACGCTGATCGACTGCACGGCCGCGATCCGGCTCAGCCTCCGCGCGCTCACCGGCCAGAACGACCTTTGGCCCCTGTGGGATCTCATCACCGAAGAGCACGTCGCACTGGTGATCGCGGGTGAAATCGATTACGCGACCATGCATCACAGGCGTACTGAATGTTTCCTCGCCGAGATCGGCATTCTCGCCGACGAAGAGCAGGTCAGCGGCTTCGAAAGACGTCGCCGTGAAATTCTCACCCGTTCGTGGCAATTGTTTGAAGATGTCCTCCCGTGCCTGGAATGGCTGCGGGCCGCCGGCGTCCTCGTCGCGGCCGTCACGAACGCCTCCGGCACTCATCAGCGCAAGAAGATCGCCGATCTCGGCCTCGCCCGCTTCTTCGACCACGTGGCCATCGCCGGTGAACTCGGAGTAGCCAAACCCGACCCGGCGATGTTCCGCTCGGTCTGCCTCGGACTCGGCTGTGATCCGGCGCAGGCCGTCCACGTCGGCGACAAACTCGACACCGACGCCATCGGCGCCCGCGACGCCGGTCTGGGGGCCGTCTGGCTCGATCGGGACGGCATCGCCGAGCGCGCCCCGGCGGGCGTGCACACGATCTCCGGCCTCGACGAGCTCCCTGAGCTGCTCGTTTCCGAGTTCGCGAAGCTCGGCGTCCCTGCCCAGCGCGCTACGGAGACCCCCGCTTTCACGGTACGGAACGGCGTGCTCTAGTATTTCTTCTCGTGCGGTGCTGAGCCGGTCAAGATCGGAACGGCACCTCACTGGGGTATGGTGTAATTGGCAGCACGACTGGTTCTGGTCCAGTTAGTCTAGGTTCGAGTCCTGGTACCCCAGCTGGAGAACTCTCCGGAGTGAAACACAGAGTGACCCCCCTGCGAAGGCGGGAAACCCGGTCTGGTAAGTTTCTCCACAGCAACGCAGCAGGTGAACAACTGAAAAACCTCCTCTCGCAGGAGAAAGATCCTAGCCCCCGTCGTCTAGCGGCCTAGGACGCCGGCCTCTCACGCCGGTAGCGTGGGTTCGAATCCCATCGGGGGTACTCGTAAGTACCACGCAAAGAGCGTCGATCATTTTGATCGGCGTTCTTTGCTATTTCGGGAGCCGACATAACTTCGGTGATCCTTTCTCCTGCTTCCGCTATTGCGGGAACTTGATCTGCTGGCAGTTTAACCCCGATCGTCACTTCGTCGCCGCGGCCGTTCAAATGCACGGTGAGCTGTGTCACTTCGAAGAGCGCCTGAAGCAGGGCTGCGGCGCCCTGGCCAAGTTGACCCGTAGATAGGGAACAGCGTCCAGGAGGCTCATGTCCGATGGTGTGGGTGGTGCTGGAGTCTCGGTGTCTTGCGCGTCCAGTTGGGCCACTTCGGCTTGTACGGTGTTCTTGCTTGCGGCCAGCTCGTTGAAGTTCTGTCTCAGTGCCTTCGCGAACGGGTCCTCGGGTGCGCCGTCTTGGGCTTGTCGGAGCAGGGCTTCCTGTTTTCGTTCGATATCGGCGGTCTGTCGTTGAAGGCGATCTCGATCTTGTATGCGTGCAAGCGCGGCGGCGTCGTCCACAGTGGCCAGGTCGGCGTGTGGATCGGCGCCGCCGCGGTTGTTCTTCCGGGGCCAGCACAGGTGGTACGTCGGGCGCCCCTTGCGCGAATCCCCGATCATGCGGCGTCCGCAGCTGTGGACGACCCTCCCGCGGAACAGGTAGGTGCGTTCAGCCTGGGGATGCGGATTGATGGTCCCATCGGCTCGTGAACCGCGCCTTGCTGCTCGGCGGTTGAAGACTTGGTAGCCGGTGTACTTGGGGTTGGTGCTGATGTTGTCGACCGCACTTCGTCCCCAGAAACCACGGGTCCGCGCCTTACTGGGCGCGGTCGGCGGTGGGTAGCGCTCGAGATCGGCGTTGAGCAGGTCCGCGATGGTCTCGCAGCCGAGACCGTCGTAGTACCGCCAGTGGAAGATCTGCGTGACGGTCTCGGCCCGTAGCCCGTCCGGTTCGAGACGAGACTTGGTCTTGCCCTTGTCGGCCTTCGTCGGGTTCGGGTGCGGAAGTACCTTGGCCTTGTATCCGTGTGGCGGTTTGCCGATGTTCCAGCCGTCTCGGACGTGGGTGCAGAGCCCGCCCCAGGATCGCTCCAGGGCTCGCGACGGTCACGAGGTCGGTGCCGTGCGGGTACTTCCGCCGAGCGCCTGGCGCAGGTTTCCTTGGCAGATGAGAAGCGGGGGCACCGGATTCCGGTGCCCCCGCTCGTGTTCTCGCCTGTGCCCGTCAGACGGTGTTCAGGGCGTGCCCGATGGTGTTCCAGCCGGTGGCGAGGACGGTGGCGTCGCCGCCGTTGCCTGCCGGGCCGGAGTTTCCGCCGGTGGTGACGCTGTGGTTCATCGCGTCGCCGGTCGCACCGGTGGTGCCGGTGCTGCCGGAGTTCCCCGAGGTGACCGTCGTGTTCGAGTGGTCACCCTGGTTCTTCCAGCCGCCGTGGTGACGGCCCTGGTCCTGGCCCCGGGCGGACTGGACGGCGGTGTTGCCGCCGGTCGAGCCCGAGTTCCCGGAGTCGCCGGAGCCACCGGTCGTGGCGTTGTTCTCGCTGGTGGCGTTTCCGGCGTCGCCGGAGTCGCCACCGTTGCCGCCGACGGCCTTGCCGGTGACGAAGCCGAGGACGCCGGTCTTGCCACCCTTGTGGTGACGCGACCACGTGCCGCCCTCGTGGTTCATCGCGGAGTTACGCCCCGAAGCGAGGACCGCGGCGTCGCCGCCGTGCCCGGCCGGGCCGGAGTTCCCGCCGGTGGTGACGCTGTGGTTCATCGCGTTCCCGGTCGCACCGGTGGCGCCGGTGCTGCCTGAGTCGCCCGAGGTGACCGTCGTGTTCGAGTGGTCACCTTCGTGCTTCGAACCGTGGTGCTTCCAGCCGCCGTGACCGAAGTCCCGGCCGCCGATCGTCCACGTCACCGCACTGTTTCCGCCGGTCGAGCCGGAGTTGCCCGAGTCACCGGAGTTCCCGGAGACGGCGTTGTTCTTGCTGGTGGCGTTTCCGGCGTCGCCGGAGTCGCCGCCGTTGCCGCCCTTCGCGGCCCCGCTCACGAAACCGAGCACACCGGTGCCGCTGTTTCCGTGGTGACGGTTCCAGCCACCGTTGTTCGTGGCGGAGTTCTGGCCGGACGTGGCGGTGGTGGCGTCGCCACCGTTGCCTGCCTGGCCGGAGTTCCCGCCGGTGGTGGTGCTCCGGTTGTGCGCGTCGCCGGTGGCGCCGGTGCTGCCGGTGTCCCCGGAGTCGCCCGAGGTCACCGTGGTCTCGCAGCGGGCGAGCACGCAGAGCCCGTAGGCGCTGTTTCCGCCGGTCGCCCCGGAGTTGCCCGAGTCACCGGAGTTTCCGCTGACGGCGTTGTTCTTGCTGGAGGCGTTCCCGGCGTCACCGGAGTCACCACCGTTGCCGCCCTTCGCGGTCCCGGTCACGGTGCCGAGCACGCCGGTCTTGCCGCCGCGGGCGCCCCGCGAGTCCGCGGTGTTGTGGCCGGTCGAACCGGCGACGGCGTCACCGCCGTTGCCCGCGGAGCCGGAGTGGCCACCGCTGGTGGTGCTGGTGTTGGAGGCGTTGCCGGTCGCACCGGTGGAGCCGGTGTTGCCGGAGTCGCCCGAGGACACCGAGGTGGAGCAGCTCGCCAGGACACAGAGCCCGTAGGCGCTGTTCCCGCCGGTCGAACCCGAGTTCCCGGACTTGCCGGAGTTCCCGGAGACGGCGCTGTTCTTGCTGGAGGCGTTCCCGGCATCACCGGAATCACCGCCGTTGCCGCCCTGGGCGTTCGCCGACGAAACACCGGCCACCACTGAGTTCACCGTGTCACCGAGCGGGCCCGAACTTCCAGTGTCCGCACTCGCCACCGCGGTGCCCAGCAGGACGAACCCGCCGGACAGCACTGCGGCTGTCAATCCGCGTCGCACGTACTTGTGCATGACTTTCCCTTTCCTTACCTTCTGTCCACTGTGGAATTGAGGATGGAAAGGAGTCGTCAACTGGGATGATCGAGGCCGTACTCGTCCGGCCATGGAGCTTCCGGCCGGGCGTCTGGCGGTGCACGCCATGATCGGTCCGTCCCGGGCACGCCGGTACCGGTTTCGGTGACCGCGTGCTCGCCACCGTGCGAACTGGACGCCCCGGCCGTCATCGTGCCGCCGGTGTGCGCCGTGCCCGGCCCGGCGGGCAATGCCGGACCACCACCGCCGCGACCGTGCCCGGATGTGGCGCTCAGATCCGGTGTCGGCGTGGCCGCGGTCAGGTGCCGTGCGGAATCCGGCGTGGGTAGCCCGCCCGGTAACGACGTCTCCCGAGCGCTGTCCGATGCCGCAAGTCCAGGATGGACATCCGTGGCAGGTCCGGCTGGTTGTGCGGGCGCCGGGCTCACGTCGGCACGCGGCGCCGGAACGGACCTCTTGTCCGGCTGGGTTCCGGCGATGATGTCGATCGCCGGGTCAGCTCCCACCGCGCGCGTGACCGGCTCGGTGACCGGTGCCAGCGCGCGGACTACCGGACGCGTGACCGGCTCGGTGATCGGTGCGGCCACGTGCAGTACCGGCTCGGCCGCTTTCACGACCGGCCGGACCACCGGCGCCACCACGGGTTGGACCGGCTCGGTCACCTGTTCCACCACCGGCGCCGTCTCGGCGGCCACCTGGTGAACGGGTCGCAGAAGACGATCCGCCTGCGTGATGGTGCCGAGGATCCCGTGATCGCCGGGTTCGGCGGATCGGTCGGTCGCGTCCGCTCTTCCTGCCAGGAGTACTGCCAGGACCGCGAACCCGATCACCGCTCCGGCCATGACAAGTACTCGTGCCAAGGCCGTGCCGCCTTCTCCCGGGATCGCGGGTGACGGGGAAGTGTTCATTCGTCTCACCCCCTTTCCGAGCTTCGCCTGTCATGAGGTTTTCGGACTGGAGAAGGTCACCGGATTGGGTGAACGACGATCTTTTTTTATTCCCTCACAAGGGTTTTCTACTGGCTGGTACCGGGTACATCCACCGTCGCGTTCGGACATGGAGAAGGGCCGGCGCGCACGCGCACCGGCCCTTCTCTGCCTGTCGGGTGATCAGCCGTTGGGATCGCTGGTGTTGACGTCGCCGTTGACACCCTTGGGGAAGAAACCGCCGGAGGTGACGGCCTTCGGGTTCAGGTAGACGATGTTGAGCACCTGGCCAGGAGAACGGCTGAAGGCGATGCCGTTGCCGTCGGTCGGCACGATGTTCGCCCTGCCCTGCCCGTCGACCACGCCCTGGTCCAGATCAGTCGTGCCGTCGAGGCTGTCGCGGGCGTTGGACAGCTTGACGCTGGCCTCGCGCAGGTCCCGGCCGAGGAGATTGAGGCCGAGCAGCCCGCCGGTGTGCTGGTAGAGCGCGGTGCGGATGTTCGCGGCGTGATACGCCTCCACCGCGAGGATCCCGGCGGCGGCCTCGAGGTAGGTCTTGTTGGTGATCAGCGGCGCGGCGCCTTTGTAGGCGGTGACCCCGACGTCCTCGAACAGATACGCCGCCAGCAGGAAGTTCTCCTCGCACGCGAACGCGTCGAAGCTCTGCCCCTTCCGGACCAGACCGGCTGCCTGCGCCGCGGCCGTGAAGCTGGACTGCAGGTCGATCGCCGGACGGCTCACCGCCGCCGAACCGAGCGCGGTGCGCAGGAACTCGACGTGCGCCTTCTCGTCGCCGGCGATCTCCTGGGCGTACTGCTTCGCGGCCTTGGTCTTGAACTTCACCGCCCGCCCGCCGGTGACACCGCCCCGGGTCCCCGTCCCGGTGGTCGAGGAGTCGGCGAGGCCTTTTCCGGTGACGGCGTGCAGGTAGAACTCGGCTTCGAGGTATTCGAGGTTGAGCGCGAAGTTGAGCACCGCGGCGTCGCTGACGCCCTCGGCCGCGGCCTCCGTAGCCGAGGACCGCGTGGTGGCCGCGGAGGCGGCCGGACCCGCCAGGCCGCCGAGGGCACCGGCACCGACGACTCCAAGGCCGGTCACCCCCGCGGCACGCAGGAAACGACGGCGGTCCTGTTCGTTCTCCGCACTCCGGTTGATCATGGAGGCGGCATAGCGCTTGCCGAACACGAGCGATCTCCTTCCCGCCCGTGCCCTGACGCACGACACCGGGCGTGCCAGCCCACCGATCCGGCGAACTGGGTCGAAATTCGCGGACTACTGGTTTCGTGCCCGCGGCACCGCCGGCTTGGTCACGCCACCCAGACGAGCGGAAACGCCCGCCCGCCTGCCGCCTGGCACACCTCGCGACAGCAGCCCCGCCGCAGGCCATGCGATCCACCACACCAGTCCGGACCGGTGTGGTGGATCGCGGGGCGCCACCACCTTGACTGCTCCCACCGTCCGTGAGCGGCGGGACGTGTTCCCGGGCGCGGCTGATGATCAGCGGGCAACGATGGTGAGGGCGATCCGCCGCCCACCAGCCCGCAGCAGCACCCAGCCGTCGGAGGCGCGTTCGATGTCGTAGCCGTCGGCGAGATAGTCGTCGATCGCCTGGCTCATCGCGGCACCGTCGGCGACCCGCGCGATCGGGCACGGCTGACCGGCGGGCAGGCCGGTCAGTATCGGCATGGTTGCCGCGCCGAGCGTGGTAGTCATCGTGGACCTTTCAGAGTCGGGCGTGTGTGGTCACAGTGCGCAGGGCCGCCCTGACGAGGTGGGCGATTTGCCGTGGGGTCCAGCCGGTCCGGATCTCGAGATCGTCGGCGGTGCACGAGGCCAGCGTCGTGGCCCACAGCGCGAAGCGCTGCCGTGGTGGCAGCAGCGCCAGCTCGTCCAGGAGCACCGCGCCACGCAGCACCGTGGTGAGGCGTTCGTCATCGGCCCGGCGGCCCAAGTCCGCGCGCAGGAACGTCACTACTTGGGATCGCAGCGCCCGAGCAGGATTCCGCCACTCCCCGAGTCCAGGGGCTGAAGCCAGGGCCTGCGCGACAGCGGGGAGCTCAGTGGCCTGCCGGCACAGCCGCTCGCGCTCCGTCTGGGAGTACCCGGCGCCGGTCGCGACACGGTAGGCCAAAGTCAGCATTCGGTCCGGCACGCTGGCCTCGGCCGACACCCAAGCCGGAGCCGCGACCGCCGATACCTGCGGGGCGGGGTGCGTCGTCACCTCACCGGCGGTCATGACAAGCCTGAATAGGACTGCGGCGACGTCGGAACAGCTAGAGAAGACGGAAGATGATCGAGCAGCCAGATGAGCTCGGCAGCGTCGATGATTTCGGTGCGGGCGGCACGGATCCTCGCCTGCGCCGCGCGGCACGTGAACTCCGGCGGTCGTTCCGTATTCTCGGCGATGGCCACAACGTTCCCCCGGGTGCGAATGTGAATGACCACCCAAGCGAAGCGATCATCCTTACAAGTTCCCCTCCCGGCCTGTCGTAAACGTTCGCAGATGTCACTCGTTCGAGGTCGACCGTGCTCGGTCGTAGGCGGCTCTCGCGTCTGCAGGATGACCAGCAGCGGGAACTGGGGGAGCGTCGCCGACCGACTCGATGGAGTCGGCGGAGATCGCAACCAGCAGCCGCGAGGCGGTCAGCGCGGCGTCGATGCTGGCGGTTCGCGTAGTTGGAAGGCGACGGAGGCGAGGTCTGGACACACCGGCGCCAAGGCGCGGTCTGCCTGCTTCGAACCCCGCACAGGTGGATTGTCCGCGATGTTCACACCGTCGGACGCGCCGAATCAAAAACCTACTGCACCGGGCAACTAGTGCAGTCAGGTTCACAGGGCGATCGCCCTGCTCGGCAGGCGGGCCTTATCGGAAGCGGAGGTGGATGAAGAAGTCGTGATCGCCGGTGCCGGGCTCGCGCTCGCTCGTCAGCTCACCGCGCGTGGAGTTGAGGCGGTGGTGCCGGAGAAGGCGTCGGGGCCGCGGCCACTCGGGTGCCGCCCATCTGGGGGTGACGGCCCGGCCACTGGGTGAATCATCCTTGACCGTGGGGCCGGGTACCTGTGTTTCCGCTCTGTTCGCACACAATCACGCTTGCCCTCTGCGGCAGCTGATCAGGGTGACGGGTTGGCATAGGCCGCGAGTCTTTGGGCATGCCCAATCTAAATAAATGTCCATTATGGACTTACTGAGTCCGGTAGTTCAATTGGCTTACCGGCAGGCGCGACCTGTGGCACGATCCGGAGTCGTCATCACAGTCGCTTTCCTGGAGGGCCTGCAGTGCGGTCGTATGACGTTTTGGCTGAATCGACGGCACCGCCTGTGGTCGTGTGGGCATTGCTGCTGGACCCGCGGACGTGGCCCGTCTGGTCGGGGACCGGTGAGCTGGACGTCAGCCGCTCGGACGGCCTCCCGCCGGAAGGACGTGACGAGGTGGGTGCCACCCGTGCTTTCCGGGCGGGCCGGGCTGTCATCCGGGAACGGATAACGGGCCTCACGCCTGGGAAGCGGTTCGCCTATGAGACCGTGGAGAGCCCGCAGCTGGCGGATCACCAGGCAACGATCGACCTCCACGAGATCCCCGGCGGCGGCACTCGAATTCGTTGGCAGGGAACGTATTCCGCGCGCGGGATGGGGCTCCGTTCCTCGGAAAGGCAAGTGTGGCGCTCGATGACGAGAGCGGCCACGGGGCTCGCCGAGTACGCGGCCGGTCAAATCGTAAGGTGATTGTCAGGTTCGGACGCGTCGATGTGCGGGACGCTGATCACCGTCCGGTGCATGCCGGAGGACGTGACGCGGCAGCCCGACGATACGGGCTATGACAGATCGGCGAGGCCCAGGCATGAACCGTGAGACGGTCGGATCTTGAGCCCGGGCACGGAAAGTTCCTGCACGGGATCGTGAAGCGGTAGCCGTGGACGCGCTGGCAGGTCTGGAGCGGGACGCCTGGCAAGTGCTCACCGACGAACCGGCCGCCGCACGGTCGTTCTACGAGAACGTGCTCCATGACCGTGTCGTGGTTCTCCTGATCGACAGAACACCGATCCAGGAAAGGGAAACCGCGCTGGCCGCGTTGTGCGGGGCGAGGTGGACGGCGCACAGCCTCGCCGACCTGAGCGCGGCAAGGCTCAGCAGCAGGGTCGGCGCGGTCAACTACCGGGTCGCCGCCATCAAGGACGGGATTCCGTACTCGGCCCGGGTGAGCAGCGTCTACGTTCATCGGGACGACGGCTGGAAACTGACCTTTCATCAGCATGTCAGCTGGTAAGAACAGAGCCCGCGGCGGCACTGCGGGAACGTAGGGGTGACGCTTCACCGGCTCGCGAGTGTCCGGAGCACGCGGAACCGGGCGAGCCGGTGCAGCATTTCTCCCATCGCGTCGGGCCGGATCTGGCCTTCGAGATCGGCGTGGGCGGAGCACACGATCTCGCTGACGGCGGACTCGGTCAAGGACGAGGCGAACTCGCGGGAGAGCCATTGGCGGACTTCGTCGGTGATGTCGTCGGTGTGGTGGTCGTGGACGGTCATGTCCTCTCCTCCTCGTCGACGACTTTCTTCATTGTGTCGGCGAGACGGAGGTCTGCACCTGACGAGTGTCTGACGATCCCGTCGTGACCGGTGGAGATGTGCTGGGCGGCGCGGTTCGGCTGGACACCGTCGGGGTCGTGCTCGGTGCGAGAGTGGTGATCGGTTCGGGTTCGTCCTGATCGGTCACGCCGCAGCCGCCGAGGAACAGGGCGGCTGCCGTGAACACGAGGATCGGCCAGGGTTTCACGCGGTCGCCTCCGGGAGTTCGACGATGAAGCGGGCACCGCCGCCTGGCCGGTCCTCGACCCAGACGGTGCCGCCGTGGCGGTGGACGTGGTCGGCGACGATGGCCAGCCCGAGCCCGCTGCCGGTGTCGCGGTCACGCCGACCGGCGTGCAGACCGCGGGCGAAGCGTTCGAAGATGCGCTCCCGCAGAGCGGGTGGAACGCCACTGCCGGCGTCGTCCACTTCGATCCTCGCGTGGTCACCCCGTCTTCGCAGGGTCACGGCGACGGGGCCTCCGCCGTAGCGGTCGGCGTTGTCGAGCAGGTTGGTGACGACCCGGTCGATGCGGCGGCGGTCGGCGAAGACGAGCGGGGTGTCGTGATCGGTGTGGAGAAGCGATTCGGAAGTTCCTCTGCTGTCGAGGACATTGCGCAGAAGGTCGTCGAGGTCCACGAGTTCGGCGGACTCGGTGACGTCGTCCTGGTCGGCACGGGAGATCTCGAGCAGGTCGACGACCATGCCCTGGAAGCGGTGCAGTTCCGCGTCGAGCAGCCCCAGGGCTTTGCGGGCGGTCGGGTCCATCGTGTCCTGGCGGCGGGTCATGACCTGGGTGACGTTGACCATCGTGGTGAGCGGGGAGCGGAGTTCGTGGCTGACGTCCGCGGCGAAGCGTTTGTCACGGCTCACTCGTTGTTCGAGTTGTTCGGTCGTGGTGTTGAAACTCGTGGCGAGCGGGGCGAGGTCCGGGTCGTCCTGATGCGGGAGCCGGGTCTTCAGATCCCCGCGTGCCACCCTGGCGGCGGCTCCGCGGAGCACCGAGAGCGGGCGCAGGGCGCGTTTGGTGGTCCAGGCGCCGAGAGCCACCCCGAACAGCGCCGCCACGACGGTGCCGGTGATCAGCAGGATGCTGAGATAGCGGAAGGTCCGGTCCAGCTCCAGCAGCGGGTACAGCTCGACGTAGATGCTTTCGCCATTTCCCACCGGGGTCGCGATGGCGAGCACGGGGATGCCGTCGGCGGTGAACCTCTGCCGTGCGGCCACGCCTTCACGTGCGCTCTTCAGCAGGGCGGCCGGAATGACGCGGGGCTCGATCTGCCGTCCGCTGGTGAGCCAGCCGTCGGGCCGGGACAGGAGGATGGACGAGTCCGGGCCACTGGCGAGACCGGTCAGGAGCTCGGTGAGGTTGTCGGAATGCTCGGCGAGTGCCTTGTCGACCAGGCCGACGTTGACCTCCGACTGCCGCAAGGTGCTCTGCTCGCGCTGGTCGAGCATGTAGCCGGTGGTCAGGTTCCAGGTGGCGACTCCGAGCACGGTCATCACCACCGCCAGGCAGAGACCGAACGCGCCTGCCACGCGCCAACGCAGGGAAAGCCGCCGTAGCGCGGACCGGAGCTCCGCGCGAGTCATGATCCCGCGGCGATTTGATAGCCGCGTCCGCGCACGGTGAGCACGAGACTGGGATTGTCGGGATCGGGTTCGACCTTGCGGCGTAACCGTCTGATGTGGACATCCAGCAGCCGCGTGTCGCCGAAGTAATCGTGCCCCCACACCCTCTGCAGCAATTGTTCCCTGGTGACGACCCTGCCCTCGGCACCGGCGAGTTCGGTGAGGAGACGGAACTCGGTGCGGGTCAGGTGTACCGGGTTCCCATCGCGCCGCACACTCTCTTCGTCGGGCTGGATTTCCAGGCCGCCCACGGTGAACCTGGTCGGGGGAGGTGGTGTGGTGCGGCGGAGGAGAGCACGGATCCGTGCCGCGAGTTCGCCGGCTACCAGTGGCTTGGTGACGTAGTCGTCCGCGCCGGCTTCGAGGCCCGCGATCACGTCCTGCGTGTCCGCGCGGGCGGTGATCACGATGATCGGCAGTGCTCCTTGCTCACGCACGGACCGGCAGACGGTGAGGCCGTCGATGCCCGGCAGCATGAGGTCCAGGAGAATGACGTCGAACTGTCCGCCTGCGAGCAGTTCGAGCCCGTCCTCGCCGGTTTCCGAACAGGCGACGTCGAAGCCTTCGTCGGCCAGCGCGAGGCTCAAGGCCTCACTGATCATCACGTCGTCCTCGACGAGGAGAACACGGGTGGACACAGTCGGTATCTCCTTCCGCCGGCCAGGCTAACAGCCTTCGATCGTAAGGCACTCGTCAGTTTCAAAGGGTCAGGCTCGTGTCAGGGTGAAATCACGCTCACCGAAACACGGGAGGAACACCCATGACCACCGACGTTCTCACGCCACGAGCCGAAGTCGCTCTCAATACGGGAATCCCTCCCAAGGTGCGACGGCTGCGCGATGACGCGGACCGGTCTTGGGCTGTCGCGGACGGGCATCGGACGTTGGCCGCGGAGATCGAATCGGGTGGAGAGCCGGACGCGTTCGCGCGTGCCAAGTCGCAGCGCCTGCTCGGTGAGGTGGCCGCTCACCACGGGTTCGCCTATCACGAGCTCGCCAACGCCGCGGAAGCCCGTGCGGGGGCGAAAGTCCAGCCCCGTGACTCTCCACAATGGAAGCTCCTGCTCGATCGTTCGTTCACGGCGATCCGCCGCGCCGAGGCACATCACGAACGCGCCGCGGCGTACTCGGCCAGAACGGCCGGTGACGAGGCGGCTGCCCAGAGGCACGAACTCGCCGCCAAGGAAGCGGACAGGCGTTCGGCGGAGTCGCTCACGGGAATGTGACTCTTCGTCTCAGGTCGGCTGATCGTAAGGATTTCGTCAGGTCGGCCCTCCCGGTTCCATGACACGCTCAGCGAGCGCACCGTATCCGCAGACGCCGAGGACGAACGATGGCTCTCTCCGTCAGGTTGCGTAGCAGGGCCCTGACCGAACTGTCGTACGTGGGGCTGAGGGCACACTCGGTGGCATCCGATGGCGCGCCGGCCCTGGGGGACGGCGTCGACAACGGGATCCGGCGAGCCAAGCACTTGCGTGCCGAGGCAGCTCGGGTGCGCAGGGAAGCGGGGGAGCGCCTCGAGCGGGCGGCCGAGTCGCTGGCCGCCGGGCAAACCGCTGTGGCGCACCGCCAGCGAGATCTGGCGGAAGTAACCATGTGTCATTACCTGGCCTACGAAGAGCTTGCCGCAGCGGCGGAACATCGAGGTAAGGCCACGCGGTTCGTGCGGGGTATGACGGCCCGTGAGGTCGAGATCCATCGTGCTTACGCCGCCATCCGGAGGGCCGAGGGCCATCGCGAACGAGGGGAGGCGATCCGGTGCCGCGACGATGCGTTCGCGGCGTTGCGACACCGAGAACTCGCGGGGGAAGCCGAGGAGAAGGCGAGAGTCGCGGAGCTCCGCGCCTTCGAGATTCTCGAGGCCGGAGCGAACGAGAGGAAGCCATGAGTTCCGAAAACAACGGGCGAAAGGCTTTCGGCAGGCCGGATCCGTTCTGCCTGTTCGCGGTCGTTCCCGCGTTCTTGGCCGGGATACTCATGTCTGCCCTGGGAGTGTGGTCGCTCGCGGGCGCCGGTTTCGCGATCGCCGGTCTTGTCCTGATCTTCGATTCCTGGGTCAACCGGCCGGTGCGACGGTTTCCTTGGCGGCGTCGCGACGGCACGGGACAAGTCGTCCTATGAGGACAGTAGCGGCGCATCGGGTCCGATAGTGGTGTCGCCGGCGAAGCGGCTGGTGCCGATCCAGGTGATGGCCTGGCGTACGGCGGTCCTCGGTCCGGTGATGATGATCGCTTTGTCCCGCAGGGCGTCGAGCCACTCGGTGCGCCCGAGCCAGACGCGCGCGAGGGCGCCGAGCGTGCACTCGATGCGCATTGCCGAGGGAAGTCTCGGATCGTGCACGGTCGGCGCGGCGACGGTTTGTGAGAGCACCAGCCACCACCAGCGCGATCCGGGGGATTCCGTGAACCGGAAGTGGATCGACACAGCCTCCGCGGGCAGCAGGGTGCGGTCGATTTCCCGGCAAATGTCACGAAGGACCAGGGCGGGGTTGAGATCGCCGTATCGCGGCGGCGGGAGTCGCCGTGCGCCCCAGTGGCCGAGCTGTTCGATGACCCCGGCCAGTTCGTGACCCGAGGCGGTCAACTCGGCGCGGCGCGTTCCGAGTACCACCAGGCCCGCCGAGTCGAGCTTGCGGAGCCGCTTGGTCAGCAGCCCGGCGGACATACCCGGAACGCCGGCCGCGATGTCGTCGATCGCGGTACTGCCGTTCAGCAACTCGCGGATGACCAGCAGCGTCCAGGGCTCACCGACCACCTCGGCCGCGAGCGCGATCGGGCAGTGCTGCTCGTAGCGCATCACAGAACCCGCACAAGCCGCGCGATGCGGTGATGCGCGAGGCGGTGCAGCATGTCCCCGAGCGCCTCCGGGACGACCTGCTCCTGGAGATCGCGATAGGCGGCGCGGACGATGACGCCCACCGCCACAGACGACAGCTTCGTCGAGAACTCGTTGACAAGCCGAACGGTCACGTTGCGCACGACGTCCTGTGCCTGCGGGGTCTCTACGCTCATCAGTCTCCTAGCCACTCCGGGTTCCCCGACATTCTTCCGGCTCGGGGCCTGGACGAACCTGACGACTACCTGACGATTGAGTGGTGCGGGTCGGTCGGCGAGCAATCCGGCACCTCCGTCGACGCCTCCAGCGCGGGTGGCGGATTGCTTTCCTGGCTAGTGCCGGTTTTGTCGAGTCTTAGTGCCAGCCGAGTCAACGTGGCGCGGCTCCGCTCTTTTCACCCGACGAAGTCCTTACCGCCACGACGCATCGCAAGGGGATCGTCAGGTCAAGCACTCGTCGGATCGGACAGACTTCCAGAGAAAGGTCCCCATCGGGCTGCTGGGGACACTCGACCCCGAAGGGAAGCCAGGCACGGTATGAAGCCGCGCTCGTCCACGACAGCCTCAAGCCGAAAAACCGACGATGAACCCGGCGACAACGGTCAGCTGGCGGCCGGTGTCGCCGGTGCGTGCGTGTTTCTCGCCGGGACGTGGCTGATACTTTCACTGTTCGTGCTCGACCATGAAAGACGGGGAGCGCGTTCGACGGGTACTGGAACGACGTAATCACCGGTATCGCCCTGGTCGCTTCGGGCGCCACCTCTCTGGTCGAACCTCGTGGTGATCAACGGTGGGCATTGGTGCGGCCCATACTCGGAGCGTGGTTGCTCGCTGCCTCGGCCATTGCTTACAGCAGAACCGACCCCGCCTGCGCATGGACGGCTCCCGCAGCCCTCATGTCGGTCGTAGACGAGCGGCTCAACCCCCACTTGCGCAGGAGGACACGCTGGACGAGTCCGGGAACAAGACGAACGTGGGACCAGCCCCGCTCGCGCGGGGACGACTTCGACCGCCAGCGGCAGGGCGAGCGGTGGGCATGCTGTGACGGCGACGCCGAAGGCGCTGGTCACGGCTGCCGAGGCGATGTTCGCGCAGAGGGATAGTGAGATGCCGAAGATGAACGCGGACCCGGCTGGCCATCGACTGGGGAGCCGTCGCGGCTTGATTTCCAGAGTTCGACGGTGGCTGTGGTGAGGAGGCCGTCGATGATGAGTGGCCAGATGGAGGAGGTCATCGTGTCGGCGCGAATCGGAGTCCGTGGATGCAGGAGGCTAGGCAGCGACGAGGGCGGTGCAGCCTCAGCTCAGGAGCTAGATCAGCCTGGGGGAAGCTGCTCGTACCTCGTCGGGGGTACTCGCTAAAAGCGTCGATCGATTTGATCGGCGCTTTTAGCATTTCAGGGGAAGTCTTCGTGTCGCCGATCCTTTCTGGGGCTGAAGCCGTGTCCGGATCCGCGCCGTGGACCTTCGGGGTTTCAAGACAGTCCGGATCGGACGAGGTGGGCTCCGCCGACTTGGTCCTGATGCGACGGCCGCGGTCCATATAGGACATACGGCAGCCGCGTGAAGCCCGCCCGCGGTGACTCAGCTGCCCCAAGCCGGGCTGGTGTTGGGGGGATAGGAGGAACTGGAGGCGGTCCTCACCCAGCGGTCCACGTCCTGCCCGTCCCACTTCAGCAGTGTCTCGGCGTTGCGGATGCACTTGTCGTAGTCGAGGCTCCCGAAAAGACGGCTGACGGTGATCTGCTGATTGAGCTGCTGGTATCCCTTGCCGGTCCGGTATTGCATCCGCACCGTGGTGCGGAGCAGCCCGAGGCGCAGGTCCCCGTTCACGATGGTCAGGACCCCCTGCTGCACATTGCTGTTCTTCTCTTCGTGGCCCTTGTTCTCGACCGCCAGCTGGCCGATCTTCTTGAGAGAGTTGATGATGCCGGTGAGCGCGTCCGGCGTCACCAGCCCGCCGACCAGAGCGGTCACCGCCGAGATGGCCGGCGACAGGGAAAGGGACGAGATGGACACACTCCGGCTGTCGCTGATGATGTTGGCGAGAAACGGCATCGTCATGAACTGGTGCTCGAAGATGATCCACCGGATGACGGCGAACAGCGTGGAAGACTGATCGAAACCGGCGGAATCGTCGGTCTTGCGCAGGATGGTGGCGGCCACGGACTGCCAGGAGCCGAAGGACGCCAACGGCCCCAGCCCGGGCAGCCTGCTGCCGTCTCCTTCGTAGGCATTGCCGACGCCTGTCTCCTGGTCGCCGTCGGAGCCGAGCAGTTCGAGCTTCGCCAGCACGTCCTGTGGAAGCACCTGCTCACCCTCGGCCCAGAGGGCGATCTCCAGCGCTTCCCGTCGCAGCTGCTCCTGATTCAGCGTTCTCACGTCGCCCTCCGTGCTCAGGACTCGCGCGAGGCGTACCGCTCGCGCGAGTCGCAGATCAGGTGCTCGATGTCCCGCACCGTTCGTACCTGGGGGATGGCCTCGAAACCCAGGTTGACCTGGAAGCCCAGTTCGACCGCACCCAAGAGGCCGAGGAGTTTCATGGAGTCGACCCCCGGCAGTTCCCTCACCAACGTGGTGTCCTCGATCTCCTCCGCGCCGCCGAGGTCCAACTTCTCGCGGATCAGCG
The DNA here is from genome assembly GCF_040684635.1 of Amycolatopsis sp. NPDC089917. Taxonomy (NCBI): domain Bacteria; kingdom Bacillati; phylum Actinomycetota; class Actinomycetes; order Pseudonocardiales; family Pseudonocardiaceae; genus Amycolatopsis; species Amycolatopsis sp. NPDC089917. The sequence continues at coordinate 82,071 of NZ_JBFBGL010000025.1, read as the reverse complement.
AGTGCAGCTGCTCTCGTTCCTGAGGGGTCATCAACTGGGTGCTCATGGCTGCTCCTCGTCGGGTTGGTTCGTTCGGTGGAGCGCTCCGTCGCGGAGAACTCCTTCGAGATACAGCTGCCGCGTCTTGCTTCGCTTCACCTTGCCGCTGGAGGTCTTGGGCAGCTCGCCCGGCGCCAGCAGGAGGACCTCCGCCACGGGCAGCGACAGCGTCGCCTGGATGTGGCCGCGGACCTGTCGTGCCACCGCGGCCGCGTCCCCGTCGCGGAGTTCGGCGACGAGCACGACCTCTTCCGTGGCCGGGCCTGGCCGGGTGAAGGCCACGACGTTGCCCTTGCGGAGGCCGGGCACCTCGGCCGCCGCCCACTCCACCGTCTGGGGATCGTGATTGCGCCCATTGACGATCAGAAGGTCCTTCTTGCGGCTCGTCACGTAAAGGACGCCGTCCGCCAGGTATCCGCAATCCCCTGTGCGCAGGCCCTGGGCCGTGAAGTTCTCTCGCGTCGCCTCCGGGTCACCGTGGTAGCCCGCGGCCACGCTCGGCCCCTGGAAGACCACTTCCCCGATGTGCCGCTCGGGGAGCGGAGTCCCCTCGTCGTCCACGATGAGGATTCGATGACCCTCGATGGGACGTCCGCACGGCACGAACGCCACCCGAGCGCCGGGGCCATCCGCGTTCGAGGCCCGCCGGGCGAGGCCGCTCGCGTGGTACTCCTCGCTCCGGACGACATCCGGGGCGAACGGAACCCCGGTCTCGCTCAACGAGATCGCGAGCGTCGCCTCCGCCATGCCGTAGCACGGCGCCACCGCCCCCGGCCGCAGTCCCGCCGCCGCGAAGTGCGCCGCGAAGGAACGCAGCGTCTCCGGATGGTTGGGCTCGGCGCCGCAGCCCACGACCCGCAAACAGGACAGGTCCAGCCGCCGGAGATCCTCCGCCGAGGTGTGTTTGACGGCCAGCGCCAGGCCGAAGTTGGGCGCGAAGGTCACCGTCGCACGGTGGCGGCTCACGGTTTCCAGCCAGATCCTCGGCGAGAACGCGAAGCTCAGCGCCGGGAGGAAGCTCACCGGGCACCGCGTGGTCAGCGGTGCCAGCACGAAACCGACCAGCCCCATGTCGTGATACAGGGGCAGCCAGCTCACGCCCCGGTCTCGCCCGCGATCGAGGCGAAGGGCGCCGGTGATGGCCGCGCAGTTCGCGAGCACGCTCGCGTGCGTGACCCGCACTCCCTTGGGGGCCGCCGTGCTCCCCGAGGTGAACTGCAGGAACATCACGTCCTCCGGTCCGATCGCCTCGGGCTGGGGCGCGCCCTCCACGAGAGACCCGGCGAAGAACTCCTCCGAGACGACGGCCCGCAAGCCCTCGACCGCCTGGAGGAGCGGATCCAGCAGATCCGCCAGTTTCCGGGGCAGCCAGATCGCGCGGGCCCCCGCCGAGCGCAGGATATGGGCGGCGTCCTCGCAGTACGCCTCGAACTTGCCGAAGCCCAGGGGCGGGTACAGGGGAACAGGAACGATGCCCACCGAAACCGCGCCCAGGAAGGTGAAGACGAACTCCCGCTCCTCGGGGAGGATCAACGCGATGCGCTCTCCCTTGCGCAGGCCGCTCTGAAGCAGCAGGCGCCCCCGGCGGAGAGCCTCCCGCGACAGCGCCGACCAGCTCACGAAGTGCTCGTGCCCGTCCTCCTGGATGAAGGTGTAGCCACTGTCCGAGTGGCCGAGATTCTCGACGAGCACCTGGGTGAACGTCGAGGCGACCGCTCCCTCGGAAGGCGGCGCTGCTGGGGCGAACATGGGACCTGCCTGGGGTGAAGGCTCCCGGGGCGCCGCCCCGGGAGCCGGATGGACGGCGCGGCGGCTTACTGGTTCCAGGCAGGGCTGCCGTTGGGCGGTTTCGCGGCGCTGGCCGTGTCCTTCTCCCAGTCGTCGACGTCCTGCCCGTCCCATTTCAGCAGTGTCTCGGCGTTGCGCTTGCACTTGTCGAAGTCGAGTACGCCGTAGCCGCGGTAGACGTTGATGTCCTGGCGCAGCTGCTCGTATCCCTTGCCCGACTTGTACTCCATCTGCACGTCGGTGCGGACGGCCCCGAGGTAGAGGGAACTGTGGTGGCGAGACAGGACTCCGACCTGCTGGTTGGAGTTCTTCTGCTTCTGCCCCTCGTTCTCGAGTGCCAGCGTGGCGATCTTCTTGATGGTCGTCACGATGCCTTGGAAGTTTTCCGGCGTCATGATGTTCTCGACCAGGTCCGACACCGCGCTGACCCCCTTTTCCAGCGAGATCTTGCTGATGGAGGCATACCGGTTGTCGAAGGTGTAGGTCAGGAAGAACGGGATCGTGGAGAACTTCTGGAGGAAGTTGTTCCAGGCGACCGGGTCGAAGGTCGCGCTCCCCGGGTTGAACTTGCTGAGGGTCACGGCCTTGTGCACGATGGTGCTGCCGACGGACTCCCATGAGTTGAACTTGGCCAGTGGTCCCAGATCGGGTAGTAAGCTGCCGTCTCCGCCCGCCTTGTTTCCCACCGCTTGGTCGTTGTCCCCGGCCTCGACGTCCGAGATCAAGGCCATCGTGGCGGCGTCCGACTCGGGGGAGGGCATCTGCCACAACGCGACCTCGACGGCTTCTCGGCGCGACTGGGACTGGCTGATCGTGGACATGACTGCTCCTTGTCTGAGGGGTTGAGCACCGCACGGCGATCCGGGACCCGATGCGAATTCCGGTGTTCTCGGCGCGGCTCGCTTGGGCATGATTCCCTTTCGGGAGATACCGGGATGGATTGCCGCCGCGAATGCCGCTCGTTCCGAGGCTAGCCAACGTCCAAACCGCGCACCAGCCGCGTTCCCCGCCCTTACCCGGTTTTCATCAGATCGAGCTCGTAGCTGGTTTCTCGTGGCGACACAGTGTGTTTCGTGTCAGGCGAGAATCGGCCGTGTGGACGAAAATCCTGGCATTGAGATGGTTGTTCCCGAAGCCGGGCTCGAAGAGCGGCGGGAGTGAATCGGGGCAGCGGCTTATTGTCATCGGGATAGAAGGTGTGCACCATTGATAATCCGGAAAAGGGCGACCGGTATTGTCGTTTGCGCATGGAATATCGAGCGCCTCGGGCGCCGGTGCTTTCCCCGCTACGACGCGATCCCGCGATAGGGGCGCACGACGGCTTCGACGAACGCGGCGACCTGCTCGTCGACGTGCGCCTTCCCCTCGTCGGACACTTCGAGCGCGATCGACTGGCCTGCCACCGAGATCTTCGGCGGCTCGCCCCGCCTGGCCAGCCGGGTGGCGCGTTCGGCGTCGGAGGCGCGGACGTGGACGATCTGCGACGCCGCCAGGACCTCGTCGCCGAACACCTTGAGCGCCCCGATCGTGTCGGCCCTGGTGAACTCGACGATCGTGATCGGGTTGCTCCGGCGGTTTTCCCAGACGCGATGGCCGAGTGTGTGCAGGGCGGGCCGGAGATCATCCTCGCGCTCCACCTGGAACGCGCCGCCCTGCTGGGCGCTGAAGCCCGCGCCGCGGCCGTCGCCGAGGAGCATCAGGGCATGCAAGTGGGACACCGGTGACCTGACGAGGAGGCGATGGTGGCGCTGCCCAAGTCTTCGGTGGTGGACAGCGGTTTCACCGCCGCGGACCTCGGCCCCAGGGCGGTGCGGCTCCGTCAGGGACCGTTGTGGACGAGTGAGGCCCACAGGTCCGGGCGGTCCGGGTGCGCCGCGCGCAGGTCGAGGGTGGCCTGCCGGACGGCGTGGGCGGCCGAATCGGCGGAAGACGTGCCGTCGAGGTGCCGGTAGATCTCGCGGGCGGTGGTGGCGGCGATGTCGTCGGCGATCGGCCACAGGGTCGCGATGACGTGGCGGAAGCCCGCCAGCTGGAACGCCGACGCCAGATGCAGCGACTCGTCGGCCTGGGTGATGCCGGGATTCGCGGTCGAGCAGGCGGACAGGTAGGCGAGTTCGGCGTCGGCCAGCCGGAGCCGGCTGATCTCGGACAGCGTCAGGATCTCGTCGTGGAGCTGAATTCCACTGCGGGACGGAACGAGCAGATCGGCGTCGGCGTGACAGGCGAAATGGGCCCACGTCGCCTTCCGCAATTCGGTGAGGACGGCGACGGCCGTGGCGTGTTCGTCGATCAGCAGCGGCAGGTCCGGGTGGGCGCCGTGGAGGTGTTCCGCTTCGACGGCGGTGGCGGGCAACGGTGTCGCGCCCGGGGCGTCGCGGACGGCGACGGTGAGCTGCCGCCGTTCGGCCGACGGCGGACGGGACCGGGCGTGGGACAACGTGCGCAGGGTCGCCGTGTAGGAGGAGACGACGGCGTCCAGCGCGCCCGGTTCGCCCGGACGTCCGGCGGCGTGCCACGGGAGCAGGCCGAGCAGGTCGGTCGGCATCCACCAGACCCGCTGCACGGCGGGCAGCGCGGCCAGGATCGGGGCGACGGCGACGTCCCACAGCCAGCCGGTGATGTCCGGGATGACCCGCCGCCGGTGCATCCCGGCGGAGAGCCCGCTTCGCTGGTTGACGTCGATGAGGTGCTGGATCCGCTCGTGCAGGCCGGGGCCGCCGAGACCGGGCAGGCGGACGAGGATCGGGTCGCCGGTGGCCGTGACGATGATCGCTTCGCCCTGGCGGAGATTCGTGTTGACCAGGACCACCGCGCCGTCGGCCGCCGCCGTCCGCAGTTCGGGGAACGTCGACGCGGTGACGGTGTCCGTCCGGACGTCGAGTTCGGCGGCCAGCAGGATGCCCCGGCCGCGCTCGGCCGCCTCGACGGCGCCCGCCGGGTCGTCGACCGCGCAGTGCGCGGCGATGCTTTCCCGCACCAGTCCCGTGTACTGGCCGATCCGGTACTCGCGGTCGCGCCAGTCCGCGCCCGACTGCGGCAGCGACGACACCAGCGCGACGGCCGTGTCCAGCAGAGCCGCGGCACGGCGGTGGTCACCGAGCACGGTCGCCACCCGCCCCGCCACGTGATAAGAGCGCACCCGCTGCGTCGTCGAAGCCGTGGCGGCCGCTTCGACGATCACGCCGATGAGCGGGCCGAGGCGGTCCGCGTCCACCGGATGGCCCGTGGTGTCGGCGAAATGGTGGTGCGCCTGGCCGAGATTCGCGGACACCATGGCCAGTTCGGGATGACCGGCGGGCAGGGACGCCAGCGCCTGTTCCTGGAACCCGATGCCGCGCCGGATGTCCGCCGCGTCGGCGGAATGCCGGTGCCGGAGCTGGTAGACGGTGTTGAGTTCGGACAGGCACCGATGCCGCGTCGGGTGATCGGGCGGCAGCGTGTCCAGTGCCAGATGGGCGAGTTCGACGGCCCGGTTCAGATCGGCGATGTCGCCGTGGTGCCGGTACTGGTCCCGGTACGCGGCGGACACCGTCCGGACGGTGACGATCCGCGTCGGGTCTTCCGCCGGGATGGCGGCCAGCGCCTGCTCACCCAGTTCGATGGCGTGCGCGCGGTCGGCGGACGCCTCGGTGTGCTCGGCCCGGCTCCGATAGGCGACGCAAAGGTTGGACAGCGACGTGACGCGGGTCGGATGACCTTCCGGCAGCAGCGAAAGGGCTTCTTCGTCGACGTCGATGGCCTGCTGGAGATCCGGCAGCAGCCCGGTGTGCTCGTAGAGCCGTTGCAGCGCGGGGCTGAGATTGCCCAGCGCGCTCGCCCGGTCCGGCGAACCGGCCGGGCTCGCCGCCACCGCCTTCCTGCCGTGGTCGATCGCGCGCCGCAGCTGAGACAAGTCCCGCGTCGCTTCGTAGAGGTGGCGAAAGGCCAGGTTGAGCATCGACGCAGGCATACCCCGGCGTGCGTCGCCGTCGGGCAGCAGCATCAGCGCCTGCTCACCCGACCCGACGGCTCGGTGCAGGTCGGCGACGTCGCCGAACCGCTGGTACCGCTCGCGATACAGCACGCACAGATCGGTCAGCGGCTTGAACAGATCCGGTTTCGCCGCGTGGGCCCGCTCCTCGAAGTCGATCGCGTGCCGCAGATCGGCGACGTCGCCCAAGCGTTCGTACCGGCGGAAATGGATCGCGCCGACACTGGCCAGGCAACTCGCGTGCTCCGGGTCTCCGGCGGACGTGCGGGCCAGGGCCTGTTCGGCGCAGTCGATCGCGACGTTCAGATCCCCGGGATCGCCGGTTCTGATCGACCGTTCGCAATAGGTGTCGGCGAGATTGGACAGGCTCGCCGCGCCCTGGGGATCGCCGGCGGGACACGCCGCCACCGCGCGCGTCGTCAGTTCGATCGAGCGGGTCAGATCCGGTATCGCGTCGGTCCGCCCGTAGCGGGCGCGATACGCCACGCCGAGGTTCGACAGGATTCCCGCGAGTTCCCGGTGATCCGCGGGCAGGATCCGGATCGCGCGTTCCCCGGTTTCGAGGGCGCGCTCCAGATCGTCCATCCGGTGCGTGCGCCGGTAACGCCACTGGAGACCCACGATCAGCAGCGCGATGCGGCTGCCGGCGCGAGGATCGCCGACGTCGGTCGCCGCCGACAGCAGCATGATCCCGGCGTCGAGCACCTGCGGCTCGGGGGAGCGCGAGCCGGCGAGCAGCAGATCGCGTCCGATCTCGGCCTGCGCGTTCGCCTCGGCCGCCGGGCCGATCAGCGACCGCACCGGCTCGGGCAGCGCCGCGGGTCGATCCGCCAGCCGGGTGAGGAAGACGAGCGCGTTGGCCAGCTCCGCGTATTTGGCGTCCGTCCCCAGAACGGAGCAACGGAAGAAACGCCACCAGCCGAGGATCTGGCAGGCCGCGGCCTGCTGATCGTCCGTGCCGGACAACGCGATCGGCGTCAAATCCTCCGCGTCGGCGAGTGCCTCCGTCGTGAACAATGGTCCCGGCTCGCGTGACCGTTGGAATTCGGCCAACCGCGCGGACATGCGATTCAGCGCCTCATAATGTGCCACCAGCCGATACCGTACCCAACACGGGAGAGAGCGGGGAAGAACCGGATGGACGACGCCGAACGGCAAGTGGTGGCACGGTTCTGCCTCGATCTGCCGAATCTGCGTGCCGAGGTCGCGCGGCTCGACGAAACGAAGCTCGCGCACTTGGCCCGGATAGAGCGGGCGGCGGCCGAGGGCCGGCCGATTTCCGGCCTGCTCAGCCGGTATTTCGGCATCGACCCGGTCACCGGGAACCGTTCCCTGCACGGTGGACTGCCCGGCGCCGGTGCCGGACGGGCACACGAGGAACTGTTCGGATGCCCGCTCGGCCATTGTTCGCGTGAGGAACGGCCGGTCCCCGCCGGGCCGGTTCCCCGGTGCAGGCTGACCGACTCGGCGATGAAACGCCTTCGATGAGCGATTTCTTCAAGGAACTGGCGAAAACCCTCGCGCAGCGATGGGTCGGCCTGCTTTTCGTACCCGGCGCGCTGTTCGTCGCCGGCGCGCTCGTCGGAGTCCGGCTGGGGCACGCGCACGCGCTGGACCTGTCGATGGCGTCGCAGGCGTTCACGACGGCGGCGGCGTCCGTCGCGGGCCGGGCGGGCACCGTGCAGGCTGTCGTGCTCGTCGTCGCGCTGCTCGCGTCCGCCGGTGCCGGCCTGCTCGTCCAGGCCATGGCGGGCGTCACCCGCGGACTGTGGCTGGGGCGGTGGCCGGGCGGGATCCTGACCGCCCGGCGCGTCCGGAGGTGGGAACGTCGCCTGCGGCGACGGCAAGAGCTGGAGGACGCGGAGCCGTCGGCGACCCGGAGCGCCTCGGTGCAGGACAAGATCGATCGTGCCTCCGCGCGGATGAACGCGGTCGCGATGGCGCGACCGGGCAGGCCGACGTGGATGGGTGACCGGATCCACGCCGTGGAAGCGATCGCGGCCGGACGGTACGGCCTGGACCTTCCGTTCGCGTGGCCCCGCCTGTGGCTCACCATGCCGGAGACCGCGCGCGCCGAGATCTCCGCCGCCAACGGGGCGTTCGCGGCCGCGGTCACGGTCGCCAGCTGGGCCTGGCCGACGCTGCTGCTCGGCGCGTTCTGGTGGCCCGCGATCGTGGCGGCGGTGGTGATCGGCACGACGGGCTGGGTCCGCGGCCGGGCCGCGATCACCGATCTGACCGCGCTGGCCGAGTCCGCGCTCGATCTGTACGGCCGCGCCCTGGCGACCGCCGTCGGTGTCGAAACCCGGCGGCGGGCCGGGCCGATGGAGGTCGACGAGGGCGCGCAGGTGACCGCGATCTTCCGCAAGGGGCGATGAAACGCGTGGACGGCGGTGAGGTCCGGCGGCCCCTGACGAGCTACGTCGGCCGCGTGGCGGACGAGAACGAGGTTCGACGGCTGCTCGGCGTCGGACGTCTGGTCACGTTGACCGGCGCGGGCGGGGTGGGCAAGACGCGGTTGGCCGCCCAGGTCGCCAGTTCGCTCACCCGGGCTTTCCCGGGCGGGGTGGCGGTCGCCGGACTGAGCGAGCTGCGGGACGACCGTCTCGTCGCGCGCACGGTCGCCGACAGCCTGGGCCTGCACGACACGGCGGCGCGCACGGACCTGGAGGCCGTGGTCTCGTACCTGCGTCCTCGCCGGTCGTTGCTGGTGCTGGACAACTGCGAACATCTCCTCGACGGCAGCGCGGAGCTGGTGACGGCGTCGCTGCGCGACTGCCCGGACCTCGTGGTCCTGGCCACCAGCCGCTGCTCGCTGGGGATCGCCGGTGAGCACGTGCTGGCGATCCCGCCGCTGTCCTTGCCGTCCGAAGAGGCCAGGACCCCGCAGGAGGCGCTCGCGTCCGGCGCGGTGCGGCTGTTCGCGGAGCGGGCGGGCAGCGTCCTGCCGTCGTTCGAGGTCACCGAGGACAACGTCGCCGACGTCGTCCGTCTCTGCCGCCGGCTCGACGGGTTGCCGCTGGCGATCGAACTCGCGGCGTCACGGATCCGCGTCCTGTCGCCGTCGCAGATCGCGGAACGGGTCGAGCGGAATTCGGCCGTGCTGGCCACCGGTCTCCGGCTGCCGGTCGAGCGGCACCGGACGTTGCGCGCCACCCTCGACTGGAGTCATTCCCTGTGCACCGCGGACGAACAGGCCGTCTGGGCACGCTGTTCGGTGTTCGCCGGGCAGTTCGATCTGGCCACCGCCGAGGACGTCTGCGGCTCGTCCGCGCCGGCCGTGCTGGACGCCGTGGACGGCCTGGTCGACAAATCGGTATTGATCCGCGTCGACGGCGCGGACAGGGTCCACTACCGGATGCTGCGGCTCCTTCGCGAATACGGCGCACAGCGGCTCGCCGATGCCGATGACGAGCTCGCCGTGGCGAGAAAACATCGTGACCACTACGCGCGGCTGATCGGGCAGGCGTCCGGGACCTGGTTCGGACCCGGTCAGGACGAGGCGTACGAGCGTTTGACCGCCGCCCACGCCGATCTGCGTGAAGCGCTGTCGTGGTCGCTCCGCACTCCTGGGGAAAGCCCGGTGGCGCTGGAGATGGCGGTCGGCGTGATCGAGTATTGGCTGGCTCGCGGCGCGGCCTGGGAAGCCCGTGACTGGATCGACCGCGCGCTCGCCGAGATGCCGCCGGATGCCCCGGGGCGGGCGCGCGGTCTGGCGATCGCGTCCCTCTGCTCGGCGCTGCACGCGGATCTGCCGCGTGCCCGCGAGCGGCTGACCGCCGCCGAGGCGATCGAGGACGACGACGCCGTGCCGTACGTCGCCCACGCGCGGGCGTTCGTGATGATGCTGGCCACCGAACCGAATTCGCTGGCCCCTGCGGCGGAGGCCGTGCGGATCTTCGGTGAGCGCGGCGATGTCCGGCGTCAGATGCATCCGATGTTCCTGCAGGGAGTCGCCTTGGCCTACCGCGGGGACCTGTCGGGCGCGCGGGCGTTGCTGGGCTCGATGCGGTCGCTGTGCGAAGAGGCGGGCGAGAGCCGGTATCGCTCGATGGCGCTGTTCGGGTCGGGGGTCGCCGAGGTGTGCTTCGGCGGCGATCTCGACGACGGCGAACGGTTCATCCGGACCGCGCTGGAGATCGACCTCCGCACTTCCGACGTCCTGTCGGCGGCGTACCGCGTGGACGGCCTGGCCTGGGTGTCCGCGCGGCGCGAGGACTGGGGCCGCGCCGCGGAACTCTTCGGCACCGCCGCGACACTCTGGGAGCGCTGCAACGCCGAGCCCGACGTCGCCGTCTCGGCGACCCACCGGACGTTTCACGAGGCCACGCGGAAAGCCCTGGGGGAGAAGAAGTTCGACGCCGCTTTCGCCGAAGGGCAGCGGCGGAACCCGCACGAGGTCCTGCACCGGGAAGCCGTACCCGGCGGCGAACAGGGTGTCCTGCCGCCGCTGACGCAGCGGGAGTCGGAGATCGCGCGGCTGGTCGCGGCCGGGCTGGCCAACCGGGAGATCGCGGCGCGGCTGGTCATCGCCCGCCGCACGGTCGAGACGCATCTCCAGCACATCTCGCACAAGCTCGGTTTCACCAACCGGACGCAGCTGGCCGTCTGGGTCGCCGGGCACGAGCCGCTGTGACCCCGGAGGTCACAGCGGGCCGTGTGCTCAGCCGATCGGGCAAGTTCCCTTGTAGACGGCGATCTTCGGATCGTTCGCCGGAAGCGGGCACAGGAACTGGTCGTACCTGGTGTCCTCGTCCACGAACCGTTTCATCCACGAGATGCTGTACTTGGCGATGGTCACGTTCGCCTGTGTCGGCGCCATGTGGCCGGCGCCCGCCAGGAGCAGGTACGCCTTGTCCAACGACGCCGGGAGGCTTTCGTAGAACGGGCGGGAATGCGCGCCGTCCGGCGCGATCGCGTCGTTCTGGGCGCTGACGACGAACGTGGGAACCTTCAGGTCGGAGAACGTCGTGTTCGGGTTCCAGCCCGTCAACGGGATGGCCGCCTTCAACGTCGGCGCCTTCTGGGCCGCGATCAGGGAACCGCCGCCGCCCATCGAATGCCCCATGACGGCGAGCCGGTTCGGGTCGACGCGGCTTTTGGCCTGACTCTTGTCGGTGACGTACCGCAGCGCCGCGAGCAGCTGGTCGGACCGGTTGTCCGGGGTGTCCCAGGCGCTCTTCGTCGAAAAGGTGATGACGACGAAACCCTGGGACGCCAGCCGAGGGCCGTACCAGGCGATCGCCGCCTCCGATTCCAGGAAACCGGGCGCGACCGCGATCACGCCGAAGGTGCCCTCGCCGGTTTCGGTCGGATAATGGATCGTGCCGCCACCGAATCCCTGTCCCGCCGGAACCTTCTCGGTGGCGGTCCGGAACGGCCCGCGGTCCGCCTCGATAGCGGATTTCGTCGGCGCCGGGCCGCGGGCATAAGGACTTTCTTCGGCGACGGCGGCACTCGACGTCCCCGGTAAAGCCACCAGAAGTGCGGTCACCGCACCGAGAACTCCGGCGACCCACTGTGGTCCACGCTTCATCGCGCATGTCCTCTCGGGAAAACCGTTCCGGGGTGGAACGGGTTCCCAGATATAACGAACCGCGAGAGGGCACGCGTCGTGGAAAATACGGAGAGGCCCGAGCCTTGTTCGAAACTGTCACGGGGAAGGGGATTCTTCGGGGCGCGGGTGTCGCCATGGTGACAAAAGAGCTGTCGTGATGCCTCCGATGGGGGTCCTGTCCGGTGCCAGGTCCGTGAAGGCCTCCTTGAGGGACTCTGGGTCCCTCAAGGGGGCCTTCACGGACCGGGGCTCGGTGGCGAGAGCGAGGCGAGGGCGGGCGCGCGAGCGGTGAGCGCGACACCTTTGCCTTACCCGTCGAATAAACCCGAATCCCCGCGTGCGGGCACCTCTGCCCGCTTCTCAAAGATCGGTCGGATACCACAGTGCCGGGCTCGAATGCGTCCGGCGATCAGGCGAAGAATTGGTCGACCCGAATCGAGCGCCTTGGTCGAAATGGAGCAACGCTCACGAACTGTAGGTCGGCGCGCTGCGCACCTGGTAATTGCGGCGCACGCTGGTTCCCTTGCTCAGATCGGCGCCGTAGACGTGCAGGGTGATGGCGACGGTGTCGCCCGCGTTGAACACCTGGTGGATGTCGTCGGGCGGCGCGACGCCGCTGACCGAGCCGATGGGACGCTGCCGCTGGGCTGTCCGGACCAGCCGGTCGCCGTCGATGTCGAAGATGTTCTCCGTCTCGGTTCCTTGCAGGACAAGGAAAGTGCACCACACCAGATGGTCGTGGATCTCGGTGCGCTGGCCGGGCCGCCAGACCAGGGCGGTGATCGAGAAGCCGGCTTCGGCGTGCAAGGTGTTGCGGGTGTACCCGGCCGCGGACCCTTCCCGTTCCGCCGCGGTGAGCAGTTCGGTGGTCGGCCGGAGTTCGGTGAGAACGGAAGCCACGGCCTGTGCGGTGACAAGGGGTTCACGTGTTCTTCCGGTGCACAGGCGAAGCCGTTTTATCAGCTCCGAGAGGCCGGGTCTCACAGTGGTGGAAGCGGCGGTCATCGTGTTCTCCTTCCGGTCGCTTCCCATCGTGGTCCGGTGTTCGCCGGGCGTCCAATGCCGACGTTCTTTCCCTTTCATAGGTACTCTTTATGTATGCTGAATCTGGTCCAGCTCACGGTGCTGGCGGCTGTCGCCAGACACGGTTCGATGACCGCGGCGGCGAAGGAACTGCATTACACCCAACCGGCGGTGAGCCACCATCTCGCGAGGTTGGAAGCCGCCACCGGCGCGAAACTGATCCAGCGGATCGGCCGGGGAATCCGGCTCACCCCGGAAGGGAAGCTGCTCGCCGCCCGCGCGGCCGAGATCGTCGGCCGGGTCGAGGGCGCCGAGGCCGAACTGGCCGCGCAGGTCGGGTTGCGCGCCGGGCGGGTCCGGCTGGCCGGGTTCCAGTCGATCCTGAGCACGATCGTTCCCGGGGCGGCCGCCGCGCTGGCCCTCGCCCATCCCGGGATCGAACTGGGGCTGATCGACGAACATCCGGGCGAAGCGCTGCGCATGCTGCGGGAAGGCCAGATCGACGTCGCCCTGATCTTCCGGTACGCCGACACCCCGCGCGAGGAACAGGGGCTGCGACTGGTCCATCTGCTCGAAGACCCGGTCTACCTGATCTCCAGCGAACCCGGGCAGACCGTCGCCGACCATCGCGACTCGACCTGGATCGGCGGCTGCGGCCGGTGCCAGGACGAGCTCGTCACGATCTGCGGCCGCGCCGGGTTCGCGCCGCGCATTTCCCTTGTCAGCGACGACATGGTCGTCATGCAGGCGCTGGTCGCCGCCCGGATGGGCGTCACGACGCTGCCTCGGCTGGCCCTTCGCGCGCACCGGGTGGCGGGTATCCACGCCACCGAACTGGCCGAGGACCCGCGCCAGATCTACGCCGTCACGTACGGCGATCCGCCGGATCCGCCCGCCGCCGCGGCGCTCATTCACGCGCTTCAGGCCAGTATCGGATCCTGCTGATTCGCCAGGGCGCTCTCGACGGAAGCCCCGATGGCCAGCAGTTTCCGGTCTTGGCCGAGCGCGCCGTCGAGCGCCAGTCCGGCGGGCAGGCCGTTCCGGTCAAGCCCCATCGGGACGGTCAAGCCGGGGAAGCCCGCGATGCTGCCGTTCTGGCAGTTGCGGATGAAGGTCGCGGACGTCGGGACCGTCCGCCCGCGCAGCACGAAACTCTCGACGGCCGAGAACTCCTTGGCCGTCGCCGGTGTGGTGGGAAAGGCCAGCGCGTCGATGCCGGTCTCGCGGAAGATCCTCGCGTAGGTGCCGCGCAAGGTCGCGCGAGTGGCGAGGGCCGTTTCGTAGACGGCCGGATCGACACCCGGTACGACCGAGCCGGCGAAGATCTCGCGGACGTCGGCCGCGGCGACTTCTTCGACGAGCCGCTCGAACGAGACCCCGGGAACGTACTCCTCGAGATAGGCCCGGAGTCCGACGCCCGCTTCGTGGATCACCAGGGGCATGCCCTGATCGGCGCTGAGCTCGGCGAGCGCGGTGTCGTCGATCGGCACCATCGCGACGCCTTCCGCGCGCAGACGGGCCAGCGCGGACTCCCACAGTTCTTCGACGTCGTCCTCCAGGCCGCCGGTCAGGAAGCCGTGTGGCACGCCCAGCCGGACCGCCGACGGCGGGATCCCGTCCAGGGGTTCCGGCCGCTCCGCCGCGAGGACCGAGTCGAGGAGCGCGAGATCGGTGACGGTGCGGGCGATCGGCCCGGCCGTGTCCCGGGTGCTGCTCAGCGGGGTCAGGCCGTCGGACGGGTAGCGGCCCGTGGTGGGCCGGAAACCGCAAACGCCGTTGAGCGCGGCGGGGACGCGCACCGAGCCTCCGGTGTCGGTGCCCAGGCCCGCCGGGACGATGCCCGCCGCGACGGCGACCGCGGTCCCGCCACTGCTGCCCCCGGCGAAGCGGAACGGGTCGCGGGCGTTGCGGACCGGGCCCGCCGGCGTCGTGTCGCAGGTGATGCCGAACGCGAGTTCGTGCATGGTCGCCTTGCCGACGACGACGGCGCCCGCGTCGATCAGCCGCCGGACCACGCTCGCGTGCTCGCGCGGGACGTGGTCCGCCAGGGCCGGAGTGCCCGCGGTGCTCGGCATGCCCGCGACGTGGATGTTGTCCTTGACGACCATCGGGACACCCGCCAGCGGGCCCGCCGGTCCCGGTGGGCGGTCATCCGGCGCGAGATGGGCGATGGCGTGGAGATCGTGGGCTTTTTCCGCTCGTGAGCGGCTTTCCGAGGCGCTCCAAGATCTCTTCACGGCGCCAGCTTAGCGTGACAAGGGACACAGTTAGCGATAAAGACAATCATTTTCATTAAGCTCCGGCCGGATCCCGCCCACCAGAAAGGTCCAGCGTTCATGAACTCCGGCCCCTCGCTGCACATCCTCACCCGCACGGATCTGCACAGCCTCGAACTCACCCCGCACGAGGCGATCACCATGGTCGAAGACGGCTACCTGGCCTACGCGTCCGGAGCTTCGCGCAACCCGGCGAAGCTGATGGTGCCGATGCCGGATCCCGCGCGGGACGCCGTCGCGTACTCGATGCTCGGGTACGACGGTTCCCTCGAACAGGCCGCGTTCAAGACGAGCTACCGGCAGGGAAGCACGTCGGCGGAGAAGTACTACACGACGATCACGCTCTACGACGACACCACCGGCCTGCCGTTCGCGCTGATGGACTGCCATCGCGTCGGCGCGACCCGCACGCCCGCCAGCACCGCGCTGATCGCGCGTTCCTGTGCCCGCCCGGGCGCTCGCTCCGCGCTCATGGTCGGCACCGGCGCGCAGGGGATCCGGACGCTGCCGTACCTGCTCACCGCGTTGCCGGACCTCGAACGGCTGCGGCTGTTCGGCACGCATCCGGACGGCCTGCGGGACAGCGTCGCCGCGTTCAAGGACCGGTTCCCGGACCGCGAGATCGAACTCGTCGACGACGTCGAGGCCGCGGCGCGCGAGTCCGACATCGTGGTCGCCGCCTCCGGCAGGGCCGCGCATCCGAAGATCCGGCTCGGCTGGCTGCCGCCGGGCGGGCTGCTGATCTCGGTCGCCAGCAAGGGAGTCCAGGAGGGAACGCTCGCCGAGGCGGACCACACCGTGGCCACCCACGGCGCGCAGGTCGAGGTGACCGGGCAGCGGATGGCGGGTCCGGACGGCGTCTTCCGGATCGACGCCGAACTCCCCGAGATCCTCGCCGGCCGCGCCCCCGGCCGCCGCGGCGACGAAGACCGGGTGTTCGCCTTCAGCAGCGGCATGATCATCACCGACATCCCGGTGGCACACGCGCTCGCCGCCCGCGCCATCGCGGCGGGCCGCGGCCGCGAGGTGGCCCTGTGGACCTGATCGACACCCTGTCCCCGCCGCTGCCCGCGCTCGAACGTCCTTGGGCGCACCAGTTGCGTGACTCGGAGATCCTCTGGGAGATCGCCCGCGGTGTCGGCGGCGGCCCGTTCCACGTCGTCCATCCGGCCACTTTCGCCGAAAACCTGGGGGAAATGGTCGCGGCGCTCGCCGCCGAGCGCGTCGACGGCACCGTCTACTACGGGAAGAAGGCGAACAAGGCGGCCGCGTGGCTGCGGGAATGCGTCCGGCCCGGCACGGGCGTCGACGTCGCGAGCGTGCCCGAACTGGTGCACGCCTTGGGCAACGGCGTGCGCGGCGAGGCGATCGGGGTGACCGGCGCGGCCAAGCCGGACGGTCTCCTCTGGCTCGCCCTGCGGCATCGCTGTCTCATCGCGGTGGACGCGGCCGACGAACTGGAACGCGTCGCGCGACTGGCCACCGAACTCGGCGAGACGGCCGAAGTGCTGCTGCGCGTGCGACCGCCATCCGCGCCGGAGAGCCGCTTCGGTTTCGCTCCCGACGCCCTGAGCGCGGCCGTTCGAAGGTGTGACTCCCCGGTCGTCCTGCGCGGTTTCTCGTTCCACCTGGACGGCTACGACCCCGTGCCGCGAGCGGAACTCGCCGCGTCCCTGATCGAGCTGTGCCGGGACGCCCGCGCGTCCGGGCATCCCGCGTCGAAGATCAGTATCGGCGGCGGGATCGCCGTGTCCTATGTGGACGCCGATGCCTGGGCGCGCTTCGAGTCCGGCAGGCACGACGGCTGGTTCCACGCCGGCCGCAACCCGGCCCGGACCTATCCGTACCACCAGGCGCCGACCGGCGCGGCCATGGTCACCGCCGTCCTGCGGCACGAGATCGCCGGGAAACCGCTCGCGGAACGCCTGCGCGACGCCGGGATCGAGCTGCTGCTGGAACCCGGCCGGGCACTCGTCGACGGCGCCGGGTTCTCGGTTTTCCCGGTGCTGGGCTGCAAAACCGCCGACGACCACCTGATCACCACGGTCGCGGGCCTGTCCATGAGCCTGTCCGAACAATGGAAGGGCAGTGAATTCCTGCCCGATCCGGTCCTCGTGCGCCAGGACGGCCCTGGCGGAACGCCGGTGCGCACCATCGTCGCGGGGTCGAGCTGCATGGAGTACGACGTGCTGACCTGGCGCGTGGTCGGGCTGCCCGCGCGGCCGAGGACCGGCGACCTGCTCGTGTACCCCGGCACGGCCGGCTACCAGATGGACAAGAACGAGAGCGGTTTCCACCAGCTGCCGTTGCCGCCGAAGGTGGTGGTCGACGGCGACCGCTGGCACGCCGACACCGACTATCCGATCCAGGAGATCCGATGACGATCGTCCAGCGCGCGTCCGACCTGATCGGGGAGACGCCGTTGCTGGAGCTCGCGCGCACCGGCACCGGGACGCGGCTCCTGCTGAAACTCGACCACTTGAACCCGACCGGTTCGTGCAAGGTGCGCATGGCCCGGCAGATGATCGACGACGCCGAACTCGAAGGCAGGCTGCGGCCCGGCGGGCACATCGTCGAGCCCACCTCCGGCAACACCGGGAACGGGCTCGCGCTCGTCGCGCTGGAACGCGGCTACCGGTTCACCGCCGTCGTCGATCATCACGCGGCCCGCGAAAAGCTCCGGATGCTGCGCGCGCTGGGCGCGGACCTGGTGTTCGTCGAATGCCCGTCGGACGGCGGGGTCAGCTCGGTGCGGCGGCGGCGGGTCGCGGCCCGGATCGCCGCCGAGACCGGGGCCTATCACCCCGATCAGCACAACCATCCCGGCAACGGCGGCGGTTACGCCGGGCTGGCGCGGGAACTGGTGCGGCAGCTGGGTTCCGTCGACGTGCTCGTCGCCGCCATCGGCACCGGTGGCTCGCTGTGCGGGACGGCCCGCGCCCTGCGCGCGGCGGGAGCGGGCACGCACGCGGTGGCCGTCGAACCCGTCGGATCCATCATTTTCGGTGGCGCGCCGGGGATCTATCACCAGACCGGCGCGGGCAGCCCCGCCGGGTTCCCGATCGGGGACAACGTGGACCGGTCGGTGATCGGCGAAGCCCACCGCGTGTCCGACAGCGACGCCTTCGCCGGGGCCCGCGTCGTCGCCCGGCGCACCGGCGTGCTGGTCGGCGGCACCACCGGCGGCGCGATCCATGTCGCGCTCCGGCGGCTCTACGCGTATCCGGCCGGAAGTCTCGTCGTGGTGCTGTGCAACGACGCCGGGGAGAAGTATCTCGACTCGGTCTACGACGACGAGTGGCTGCGCGCCAGGGGAGTGCTCGACGAGCTGGCCCACCGCCGGGTGGACCGCTGGTTCACCACCTACGCCGAGTCCGTGCGCGTCGCCACGCGCGACAGGACGGCCCACGCGATGGCGGTGGGCGCGTGAGCACGGCGGTGGAGACCCGCGGCTACCGGGCGCTCGTCGCGCTGGCCTCGCCGATCGCGGGCATCCAGCTCGCGCAGGTCGCGCTCACCAGCGTCGACCTGGCCATGCTCGGACTGCTCGGCGTGACCGCGGTAGCGGCCGGTGGCCTGGCGATCCTGCTCTACAACCAGATCCGCACGATGTGCGTCGGCATGGTCACCGGCGTCGGGAACCTCGTGGCCGCGGCGGCCGGGGCGGGGGAACTCCGCACCGGGACGGACGGGCTCGACGAGCGCGCGCGGGACGAGATCCGGTCGCTTTCGCGGTCGGCGCTGCTCGTCGCGACCCTGACCGCGGCGATCGGCGCGGTCATCCTTTGTGGACTCGCGATGGCGTTGCCGGTGCTGGGCCAGAAACCGGAGATCGTCTCGCTCGCCAGGGCGATGATGTTCGCGCTGGCGGGCGGGCTGTTCCCGATGGTGTGGCTGAACGTGCTGCGGCAGTTCGCCGTGGGGCTGCGGCGCCCGGGGTCGCTGCTCGCGGTGACCCTCGTGTCGATCGCGGTCAACGCCGCGCTCGACGCGGCCTTCATCCACGGCTGGGCGGGCCTGCCCGAACTCGGCGTCACCGGGATCGGCCTGGCGACGACGCTGGTCCAGTTCTTCACCCTCGCCGTGTTCGCCTCGGCCGTCCGCCGGGACCCGCTGCTCCGGCCCATGGTGTCGCTCGCGCTCTGGCGCGCGGATCCCGCGGTGGTGCGGCGCGTCGTCCGTCACGGGACGCCGATCTGTTTCACCTACGGGTCGGAGGCCGCGATCACGTCGATCGCGACGATGCTGATGGGCGCCTTCGGCCCGGCGATGCTCGCCGCGTCGAACGTCGCGAACCAGCTCGCCTACATCGTCTACCAGGTCAACATCGGGCTGTCGCAGGGATCGTCCATTTTGGTCAGTCGCGCGGTCGCCCACGGCGAACGGCGTCAGGCCCCGGTGATCGCCCGGCAGGCGTTCACGCTTTCGTGGTCGTTCATGGCGGTGGTGAGCCTGGGCTACCTGGTGGTGCCCGGGTTCCTGGTGTGGCCGTTCCTGCACGACGAGACCGACGCCGTGGTGCTCGGGACCGCGTCGACCCTGTTGCTGTTCGCCGTCGCGCAGCAGTACAGCAAGGGGACCCAGAACATCCTCGTCGGCTTGCTGCGCGGGCTCGGCGACACCGTCTCCGGGCTCCGCTGCACGCTCGTCGGGTACTGGGCGGTCGGGGTGCCCGCCATGGTGCTGTGCGCTTATGTGTTCTCTTGGGGCGGGTGGGGTGTTTGGGCCGGTCTGTGCCTCGGTTTCGCGGCGACCGCCGTACTGCTCGGACGGCGGTTCGCGGGATCCGCGACCGGTGCGGCGCGATAGCAGTCGATCCGGTCGAGCAGGTCGCGCGACCCGGAATCGGTCGCGTGTCCGCGCAGCAGCCCCGCCAGCGGGGCGAGCCGGTCCTTCGTCCGGCTGGAACCGAGGCCGCGCGCCAGGTCCACGGCCTCGGTCCCGGTGCGGACGGCCTCGTCGAAATCGCCTTGGAGCGCGTGGTTCTGCGCGAGCATGATGAGGGTGAGCGCCAGGCTGCGGGACATTTCCGCGCCGTAGCCGTCGGTGGCGTCGCGGAGCCGGGAGATCGCCTCGCCGCTGTGCCGGGAGGCGACCGTCCGGGCCAGTTCGGTCAGGACGGTGCCGCGCATCGCGGCCATGTCCGTGGTGCCGAAGAAGGCTTCCCAGGGGCGCGCGGCCGTCCAGGTGTCGGCTCCTTCGAACTGGCTTTCCGCCCGCGCGAGGCTCGCGAGGGCGGCGCCTTCGTCACCGGCCATGGCGAGCGCCCACGCTTCGTTGACCGTCAGGATCGCCTGCGCCCGCCGGGAACCGGACCGGTGGGCGGCGGCCTGTCCGCGGCGGAGATGGCTCAGGCCGCCTTCGACGTCGTGATGGTGCAAAGCCAGCCGCGCGAGGCGGTAGCAGATATTGGCCACGAGATTGTCGTTCCCGGCTTCGGCGGCGAGATCGAGCGCGCGGTCGAACCGGATTCGCGCCGGTATCCGGCGGCCGATGTCGAATTCGGTCCAGCCGAGCAGATTGTGCAGATCGGCGAGCACGGTCAGCAACCGGGCGCGGAGCATACCCGGGACGGCGCCCCAATGGAGCAGGAGACTGACCGTTTTCACGACGTGCACCGCGTCCCGGCTGAAGGCGCCGCCTTGTCGGTAGTCCAAGGCGCGCAGCACGTCGACGGCGTTTTCGAGGCACTCGACGTCGGCCGTCCCGACTCGGCGCGGCGACCCGCCGTTTCCGGTGTTCGTCATGAATCCACCCCGCGCGAAGTCGTGCCCCACCGGTTGAATTACCCGAAGTTGATCCTTTTCAAACAGGCGGACCCGGCCGCGGGATTCGCGCCTGCTGTGATTTGACCGAGTCCAGACACGCTCCTATCGTTTTCGGTGATGTCCGACTTCGAGGCTCGGCTGCGGGCGGTTTCGTTGCGCGTGACGCGGCCTCGGCTGGCCGTGCTCGCGGTGCTGCGCGATCATCCGCACGTCGACACCGAAACGGTGATAACGCTGGTGCGTGCCGACCTCCCCACGGTCTCGCACCAGGCGGTCTACGACGTCCTGAAGGCGCTCACCGAAACCGGTCTGATCCGGCGCATCCAGCCCGCCGGCGCGCTCGCCCGCTACGAGACCCGGGTGGGGGACAACCATCACCATGTCGTGTGCCGTTCCTGCGGCGCGATCGCGGACGTCGACTGCGCCGTCGGCCACACCCCCTGTCTCACCGCCTCCGCCGATCACGGATTCGCGATCGACGAGGCGGAGGTCGTCTACTGGGGTGTCTGCCCCGGCTGCGTGGCCGAACCCGTTCAGCGATGATTTCGCCTGCCCGGAAGGAAGAAAATGAGTGACACACCGGAGAAGGGCTGCCCGGTGGCCCCGGACTCCGTGACAGCGCACGGAAGCGAGAGCGAGAACCCGGCGATCGACGCGCCCACCCCGAAATCGGGCGGCAGGCCGCGCCCCAACAAGGACTGGTGGCCCAACCAGCTCGTCCTCGCCGGTGGCCTGCGCTCCCTCGGGATCAACCACGGCGGCACCCGGCACGACGTCCTCACCGACCGGCCCGGCGTGCTCACCAACGACTTCTTCACCCACCTCCTCGCGCCCGGCACGCGATGGAAGGTGTCGGAGTCCGAGGAGAACGTGTACGAGATCCGCGACGTGGCGACGGACAAGGTGAAGTGGACCGCCACCGCGGTCGACCTCGTCTTCGGCTCCAACTCCCAGCTGCGGGCGCTTTCCGAGGTCTACGCGGGCCAGAGCGCGCGCGAGCGGTTCGCCGCCGACTTCGCCGCGGCCTGGACGAAGGTCATGGAACTCGACCGGTTCGACCTGGCCTGACCCTCGCGTTTCGACGGGGCCGTCACGCGCTCAGGGGACGTCGAGTTCGGTGTGCCGGTCGGCGAGGGTCTTGGCGAGCTCGGCGAGTTTGACGTTGAGGTCCTGGGAGGTACGGCGCAGCAGGTCGAAGGCCTCGTCGGCGGTCAGGCCGCGCCGTTGCATGAGGATCCCTTTCGCCTGCCCGATGACGTCGCGCGATTCGACGGCCCGACGGAGATGGTTCGCCTCCAGATCCGCCCGGCTGACGGCGCCGGTGCTCGCCAGGGCGAGCGAACCGTGCGTGGCCAGCAGCAGCGCGGTGTCCTGGGCGAGGACGTCGAAGGCGTCGGGGCGATGGCTGTAGATGTTCAGCGCGCCGGGCAGTTTCGGCGGCTTCGCGTCGGGCACCAGGACGGTGGAAAGGATCGCGGTGAAGCCGTGCCGGACGGCGGCGCGGGAGAAGTCCGGCCACCGCTTCTCCACGGCCAGATCGTCGCTGCGGACGTGACCGGGGCTGCCGCTGTCGGCGGCGTCGACGCACGGCCCGGTCCCGGCGCTGTACTGCACCTCGTCGAGCTCCAACGCGGCTTCGCCGGTCGACACGGGGGTGTGGAAGGTCCCGTCCGGGGACCGGAGGGTCACCGACACCAGATCCGCGCCCGGGACCACCCGATACGCGGCGTCGATGACCTGTTCGAGCACCTGGGCCGGGGTCGACGCGGCCAGCAGCAGGCGGGTGAGCTCGACGAACTGCTCGGACAGCGGGCCCGTCGGCACGTCACCGCCCGTGCCGAATTCGGCCTTGTCGCGCCGCCAGAGTCGTTCGTCCGCCATCAGTGACCACTTCAGTAGGGTTCAAGTGTTCGTCAGCGAATACCCCGGGCCGTCTTCCCCTAATCCGTGCGGAATCAGGGATCGACGCGCTTGCGCAGCAGGCAGAACACGTTCCCCTCGGGGTCGGCGAGGACGTGCCACGACTCCTCCCCGGTCTGGCCGACGTCGGCGGGGCGCGCGCCGGCGGCGAGCAGCCGCTCCAGCTCCGCGTCCTGCTCGCGATCGGTGGGGTTCACGTCGAGGTGCAGGGGGAGTTTGCCGGGCTTCGGGTCGTCGCTGCGGCTCAGGATCAGGGTCGGCTGCGGTCCGCCGAACCCGGTGCCGGGCGGGCCGATCTCGATGTCTTCGCCGTCTTTGCCGATTTCGACGTAGCCGAGCACTTCGCACCAGAACGCGGCCATCCGGACCGGGTCGGCGCAGTCGAGGATGAGTTCGGTGATGCGGCAGGCCATGCGGCGAGGATAACCGGGTTCATCCGCTTTCGATGTTTGCCCGGCCCCGCCCCCGGGTATTGCCGGAACAGACAACGGGAGCAGGGCCACCCAGGCGGAGGGACGGGATACAGCTTCGATGAACGCGCTGTCCCTGAGGGAAAAGCGACGGAGTGACGACTACTCGCACTGCCGTCCCCTGTTCGAGGAAATGGCCGCCTTGCCTGTCGGCCATCCGGAGCACGCCCGGCTGCGTGAACAGCTGGTTCTCGAGCTTCTGCCGATCGCGGAACACATCGCCGTCCGGTTCAGCGGCCGCGGCCAGCCGAGGGAGGACCTGATCCAGGTCGCCCGGATCGGGCTGCTGAAGGCCGTGGACCGCTTCGATCCCGCGCAGGGCGGCGAATTCCTGGCTTACGCGGTGCCGACCGTGATGGGCGAGGTCCGGCGCTTCTTCCGCGACACCGGCTGGGCGGTGCACGTCCCGCGCGGGATGCAGGAGCTGCGCACCCGGCTCTCCCGGGGGACCACGGAACTGACCCAGGTCCTCGGCCGCGCGCCGACCCCCACCGAACTCGCCGATCATCTGGACCTGGACGTCGACACCGTCCGTGAAGGCCTGCTCGCCGCGAACAGCTACCAGACGTCGTCCCTGGACAAACCGGTCAACGAGACCGAGGGCACGCTTCCCTTGTCCGACGTGGTGGGGGAACTGGATTCCCGGTTCGAGCTCATCGAGGACCGGCACACCGTGGTCCCGCTGCTCAAGGGGCTGTCGGAACGGGATCGGGCGATCATCGTGATGCGGTTCTTCGACGGCCTGACGCAGTCGCAGATCGCCGCGCGCCTGGAGATTTCGCAGATGCACGTGTCCCGCCTGCTCACGAAGATCCTCCAGGACCTGCGGGGCAGGCTCAACGCTTAGCGAACAGTTCGCCCAGCCGGGGCAGGCGCGGTGGCCCGCCCAGTGCTCGTGAGGCTTCCCAGAGGGTGACCGCCGTGGCCGTCAGGACGGGTTTGCCGACGGCGGTTTCGAGATCTTCGAGCAGCGGCGTCGTGTGCAGGGCGGTTTCCGGGATCAGCAGCGCTTCGGCGTCGGGGTGGTCGGCCGCGGTCGCGAGTCCGGTGACGCGCCGGCCGTCCCAGGCGGCGAGAGCGCGGTCCGAGGGGGCGTCGGCCGAAACCGAATGAACCGTGGTGACGCCGGCCTCGGCGAGAAAATCGGCGAAGCTCGCTGTCGTGTCGGGGTGATAGACCGAAGCGAGCGCGACCTTGCCGACGTCCAGGTGGGCGAGCGCGGTGAGGAAAGCCAAGGAGGTACTGCTCGCGGGCACGCCGAGCCGGTCGCCGAGCACGCGTGCTTGTTCACGCGCGCCTTCGAGTCCGTGGGTGAAGCTGCAACTGGAGCAGGCCCAGCTGACGACGTCCGGCCGCGTCGCGAACCGCGCGGCGGCCGAGAGCCGGTCCGGTTCCCCGAGTTCCCGGACGGCTTCGTGTTTTCCGGCTTGGTCGAGATCGTCGAGCCTGCCGATCTCCTCGCCCCATGGGACGTAGGCGAAGTCCACGACGAGACCAGGGTCGAGTCGTGCCGCCAGCGCGAGGAAGTCGTCCTCGCCGCAGTCTCGCGTGGGGTAGAGCAGTCCGATGTGGCGACTGTGGCGTCCGGGTCGCATGGCCACCGGGTACCCGGAGCGGCCCCGCTCACACCGACGGGTGGTGTGAGCACGCCACGGAGGGGGTATCAGGAGCCGTTCGCCGGTCCCGCCGATGGTGGCGGCCGACAGGCGAGTGAACTGACGGAAAGGAACACGTCGTGGTGGACAGCCCCCAGCCCAACCCCGAGAAGGACCCGGAGGAATGGACCACCGGCGACGAGCCGATGACCGGACCGCAACGGTCGTATCTGCGGACACTCGCGCAGGAGGCGGGTGAAGAGCCGCCCGGAGAGCTGACCAAGGCGGAAGCGTCGGAGAAGATCGACCAGCTCCAGCGCGAGACCGGCCGCGGTACGGACTGAGGCGGTGAGACGGTGATCCGGGTCCGTGCCGGATCACCGTCTCACGACCCGCTCACTGGCAGGCTTCGCAGTCCGGGTCGTCGATGCGGCAGGCGGCGCCGTCGGTGAGCGGGAAGTCGAAGTCGTCCAGCGCGGGGACGGCCAGCGTGGTCTCTTCCGGCGTGGCGGTAGCGGACATGTCACTCCCTGAGGTACGGAACGGGTCTCATCTCTCTGTAGCGCTGAAGATCGCCCGTCATTCCGTGACCCGCGCCACAACGGGTCAGACGGCCGCCAGCTCCTTGCCGGGCAGCAGTCCGTTGGGGATGTCGGTGACGCGCCAGGACTCCACGGTCAGCTGGACGGTCGCGATCGGGGTGTCCAGGAACGGCGCCACGTACGGCACCTTCGCCACGAGCAGGTCGCGGGCGGTCTGGGCCCGCTCTCCGTCCAGGATCTCGGCGCGGACCATCGCCTGGAGGAACGGGTCGGCGGGCGAGCCGGTGGAGACGATGACCGAGGCCACCGGGTTGCGCCGCAGCGCGGCGAGGGTGCGGCCCCGTTCCTCCAGCACGAGGACAAGGGTGAACAGGTCGGACTCGGCGAAGAAGACGCCGTTCACCCAGGGGCCGGATTCGCCGGCGGTGGCGAGGTACAGCGACTGGTGCGCAGCCAGTGTGGTCCGCGCGAGGGCGGAGACATCGGTCGTGGACATGGCGACAACTAGAACCCGGAGTGCCCGGTCGGCCAAATCGGACCATCCCATCGGGCGATGTTGGCTACTTAGTGGCGGAATCCGCCGCCTGGAACAGCGCCTCCGCCTCGTCGACGGCTCCGGCGAGGACGCCGGGATCCGCCCGCAGACCGGCGACGATCGCGTCGACTTCGCGCAGCCCTGCCCGCCGCAGGAGCTGTTTCTCGTTGGTGACCCACTCGCCGCGGGCGGCCAGGACCGCGTGCGCGGTCTCCATCGCGGCGGTGGCCAGCGCGCCCGCGACCTCCGTCGCCTGCCCGCGCGGGACGAAGGCGCCACGCGTGTAGCGCAGAGTCAGCTCCGCGCGACCCCGCCACATCGGCGGAGCCGTCTCCCGCAACGCTTCCGGGTACTCCGGCCGCGGCAGGTCACCGCGCAGCACCCGGTTGACGGCGAGCTCGGCGACCGGCAGATAGCTCGGGACGCCCGCGAGGTGGAACATCAACGGCTCCCAGTGGAACCGGCCTCGCCGAGCCTCGGCGAGCTGGTGTTCGACGGCGTCGAGGTCGCGGTAGTGGACGTCGACCGGCTTGCCGTCGATCGTGAGCCACGCCCCGCCGTTGAACACGCCGCCGCCCCAGGCGCCGAGCTCGGAGACCTCGCCGACCCAGCCGACCGCGCGCAGATCCGCGGGATCGAAGCCGCCGCGGTAGTAGACGGCGAAATCCCAGTCGCTGCCGGGACCGTGGGTGTTCTGGGCGCGTGATCCGCCGAGGGTGACGGCGTGCACGGCGGGCAGCGCGGCCAGGTTACCGGCCACGTGGGCAAGGAAGATCTCGTCGTTCATCGCGCGGACGATCTTAGTGACGCCCCCAGGGGAACGCGACGAGATTTCGCGCCAAGTGGATCAGAACGAGATGTTCCCGTGGACGTCACGGGCTTGGACGACCTTCCCCGACACCGTGCCGGAGACCGTGTTCACCACGCCGCCGGTCTCGGCCCGGTTGCCGCTCACCTGTTCCCATTCACGCCGAAGCCGTTGCGCGAACTCGGGATCTTCGGTCTCGGTCGCGGACAGCCGAGCCGCCAGTTCCCGGACCTCGGTGGAATCCTCCGCGGCGCCTTCGGCGGCTTCGAGGACCGCCGTGGCTTCCGGGTCGTCGGAGAACTTGTCCTTCACCAGCTTGTACAGACCGACCACCGAACGGGCCGCGAGGGCGGCGGCGAGGGAAATGAGGACCGGTTCAGGCATCGGAGCGCTCCCCGTCGGTTCCGGTCGGGCACGGTCGTCCTCACAGTACCGGGATCCGAGGGCTTGCGGGTGCCCGGACCGAGGTCCGGGCACCCGTCGTTTGTCAGCAGTTCCACCAGGTCGCGACGACCGCGAAAAGCGTAGGGATGTCAGGGAGCGCAGCGAGAATCGCAGGGATGGACAACGTACTCCTCGGGAAAGTGAAAATGCCGGGCGTTTATTGCCCGACGCGGCATGTTAGGCAGTAACCGCCCGCAACCGCAACACCGTGGACGTACGCAGAGTTGTTCGACCATTCGGGTAACACTCGTTCGACATGCACCTTTGGTGGAGAACGGGTTACAGAAGCCTTGCTACGACCGCAAGTGATCATCCTTTCGGGGAAAAAGTCTCCCGTTCGGGCGAGGAGGCGCCGGCAGTGCCACGGTGTCCTCGTCGCCCGACCTCGCCGACGGGACGACCGGATCCGGACCGTCGATCTCGGCGACGAGGCTGTCGAGTTTCACGGCCTTCCGTTCCCGGCCGGTGTCCCGGTAGAGCCCGGCCGCCTGCCGCCACACCCATCGGGCGTCTTCGCGATTCCCGCGATCGGCCAGAATCCGTCCCAGCGCGGCATAAGCCCTGGCCCGTCCGTTGACATGGTTCGCGCGTTCGGCCAGTTCAAGGGCGTGCTGGGCGTGCCGCATCGCGTCGCCGTCTTGTCTCCGGGCGTGCGCGAGTTCGGCCGTCACGGTGTAGAGCCGGGTCGCGGTCGTCAACCCGACCTGGTCCAGGAGTTCGTGGGCTGAGCGCTGATGCGAATCCGCGGCGTCCAGGTGCCCGAGCGTGGTGTACAGGTCGACCAGTGCCGTGTGGGTCGTCACCGTGCCCGCCACGTCGTTCGCCTCCCGGCGCAGGTCGAGCGCGAGCCGATAGTGGGGTAGCGCCTGGTGATGGAGGTCGAGCTCCACGAGCGCGTCGCCCAGTCGATGGGCGGCCACGGCGTGCCTTTCCCTGTCGCCGATGGATTCCGCGAGCCGCAGGCATTCCCGGAAGGTGGAAACCGCCTCGCGCAGCCGCCCGGAGTACTGATGACGGCGTGCCAGGTTCAGCATGACGGTCACTTCACCCACCGCGATCCCGAGCTGCCGGGACAATTCGAGCGCTCGGCCGAAATATCGGTCCGCGAGGTCGTAAGCGCCGGTGATCAGGTGGATCTCCCCGAGATCGTTCAAGGACGACGCCTCCGCCTGGACGTCGTGATCCGCGACGGCGGAGGAAATCGCGGTGGTCATCGTGCTGATGCCGTCTTCGTACAACCCGTAGCGCTTCAGCGTGTCGATCAGGCAATGCGGCAGCCGCCAGGCGTAGCCGTGCAGGCCTTCCTTGGCGGCGTGGTGCACCACGGACACGAGATTGGACCGCTCCAGGAGGCTCCAGCGCAGGGCTTCGGAGACGTCGTCGAAGCGGTGGGGAACGCAGCCCGGTTCGAGGGGCGGCATCGGCGGCGCCTGACGATGCGGGAACGCGGTCCGCCGCGCCGCGTCCGCGCTGTGCAGGTAGTAGGACAGCAAGCGCCGCCGGGCCGCGGCGAATTCGTGGTCGTCCCGGACGAGGATGGCCGCGTACCGGTGCAGGAGGTCGTGCGTTCGGTAGCGGTCGAGGTCGGCGGGCTGGAAGACGAGGTGAGCCGAAACCAGCGAGTCCAGGGCCCGCTGGGTTTCCCGGCGGGTGGTGGCGGCCATCGCGCTCAGCGTCTCGATGCCGATCTCGGTTCCGGGGTGGATGCCCAGCAGCCGGAAGACGCGGGCGCCTGCCGACGGTAGCGCCCGGTACACCAAGGAAAAGGCCGAGTCGAGGCTCGCGTCCGCACTGTCGCCGTCGTCGCCGATGTGCAGCAGCGTGTCGGGATCGCGCAGCTGGCCGACGAGGGTCGTCAGAGTGGTCCCGGCCTGGATGGCGGCGCGTTCGGCGATGAGGGTGAGCGCGAGCGGGAGCCCGTCCCCGATGTCCGCGAGTTGCGCCACGGCCTCCGGTTCCCGCGCCGTCCGGGCGCCGATGCGCCGCACCAGGAACTCGGTCGAGTCGGGCGCCGGCAAGGTGGTGAGGGTGAGATTCCGGACGCCGTGGCGGACCGAAAGCGCGGTGAGACGGCGGCGTGAGGTGATCACGACCACGCATTCGGCCAGGGCGGTGAGCAAGGGGCGGACGTGCGCGCTGTCGGCCGCGTTGTCCAGGATGATCAACATCGGGTGTTCGGCGAGCAGGGAACGCAGTTTGGTCTCCCGTCCCGCCGGTCCGGTGATGGACTTGACCGGATAGCCCAGCGCGTCGAGGAGAGTGTCGATCACTTCCGGCACTTCCACGCGCGGCGCCGCGCCGTCCCCGTGGAGGTCGATGAAGAAGGTGCCCAGGGTATGCCGCGCGCTGGTGCGGTGGGTCCATCGCACCGCGGTGGCCGTCTTCCCGACCCCGGCCGCGCCCACGAGGGCGACCACCGCGGGATGTGGCGGCCCTTCGTGTACTCCGGTGAGCTGGTCGAGCGACGCCAGGATCGCTTCCCTGCCGGTGAAATCGGTGATGTCGCGGGGCAAGCGGCGCAGCAGGAGTGGAACGTTCGGCTCGCGGTGTGGCGCGGGAAGCCAGGCGGCGGGCGGCTCGGGATCCGGGAAGGAATCCTGGAAACGGCGCAGCTCTTCGGCTCCTCTTTCGTCACCGTCGGCGAGAAGTTTCCGGCGCGCCAAGAAGTAATATTCGGTGGCGTCGTTGTGCCGCCGGAGTTTGTGCAGCAAGGTCAGCCGTCGTCGCGCGAGGCTGACGATGAAACCGTGTTCACGTTGGAGATCGTTGAGCCTGCGAAGCGCGGGGTCGAACTTCTCCAGTCCGATGTACGCGTCGATCAGCAGGCCGTTGGCGGGTATCCATTCATCGGCGACGACGGAATTGCGCCAGTTCTCCGCCCATTCCGTGTGCACCTCGACGAGGGGAATGTCGCGCCAGAGAGGAAGCGCGTCTTCGAGAAGCGAGCGTATTCGTTCATGGTCGTGTTCGCGGGCCGCCTGGTGCGCGGAAGTGATCAGTTCGCTGAGCCGGAAGTAGTCGATCGACTTACGGTCGACAGTGAGCCGGTAACCGCCGCCGGTGTTGTCGAGTCTCGCGTTCGCGTCGCTCTCCTGAAGGGTCATGCGAACCCGGTTGGCGTAAGTATGCAGTGTCGCACCAGGGTTTTGTGGTCTCCGGTGGTCCGGCCAGGCTTGCCTGACGAGCGTCTGGATGGGAATGTGCCGTCCTGCCTGTGCGAGCAGGACGGCGAGCACGGCGTGTTCTTGCGCTCGTCCCCATTGCACGGTCAAATGACCGTGCATCCGTACGATTGTCTGGCCGAGAAATCCGAGTGAAATGAGCTGCTCCACGGGGCCTCCCCTCCCAAGGTGTCACCGAAGTGACCCGCGCTCCCGCGATCGAGTTTCGCAGGTGGATCCGGATCTGGCCAGGTCAGCGAGGTGACTGACAGGCATCTGTCCTGTCTCTGGCATGTCGTGAAAGGGCCGTGTTATTCCCGGAACAGGGAGTTGAACGATCAGGCCGCCACTCTTTTCCGTAGTGACGATGAATCACTGAAACGAGTGGAGGCGGTAATGGCGGAGCGACTGCGGATTTCGTCGATCGCGGGACGGGAGCGGTGATGACCGGGACCTCTTGGGCGCGCGTGCCGGGAAGCCGGACGGCCGAGCGATGGTTGACCCGGACGGGTTGCCGCCGGGTGCTCGCGGTGGTGCCGCATCTGACGGCCGGTACCCGCTTGACGGACGTGTTGCCTCTCTTGGAGGCGGACAGCCGGGTGCAGATCGCCTTTTCCATCCCCGACGGCCCCGACGCCTGGCCCGGTGTCGACGAGTACCTGCGCCGGTCGGGCTGCCTCGTCCTGCCGTGGCACCAGGCGCGGCGGATGAGCTTCGACCTGGCCCTCGCGTCCAGCCATGTGGGCATTGACGAACTGGAGGCGCCGGTGATGGTGCTTCCCCACGGCACCGGGGGAATCCGGTCGCGGGTGAGCCCTCAGACGACGGAGCTCCGCGGACACCCCCGGGATTTGCTCGTCCGCGACGGCCGGGTGGTCCCGGAAACGATGGTGTTCGCCCACGAGGACGACGCCCGGCGGATGTGCCGGGCCTTTCCCGAGGCGGCTTCACGGGTCGTCGTCGCCGGTGACGTCTGTTTCGACCGGATGCGGGCCAGTATGCCGCTGCGGCTGCGGTACCGGGACGCGGCCGGTGTCGAAGCCCACCAGAAACTGGTGGTGATCAGCTCGACGTGGTCACCGCATTCCCTGTTCGGCGGGAACCTGGACCTGGTCACCCGGCTGGCCACGGCACTGCGCGGTCCCGGGTACCGGGTGATGGCCGCCCTGCACCCGTTGACGTGGTCGGCCCACGGAACCCGCCAGGTTCGCGCGTGGCTCGCGGAGGCGCTCGACGCCGGGATCCGGCTCCTGCCGCCCGACGAGGGCTGGCGGGCGGCACTCGTCGCGTCGGACTGCGTGATCGGTGACCACGGCTCGGTGACGCAGTACGCGGCGGGGCTGGGGAAACCGGTTCTGCTCAATCCCGGCTCCGTGCTCGACGTCCGGAAGGGCAGCCTCGCCGACCGGCTCTGGAAGGCCGCTCCCGTTCTCGACCCGGCGCTGTGCCTGCGAAGCCAGGTGGACGCACTCGTCGCCGCGGGATCGCGGCATCGCCTTTCGGCCATCGGGAAACGGATCACCTCGATGCCGGGGGAGGCCGCCGTACGGCTGCGCGAGGAGATCTACCGGATACTCGGGATGCCCGAGCCGGACCGTCCGGTGTGCGTCGCGCCGGTACCGTTGCTCACCCGGGAATCAGGGACATGAGGGCACGGGTGTGCGGCGCCGTGGTCGAGGTGCGGTGGACGGACGAGTGCGGGCTGCCGGACCACGTGCTGGTGGCGTGGGCGGGCCGGACGCCCGAGGCTTGGCTGCGCCGAGCGGATCTGGTCGTCTGTTCCACGGCACCGGACGACGCGTGGCGGCACGCGGGCGATCTCCTGACCGCGTTGCCCGGGGCCCTGGTGGTCATCGCCGGCGGCTTGATCCGGTTCCGGGATCACCGGCGGGTCCCTGCCCCCGATCCGATCCGGGGAGCGACCGGACCCGGGATCACCGGCTGGCCCCGCTACCCGGGAGGCGGTTCGGAAGAGGGTTCGGTTTCGTCCGCGATCGCGGCGATCCGCGTCTCCACCCGGCGCGCCTTGAGATCTCTCGATCTGCGGTAGATCTCCAGCGCCCGCCGGAGATGGGTGCGGGCTGCGTGAGCGTCACCCTCACGCAGCTTGCTTTCAGCGAGGCTTTCGAGGGCTTCGGCGTAGTAGGGATCCGCGCCGGAATCACGCAACGTCGCCGCCGCCGCTTCCAGCAACCGAGAGGCTTCGCCGACGTGCCCCAGGGTGAGATGGGCGTTGCCGAGCCGGGTCAGGGCTCGTGCGTGGAGCACGTCGTCACCGATCGCCAGCGCTTCGGCGGCCGAGCGCTCCAGATGACCGATCGCCTCCTGGGGCCTGCCCAAAGCCGCACTGGCTTCACCGATACGGCGTAGATGCAGGACCACTCCGCGATGCTGTCCCGATCGCTCCGCGAGCCGCAGGGCGCGGGTGAAGCACTCCAGCGCGTGCCGGTGATCTCCGGTGCTCTGCGCGGCGACGCCCAGGTGTTCCCACGCGGTCGCCTCGCCGTCGATGTCCTCGACGGTTCGCGAGGCCTTCAACGCGGCCGTGAACTGTGTCCGCGCGTCTTCGAATTTCGCGGTGTTGAGATAGGCGTAGCCCAGTTGGATGTGCATACGCGCTTCCGCGGCGGGATCTTCGCAGTGCCGGGCGGCGTCCACGGCCCATTTGTGCGTCTTCTCCCACTGAGGGAAATGCTTGCGATAAAGGAAGAAACCCCAGAGGCCCTCGCAGAACTGCCAGACTTCCTTCCACCAGCCTTCGTCGACGGCCGCGTGCATGGTCGCGACGACGTTCGCGAGTTCCTGTTCCACCCAATCCAAGGCGTCCCGGGCGCCGGAGAACTGCGACGGCAGCTTCCGGGCGTGTTCATGGCGCGGGCTGAGCCGATGACGATGCGGGATTATGACGAGGTCCGCCACGGCGACGTTGTCGAGATACCAGTTCAGCATTCTCCGCAGCGCGCTGGACCGGGTCGACCCGTCCTCCTGTTCGGCCGCCTGCTGACGCGCGTGCACCCTGGTCAGGTCATGGAACTGGAATCGATCGGGTCCGACGTCGGTCAGCAGACTCGAGACGACCAGGGAATCCAGGGCGTCCTCGGTCGCGATCGCGGGGCGGTCGATCGCGGCCGAGGCGAGGCCGACGCCGAATTCGCGGCCGGGGTGGAGGCCGAGCAGCCGGTAGACCCGTGCGGTCTCGGCGTCCAGTCCTCCGAAGGAGAGGTCGAAACTCGCCTGCACGATCGCCTCGTCGGCGATACGGAGGGCGGACAACCGGCGTTTTTCGTCGGAGAGCACGCCGACCAGGCGGGAGATCGGCCATTGGGGCCGCGTCGACAGCCGCGCGGCCGCCACGCACAGGGCGATCGGCATACCGCCGCAGAGCGCGACGAGCTCCCGGGCGCGTTCCGGTTCGGTGGTGACCCGCTGCGTGCCGACGGTGCGTTCGAGCAGCCTCAGTCCGGCGGCTTCGTCGAGCGGTGCGACGACGAGGACTCGCGCGCCGTCCATGGCGAGGGCGCCGAGCCGCCACCGGCTGGTCACGACGACGACGCTGTCCGGAGACGCGGGCAGCAGCGGCCGTACCTGCGCGGCCGAGTCGGCGTCGTCGGCGAGGACGGCGAACCTCTTCCCGGCGGTCACCGACCGGTACATGGCCGCCTGCTCCGCGAGTTCGGCGGGCACCTGCTCGGCGGGCACTCCGAGCGCGCGGAGAAAACCGCCGAGCACGTCGTCCGGAGTGGTCGGCCCATCGGCGCTGAAGGCGCCCAGATTCACATAGAGCTGGCCATCGGGAAAACGGTCCACGTGATTCGTGATCCAGCGTGACGCGAGCGCGGTCTTCCCCATTCCGCCGGATCCGGTGATGACCGCCAGCGCCGGTCCTTGCCCTTGATGGTCGTCGAGCAACCGGTTCAACGCGGCCAGTTCCTGCTCCCGGTCGGTGAACGACGCGGACACCGGGAGCAGTTGACGCGGGACGACCGGTTTCGCCCCTTGATGAAGGAAGATGTCGCCGTGAACGGCGCCGACCTGTACCGAGGTTCCGGAGACGTCTCCGGTCACTCTGTTCTCACGTCTGTCGCCTGATTCCATTCCGAGCCCCACCCCCTGCACCGAGTCTGGTCACCCGAGGCCCGCCGCGGTACCGCCCTAACAGCGAAGCTCCGTGTGATTTCGACTACTGATCGGCGCGGATCGGGCCTATGGCGAGCTCTCTACCGGGTGGAGATCGTGGCGGATGTTGCACTCGCGCGTCATGCCACTCGAACGGTGTACGTATTCGAGGCGTGCGCCGCACTCGGCCCTGCGGGAGCGTGTTCACGGCCGTACCCTCGGAGGATGACCACGATCCCAGGACGGCTCCGCGCCCCGCTCGCGTTCCTCCCGTTCCTGGCCGCGGTCGCGGTGGCCGCGATCGTGGGCGGGCTCGCCGCGGCCGACGCCCGATCCGTCTACAGTGGACTCGAACTTCCGCCGTTCGCGCCGCCCGCCTGGCTGTTCGGTCCGGTGTGGACGGTGCTGTACATCGGGATCGCCTTCTCCGGCTGGCTTTACTGGAAGTCCGGCGGCGAACGCCGGGCCCTGGCCTGGTACGCGGCGCAACTGGTCCTGAACGCCGCTTGGACGCCGCTGTTCTTCGCGGCCGGCGCGTACGGCCTCGCCCTGGTCGACATCGTCCTGCTCGACGTCGCCGTCGTCGTCACCGCGCTGTACTTCCGCCGCTCGTCCCGGGTCGCGGCCGCGTTGCTGCTGCCGTATCTCGCCTGGACGCTGTTCGCGACCGCGCTGAACATCGGGATCGTCGTGCTCAACTGACCCCGATCGGCAGCGTGGCGGCCACTCCCTTGGCGTGCCTGCCGTCGAGCCGGTCCAGCACGAGCCCGCCCCGGCGGGCGGCCAATTCCAGGTCCCGCACCGCGTGTTCCACGGCTTGCGGTCCCGCGGCGGCGACCCGGATCGCCGCGCTGACCCGGGGTTCGGTCTCGGTGGCGCCCCGGCGCGCGGTCACGGCGAGCGTCACGGCGGCCCGGGGAGCGGCGGCGAGCAGACGGCGTGGAAGGTCCGCCGCGAGCGCCGGGGACAGCGCGTCCCAGCCGTCGAGCCGGAAAGTCGCCTGGCAGATCGCACCGCTGTGCCAGAACCGCCAGTCCTCCCGGATGCGCACCCGCCCCGCCGTGACGTGCGCCAGCGAGGCGAGCGTGCCGAGGACCTCGTTCTCGGCGAGCGCCCGCACCGGCAGCCCGTCGCGCCGGAGCTGACGGCGTACGCGCCGCACCGTGTTCCCGAGCGCCTGCCGCACATCGGCGTCGCGATGGACGTCGACGGTGCGCAGCGCCTGCAGCGCGACCCAGCCTCGCGGCGGCCGTGAGCGGTCCGCGCCGACGTGGTGGATGACTTGGGCGGCGACGGCCAGATCTTGTTCGCGCGAAGGCGGCAGCACCGTCAGCGGTGATGGCATCGGCTGCTCGCGCGCGGCCGATTTCGGTTGCAGCACAGCGGTGATCCCGTCGGCGCGGCTGACCATGAACACCGTCTCGTCGCCGATCTCGCCGGTGGTGCCTTCCGCTTCCGGCGACACCAGGCGCAGCAGCGCCCGGCCCGCCTCGCCCGCGTTCCGGAGGTCCTGGTCGCGGTCGCGCAGCAGGTATCCCGACGCCGAACCGAGCCACGCGTAGAGCCAGCGCCCGCGAATCCGCACGGCGGTCAGCGCGAGAACCGCCACGGCGGCGGTGATCACGGCGGCCACCAGCGGCCAAGGCCGTCCCGCGACCAGGACGAGCGCGACGAGGACGAGCTGCCAGCAGATGATCTGCGGCACCCCGATCCCGCCGAACCGGCCGGATCGCCGCGCCGGAGCGGGTACCACCGGACTCGGTGGCGGCGAACCGTACGCCGGCGCGGGAACGGGCGCCGGCCCGGTCCACTGCTGCCGTTGCCCGGCCTGGCGTGCCGCGTTCAGCGCGTGCAACGCGGCTTCACGCGCGGCGGCCCGGGCCGACGGCGCGGCGTAGGCGAGTGGATCGGGCAGCGCTTGGGGTCGCGCTGAGACCGGTACCGCTTGGGGAAGCGGCGGGGGCGGCGCGTGGTACCGCCCGCTCGTCCTGGCCGCGCCGGATTCGGTCATCGTCCTGCCTCCTCGCTTTCCGCCCCAGCCTGTCCGGCGAACATGAGGTTTCGATGACACAGGCCCGAGACAGGCTGTTTCATCGAAATTTCATGGTGGCTCTCTAGCTTGATCGCGTGAACACCGATGAGCGGGACACGAAGCGCCTCAGCGTCGTGGCCAGGACACGGCTGGCCGTCGCGCTGGTGGTCGCGGGCTGCCTGGCGCTGGTCGGCCTCGCGGTGACCGGACAGGCGGCGACCCCGGAACGGCTGGAATTCGTCCAGGTCGGGCACTGGGTCTACAACGACGCCGCCCAGTCCGCGTTCCACGTCGACGGCTCGACGAGCCGCGTCGACGCGCGGGCGGACGTGCCCGGCGCCGCGAGCGGCAGCCAGGTCGTGCAGGGGGACGATTCGGGTTACGTGGTCGAGCGGAACCGCATCACGGAGTTCGACAAGGCGACCTTGAGCGTGGAGGAGTCCACCCCGCCGCCCGCGCCGGAGACGCCGTTCGTGATGGAGATCGCGGGCGGGCCTTACCTGGTCTACCGCAACGCCGGGCAGATCGTGCGGCTCGGCGACCCGACCGCGACGGTGCCCGCAGGGGGGCCGCTGTCCCGGCCGGTCGCGACCTCCGACGGCACGGTGTGGGTGCACCGCGTCGACAACGGATCGCTCTGCGAACTGCCCAAGGGCGCCGCGGTCCTGACCTGCACCGCGCAGCTCCCGCCCGGACACGGCGGCGGGCTCACGCTGGTCGGCGACCGGCCGGTCGTGCTCGACATGACCGGCGACAGCCTGCACCGGGTCGGCCCGGACGGGCTCGGCGAGGCCCTGCCGCTCGGCATCAAGCTTTCGCCGTCGGCGCAGGTGGCCAACAGCGCCGCCGGTGACCGGCTGGCCATCGCCGACCCGGAGCGCAACCAGCTCCACCTCATCGACGTCAGCGGTCTCGACCAGGACCGCCAGTCCGCGAAGCCGATCTCGGTCGAGCTGACCAAGGGCAGCCGGTTCAACGGCCCGCTCTCTTCGTCGAACGTCGTCGCCATGGTCGACGAGACCCGCGGTGAAGTGCTCACCTACGACGCCACCGGCAAGCTCAAGTCCACCGCGAAGGTCCCGAGCCAGGGGACGGCGCCGAGGCTCGCGAAGGGCGAGGACAACCGGATCTACGTCGACAGCGCCGACGGCTCGCACGTGCTGGTCGTCAACGGCGAGGACGGTTCGGTGGTC
This sequence comes from Amycolatopsis sp. NPDC089917, assembly GCF_040684635.1. Classification (NCBI taxonomy): domain Bacteria; kingdom Bacillati; phylum Actinomycetota; class Actinomycetes; order Pseudonocardiales; family Pseudonocardiaceae; genus Amycolatopsis; species Amycolatopsis sp. NPDC089917. The sequence continues at coordinate 44,834 of NZ_JBFBGL010000025.1, read as the reverse complement.
GACGTCGACGTCGACAAGGCGGCCAGCAGCCAGACCGCGGGCGCGCCGTCGGCCGAGCCGGACCCGTCCGGCGAGCAGGCCCCGCCGCAGAAACCGCAGCAGGGGCAACCGGCGCCGCCGAACACCCAGAAGGCGATCCCGCCGGTGGCGAAGGCGACTCCGCCCGGCGCGCCGAAGAAGGTGAGCGCGACCGCGGGCGACGGGTCCGTCAAGGTCTCGTGGAGCCCCGCCTCGGACAACGGCGCGCGGATCACCGGCTACCGGGTGACCTGGCCCGGTGGCTCCACCCGGGTCGGCGGATCGTCCCGGGGGACCACGATCTCCGGGCTGACCAACGGAACCGCGTACGTGGTCAGCGTCGTCGCGGAGAACTCGGCGGGACTCGGCGTGAGCGCCAGCGCCAAGGCGGTCACCCCCGGACCCGCGAACCGTCCCGCCGGCGCGCCGGTCGTGACCGCGAACGCCACCTCCGGCGGGAAGGTGTCGGTCAGCTGGACCCAGCCCGACCTCCGCGGCGGCACGCTCGTGCACTACCTGGTGAGCGCGACCGGCCAGGGCCAGCGCACGCTTTCGGCGACGTCGACGGAGTTCACCGGGATCACCGGTACCGCGACCGTCTCGGTCCGCGCGGTCACGAAGTTCGGTTCGGGGTCCGCGCTCACCGGGGCCACCGGCAGCAGGAAGGTCACCGTGCCGGTGCGTTCGGATCCGCCGACCATCACCATCTCCAACGTCAGGGTCGGGACGACGGGCCTGATCGTCTCCGTCAACGCCGACGGGAAGGGCGCGCCGGCGACCTGCCAGGCGAAGTTCGGTGACGCTCTCTCGGCCTCGAAGACCTGTTCGGGTGCCACCAGCCTCAACATCAACAACGTGATCTACGGCGGCGCCATCACGGTGACCGCGACCGTCAAGACGACCGGCGGCACCGGCACGGACAGCTGGACCGGCGTGCCCAGCGCGGGCGGCGGCGCCCCGGGTGGCTCACTGCTCTGGCTCGGCCCGATCGCGATGGTCGGTGTGCGCCGACGAAAGGAAAAGGAACTGCTGTGACGCTCACACCCAGGGTCGCCTACGAGCAGATCGCCGAGAACGTGCAATCGGTGGTGCGCGGCAAACCGGAGGTCGTCCGGCTCACCATGGCGGCGCTGTTCGCCGAGGGACATCTGCTGATGGAGGACGTGCCCGGCGTCGGGAAGACGACGATCGCGCGCTGTGTCGCCGCCAGCATCGGCGGCCGGTGGAGCCGGATCCAGTTCACGCCCGACCTGCTGCCCGGCGACATCACCGGCGTGATGGTCTACCACCAGAACGCCGAACGCTTCCAGTTCCACCCCGGCGGCATCTTCGCCAACGTGGTGCTGGCGGACGAGATCAACCGGGGTACGCCGAAGACACAGGCCGCGCTGCTGGAGGTGATGGCCGAACGCCGGGTCACCGTCGACTCCGTCGGCCAGGCCGTGCCGAGGCCGTTCCTCGTGGTCGCCACGCAGAACCCGATCGAGCTGGAGGGCACCTACCGGCTGCCCGAAGCGCAGCTGGACCGGTTCCTCATGCGCATTTCGGTCGGCTACCCGGATCTGGAATCCGAGATGCGGGTGGTGATGGGGGACTGCGCCGGGGTGACGCCGGACGAACTGAAGCCGGTGCTGAGCATCGCCGACGTCCAGTCCGTCATCGACGAGGTCCGGAAGTCCCGTCTGGCACCGGAGATCGTCAACTACGCGGTCCGGCTGGCCGCGGCGAGCCGGTCGCATCCGGACGTCCGTTACGGCGCGAGCCCGCGTGGCAGCATCGCGCTGATCCGGGCGGCACAAGGGCTCGCGGCCACTTTCGGACGCGACTTCGTCACCCCGGACGACGTCAAGGACGTCGCGCATCCGGTGCTCGATCACCGGCTCGTGCTGACCCCCGACGCGGAACTCAACCAGCGGCGGACCTCCGACATCGTCGACGAACTCCTGGGCGCGACCGCCGCTCCCATGGCCGCGATGGGGAGGTAGGCCGTGCGGCTCACCCGCCGCGGCGTCATCGTGCTCGCCTTCGCCGCCGGGTTCTACGCCCTTGGCGAGCTGGCCGGGTACACGTTCTTCCGTGCCTTCGCGGGGATCGCGGCGGGCGCGGTGCTGATCGCCCTGGCCACCACCAGGTTCCGGCCGCGGGTGGAGATCGGCCGGACCGTCCGGCCGGACCGGGTCGAACGCGGGAAACCCGCGCTGGCCACACTCGTCGTGCGCAACGCCGGATCCCGGCGGCACGGCGGTTTCGCCGCGGGGGACGGGATCGGGACCGAGACGCACAGCCTGCGCGTCCGCCCGCTCGCGCCCGGCGCGGAAGCGACGTACCACTACGAGCTGCCGACGACGGCGCGCGGGAAACTGCGGGTCGGCCCGCTCGTCGTGCACCGGCCCGACCTGTTCGACCTCGCGCGTGGCGATCAGACCGTCGGGAGCACCGCGTGGCTGTGGGTGCATCCGCGGCGGCACGCGGTGCGGGCGGCGCAGGCCGGGCATCCGCGCCACCACCACGAAGGCCCGATCACCGACCCGCCGTTGCGCGGTTCGGCGGATCTGCGCGCGGTGCGGGAGTACGTGATCGGCGACGAGGTCCGGCATCTGCACTGGAAGGCGACCGCCCGGACCGGACGGCTCATGGTGCGCGAGTACGCGGATCCGGCGCAGCCGCGGTTCACCGCCGTGCTGGACACACGGCCCGGAGCGATGAGCCCCGCCGTTTTCGAGGAGGCCGTCGAGGTGGCGGCTTCGCTGTTCTACGCGTCGGCGTCGGCGGGTCAGCACTGCCGCCTGATCACGTCCGGGGGCGCGGACACCCTGACCGACAGCGGGGTCCGCGCCGCGAGGACGTTGCTGGACGAACTCGCGCTCGTCGCGCAGGACGCATCGGACAGCGCGCCGCTGCTGCCCTCGGTCCTGGCCGCCGCCGAACGCCCCGGCGGGGTGCTGGTGGTGATCACCGGTCCGGACACCGACCTCGGCCACGCGGCGCGCTGGCGGCCCGACACCGTGGTCCGGCTCGGTGACCTCAGGCCGTCGGCGGGCTCCGGCGGTGTGATCATCGCGGTCGACGCCGCCGGCGCGGCGGCACAGTGGAACTCCTTGGTGGGGAAGGCATGAGCGCGGGATCCGACCGGATAGCGGTCGCCGGGCTGCTCGGCGCGACCGGCGTCGCGGGACTGCTGTTCACGCCGGTGTTCGGCTGGGGGCCGCTGCTGGTCCCGGTGCTCGTGGTCGTCCTCGTCGGCTACGGCTGCGTCGAGCTGACCGCGAAGTTCCCCAAGCTGGTTCCCTACCGGCCGTTGCTCGTCGCGCTGCTCGGCATCCTCGGGCTGATCGAGACGGTGCTGACCACGACCACGCTCGCCTTCCTGCCCACTCTCGCTTCGCTGCAAGGAGTGGCGCGTGGCTTCACCGAAGGCTGGCAGCTCACGCTTCAGTCCACCTGGCCCGCGCGGCCGGTTCCCGACCAGCTGCTGTTCGTCCCGCTGGCGGTGCTGCTCGCCGTCGTGCTCGGCCTGGAACTGTTGCTGCGTCTGAAAAAGCCGCTCGTGGCGTTGGTGCCGAGCCTGGCCGTGGCCGGACTCGCGCAGGCGTATCAGGCGATGACGGGCATCGCCGCGGCGGCTGCGGCGCTGGCGTACACGCTGCCCGCCGGGCTGATGCTGTGGGCGGGCCGTCGCACCAAGCCGGTGAGCCGGGCACCCGGCGGACAGCGGTTCTCCTGGCGGGTGACGGGATCGGCGGTCTGGCCCGCACTGTCCACAGTGGTCGCACTCGCCGCCGGTGCCGTGGCGCTCGCCGGTGTCGACCCGGTCGGCCGCGATCCGCTGACGCTCAAGGACACCCAGGCCGCGCCACCGCCGCGGGGCAGGCTCGGCAATCCGCTGGACGAGATCGCCCAGCGGCTCACCCGACCGAACGAGGAGGTGTTCCGCTACCGTGGGGACACCCCGGTCGATCAGTGGCGCTTGATCGTGCTGAACGGATTCGACGGCGCGAACTGGCTGTCCGACTCCCGGCTCCAGCGGCTGGGCGCGGGTCTCGACGGCGCTCCCGACGGCACGGGCGGCAGCGCCGAACTGAAGGTGCGCGGGCTCGGCGGGCCGTGGCTGCCGAGTCATCAGGGACTGACCGGTGTGGACGGGTTGACGCCGCTGGTGGACCAGTCCGCGGGCACCCTGCTGATGGAATCGCCGTCGCCCGAACGGAACTACCGGCTGAGCTGGTCCTCACCCGACGTCGATCTCGGCTCGGGAGAGATCGACGCGCGGGCGCCGGGCGGGCTGGGCGGACTCGGCGCCGTGCCGCCCGAGGTCGAACAACTGGCCAAGGACGCCGTACGCGGTCTGCGGCCGACGTTCCAGACCGCGCTCCAGCTGGAACGCTTCCTTTCCACGAACTACGCGCTCGCGGCGGGCTCGGACGAGCTGCCGACCGGGCACGGCTGGCCGCAGCTGCGGCATTTCCTGCTGGAGAGCAAGCGGGGGACGAGCGAGCAGTTCGCCGCCGCGTACGTCGCCCTGGCACGGATGAGCGGCATTCCGGCGCGGCTGGTCGTCGGGTTCCGCGGTTCGGCCGAGACCGACGGCGGGATGCACGTCGTCCGCAACCGCGATGTCCTGGCCTGGCCCGAAGTCGCGGTCGCCGGGGCGGGCTGGGTGGCGCTCGACCCGACCGCCGCGGCGAACAAGTCGGGACGCGATCAGGCAGCGTCCGGCAAAGCCGTCGCCCGCGCGCGGGCACAGCTGCCCGCCGAACAGGAACTCAAGCCGCCGCAGCTTCCGCCGGGCACGCCGTCGGACACCGCCGAGGACCGGAACACCGACATGGGCGCGGGCTGGTGGTGGGGCTCGCTCGCCGCCGTGATCGTCCTTTTCGGACTCCTGTGGCTCCTCGGGGTCCCGGTGGCGAAGGTTGTCCGCGCTCGTCGTCGACGGCGTCGGTCCGGTGCCGAAGGGGTGCTCGGCGCCTGGGACGAGATCCGCGACCGGCTCCGCGCGCACGGCGTGCCGTTCCGGATCGGGATGACCCCGCGCGATCTCGCCGAATCGGCGGGCTCGCTCGCCGGGGAAGGGATCCGCGAGCCCGTCGCCAGGCTGGCCAAGGTGCTGGACGTGACGCTGTGGTCCGGCGTTCCGGTGGGCGACGGCGCCGTCCGGCGGGCGTGGCAGGAAGTCGGCGAAGTGCGGCGGGGGCTGGCCACCCGACCGTTCGCGGCTCGGGTGCTGGCGGCACTCGAGCCGCGGACCCTGGTCCCGATCAAGGGGAGGGGCGGGAAAGAGGGCTGAAGGGCGTTTTCCCCGTATGCCCTGCGGGGAAAGCGCCCTTCGGCTCGTCTTGGGCGCGCCTGGGTGGTTCGGCCGCGGCTGCCCCTCATCGGCGGCCCAAGTAGTGAAGGCCTCCTTCCCGACCCTGAAGGTAGTGAAGGAGGCCTTCACGGACTTTGCGGATCGCCACGTTCGCCCCACACGCGCCAGCAGTCACACCGGCCGCGCGCGAAGGCGTGACTCGCGTGATCAGGAACGGAACTCGCGTGATCAGACGACGATGACCGACTTCGCCGTCTGATCACGCGAGTTCCGTCTCTGATCACGCATGATCGCCGTCTGATCACGCGTGATCGCTCATCTCGCCCACTCACGACCCACCCGGGTCACGGCTTGCAGCGGGCACCGCGGATCGGGACCGGCTCGGTCGTGTAGATGTGGCGGCCGTCGGTCGCCCGGAGCTGGAAGCAGTACCGGCGCGCCGGGTCGACCGGGATCTCCAGGCTGCGCTGGCGGTGGGCGACGAGTTGCTTCGCCTCCAGACGCTCGCCCGCCATGATCACGACGAAGTCCAGTTCGCCTTCCGCGGTCCAGGTCAGGTGCACGTGATCGCTCTGGTCCTGCGGCGGCGCGAGCGCCAGTTTGACGTCCGGCGCGGGCGCGGAAGCCGGTGACGGCGGCGGGATCGCGGCCGCGACCGGGACGGCCTGGCCGCCGATCTCCGCCGGTCCGAGGAAAAGCGGCACCACGGCGATCCCGGCGACGAGCACTCCGGCGCTCGCCAGCGCGACGGGCCGCCAGGGAATCCGCCGTTCGGTCTTGAGGGGACCGCTGAACTCGCGGATCAGCGTGCGCCCGCCCGACGGCGGCGCCTGCACCACCTGGACCGGTGCCGCGGGGACCGGCGGGGCCGGGGCGGCGGGCCGGCGGACCTCGGCGAAGTCGTCGAACTCGACCTCGGCGTCTTCTTCGCTCGGGGCGTCGGCGGATTCCGCGCCGGCGACCTCGCCGCCGGGCACGCGCAGCTTCGTGAAGAGCCGGGCGAGCGACGCCACGTCCCGCGGCCGGTCGGCCGGTTCCTTGGCCAGCAACCGGAGGATCGTCGCGGAAAGTTCGTTCGGGACGGCCGGATCCCGGATCGGCGCGACCGGTTCCCGCAGCACCTGGAGGATCCGCTCGCCGGGCTGCTGCCCGGTGTGCCGCGGAAAGGGCGGTGTGCCGGTCAGCGCGGCGTAGAGCACCGCGCCGAGTCCATAAAGGTCGGACGCGGGGGAAAGCGTGTCGTCGCGCAGGGTTTCCGGGGCGGTGTACTCGACCGCGTACATCGGATCGCGCGGGAAACGCCGCCGCAGAGCCACTCCGAAGTCGGCGAGCACGAACTCGCCGGACGCGCGGTACAGCACGTTGTGCGGGCTCACTCCGCCGTGCAGGACATCGGCCCCGTGCGCCGCGGCGAGCGCCGACGCGATGGCCGCGCCGAGGGCGAGAACGTCCGGAACACCCAGCCGGGTACCGGAATCCAGCAGATTCGCGAGGGAACCCGGGCACAGCTCACGGCGGAAACCGGACCTGCCGTCGGGATGGGTCAGGACTTCGTCGATCTGCGCGATCGACCTCGTCGACCGCACCGCGGCCAGCGCCTTCCGCTCGCGTTCGACCCACGACGTCGTCTCGCGGTCGAAGGAGCCGGGGAACATCTTGACCGCGAAGTCGTTACCCGTGACGGGATCCCGGCCCGCGTACACGGTGGCGACGGGGCCCTGGGCGAGCAGCCTCGGTCCGCCGGTGGTCTCGATGTCCATGTCCCCATTGTCGCCCAAGAAGCCCGCATCCGTCGTCCTTTCCCGGCGGCAGGTTCCTGCCGTGACGGCCCGGCGGCGCCGTCGGCGGCGGACTCTTTCCCCATGCAGACTGCCGGCCTGGTCAGGGTCACCATCACCACTCCACACCGGCGCATCGACATGGCGCTGCCGGAACACGCGTCCGTCGCCGAAATCCTCCCCGGCCTGCTCGCGCGGGCGGGCGAGGGGATGGCCGACGACGGGGTCCCCGGCGGCGGCTGGCAGTTGCGCCGCGCCGACGGGACGGCCTTCGACCTGGACCGGACGCTGGGCGCGCATCGGGTCCGGGACGGCGAGATCCTCCATCTGACACCACGCCGCGCCGAATGGCCGGAGCCCGAGTACGACGACCTCGTGGACGCGATCGCCACCGGCTCCGGTCGCACCGGGAAGGCCTGGGGACCGCGGCACACGCGGCGGACCGGGCTGGCCGTCGGCGCGATGGCGCTGTCGTTCGGCCTGCTCGCGGTGCTACGCGCCGGTCCGCCGTGGACGTCCCCGGCGGCGTGGGCGCTGGCGGTCTCCGCGCTGCTGCTGACCGCGGGCGTCCTGCTCGCCCGGGCGTTGCGCGACGCCGGGGCCGGCGCGGTGATCGCCGCCGTCGCGCTTCCGTTCGCCTTCGCCGGCGGCGGTCTGCTGCTGGCGGGCGACGACCCGATCGGCGAGCTGTCCGCCGGACATCTGCTGCTGGGGAGCGCGGCGCTGCTGCTCGCGGCCGTCGTCGGCCATCTCGGGGTGATCGCCGCGCCGGAACTGTTCGCCGGGGCGGCCACCGTCGGCCTGCTCGGGGTCCTCGGCGGCTGGCTGGCCACCTTCGACGATCTGGCGGGCTACCGTTCCGCGGCGGTGATCGGCGGCGGGGTGCTCGCGCTCTCGACCACGTTCGCGCCACTGGCGCTGCGGCTCGGCCGGGTGCCGATGCCGGTGCTGCCGCGATCGACCGCGGACCTCGTCCGCGACGACCCCCAGCCGCCGCTCGACCTCGTGCACGCGGCCGTGGCCAGAGCGGACGCGCTGCTCACCGGCATGCTCGGTGGCGCGGCGGTCGTCGTCATGTACTGCCAGCTGCAGTTGATCCGCGGCGACAGCGAGGCGGCCGTCGTCCTCGTCGCCTTGCTCACGGCCGGTTTCCTGACGCGGGCACGGCTGTACCCGATCCTGCGGCAGCGCTCGCTGCTGCTGGTGACCGGGATCTTCGGCGCCGGTTGCCTGCTCGCCGGTCCGCTCATGACGGATCGCTCGCTGCTGCTCGTCCTGGCCGGGCCGCTGTCGCTGGCGGTGGCCGCGGGCGTGATCGCCTCCGGCGTCGTGCTGAGCACCCGCGCCGCGAACCCGTACCTCGGCCGGATCGCCGAATACTTCGAGATCCTGGTGATGATCGCCGTCGTCCCGGTGGCGTGCTCGGTGCTCGGCCTGTACGGCTACGTGCGCGGACTGGGGGGCTGAAACCATGGCGTCCAAACGAGATCAGCTGCAGGCGTACCAATTCCTGGTGCAGCGCGCGATCTCCGCGCTCGTGACCAGGGAGACCGATCCGGAGCAGCCGCCGTTCCGCCGTCCGTCCGGCGCCACGTTCGCCGGGATCGCGGTGGCGATCGTCGCGCTGGCGTGCGTCGGGGTCTACGGGATGGTCGTGCCCGGCGGGAACAACGCGTGGCGCAAGAACGCCGCCGTCATCGTGGAGAAGGAGAGCGGCACCCGGTACGTCTACCTGGACGACCGGCTGCATCCGGTCGCGAACTACGCGTCCGCGTTGCTGCTGCTCGGCGAACACGGCACCACGGAACGGGTTTCACGCGATTCGCTCGCCGGAGTCCCGCGTGGGCCCCGGATCGGCATCGCCGACGCGCCGGACGGCTTGCCCGGCCCCGAAAAGCTCCTCACCGGGGCGTGGTCGTTGTGCTCCGCGCCCGCGAGCGACCTGGCGGGCAGCCGGATCGAGGAATCGGTGCTGCTGGCCGGTGTCCCGCCGTCCGGCGGCGGGGAACTGGGAGACCAGGCGCTGCTGGTGGAATCGACCTCGACCGGCGACCGGTTCGTCGTCTGGCGCGGGCACCGGCACCGGATCGACGACTACGGCGCCGTCGGCACCGGTCTGGCGCTGACCGCCGAGCCGTGGGCGCGGGTCGGCCGGGCGTGGCTCGACGTCCTCCCGGAAGGCGCGCCGATCGGCCCGCTCCCCGTGGCGGCGGCGGGCGAGGCGTCCACCGCCGTCCCCGGCCGGACGGACGTCCGGAACGGGATGCTGCTGATGGTGCAGACCTCCGGCGGCGGGCAGCAGCACTACCTCGCCGAACGGGACGCCCTGCGGCCGATCACCGAGCTGCAGTACGACGTCCAGCGCGCGAGCGCCCAGATGATGGCCGCCTACCCCGGCACCGAACCCCAGACCGTGCCGCTGCCGCCCTCGCTGGCGACGATGTCGCGGCAGCTGGACCCGATCCAGGCCGAGGCGGGCGCGGCACCCGCCGCCCGTCCGGCCATCGCGCGCCTGCGGGATCAGGACACCACCGTGTGCGCTTCCTTCGGCGACGGTTCCACGGCCCCTTCGCTGACCGTCGATCCCACTTTGCCCGCCGCGGATCCGATGTCCACCACCGCGCGCCGGACCGCCGGCGGGACCCCGCTCGCGGACCGCGTCCACGTGCCGCCGGGCAGCGCGATCCTCGTCGAGGCGATGCCTTCGGCACAGGCTCCGGCCGGGACCCTGACCGTCGTGACCGACATGGGGCGCCGTTATCCGCTGGCTTCCCCCGATGTCCTGAAGATGCTGGGGTACCCGTCCGCGCGTCCGGTGCGGTTGCCCGCTGGTCTGGTGGCGCGGCTGCCCGAGGGACCGAGCCTCGACCCGGCCGCCGCCCGGAGGCAGACGCTGGGATGAGATTTCCGGCGACCGTGGCCGGACGCGATCAGGGGCTCGGCATTCGGCCGAGCCCCTGATCGCGTCCGTCGTCGGTGAGGCGAAGGAGAACGTCACTCCCCGGAGAGCAGGAAGATCTGTTCGGGAGGTTCGACGACGGCCGGTTCGGCGGCCGGGACCGCCGCACGGCCCGGGCGCCAGCCGTGCCTGCGTCCCCGCGGCCGGAGCACCGCCACCAGCACGGCGAGCACGATCGCGCCCGCCACGGCGACGGTGAGCCATTTCGCCGCCGTCGCGTCGTCCTCCCGGGCCGCGGCCCGGGAGAGCTGTTCCCGGTCCGGCGGTACGGGAACGAAGGCGGGCAAGGCCCCCGGGGGCTCGGTGTCCATACTGTCGGTCACCGCCCGGTAGGGGTCGACCACACCGGCCCCGAACGCCTGACTGCGCACGCCGCCGCGTGCCGGGTTCGCGGTCGCCATCAGGCGGCGTGCCACTTCCGGAGCGGTCAGCCGCGGCCAGGCGGACCGGACCAGCGCCGCGGTTCCGGAAACGAACGGCGCGGCGTAGCTGGTGCCGTCGGCGTACACGTGCCCGCCCACCCTCGTCGGAGCCAGCACTTTGGCGCCTGGAGCGACGATGTCCACGTAGCGGCCGATCTGGGAACCGGACATCCGTGCGCCGTCGATGTCGATGGCGCCGACACCGAGCACCCCGTCGTAAGCGGCCGGATAGGACGGAAGTTCGGCGGTCGATTCGCGCTGCGCGTTGCCCGCCGCGGCGACCACCAGCGCGTCCCTGGACACCGCGTACGCGACCGCGTCCCGGATGACGGCGAAGTCGTCGTGACCGGCCAGGGAAAGATTGATCACCTTCGCTCCCTGGTCTGTCGCGTAGCGGATGCCGTTGGCCACCACCTGAGGATCGATCCGGAGGGACCCGCCCTGGGCGTCGAAGTCGCGGTCGCTGATCCGCACCGGGAGGATCTCCGCGTCCGGGGCCACGCCGTAAAAGCCGACACCGGGCACCGGATCGGCGGCGATGATGCCCGCGACGCCGGTGCCGTGTGACACGCAATCGAACGCGCCGGGAAGCGAACTCGCCAGATGGAAGTCCCGCCCGGCGTGGACCTTGCCCGGTCTGGAGAGCTGCGGATGATCGGCGTCCACGCCGGAGTCGACCACCGCGACCAGGACCCCGGAACCCTTGCTGTACGGCCACACCCGCTGTGGGGCAAGCGATTGCTGTGCCCACGGCTGTGCCCGTACCGGCGGCCGCGCCGGCTCCGGATCGCTGCAGGCGCCGGGCGGCGGCGCCGCGTGCGCCGTCCCCCCGCCGCTGAGGGCCTGAACGGCCACCGCGGCCAGAACGGCGGCGGCGGCGGGCATCCGGTGTCGTCTCATGGTGTCATCGTCCGGTGGGAGGCCTGAGCGGACGGGCTCGTGGCCACAACCGGCCACTCGAAAGGTGCCACGTGCCAAGGGAAAGACGACGGCCGGGGGACGGCGGGCGATTCCCGCTGTCCCCCGGCCGTCGTCGTTCGGCTCATCGCGTGGGGTGCCACATCTCCTGGTCGAGCAGTTGTACCGAGGTGGACTCCGACTCCCCGGTGCGCGGGCGTTTCGGTTGCCGGAGGCCGAATGCCTGGTCACCGCCGCCGGAGCGCCCGCGAAGTTCGGCGGGCACGCCCTCGGTTCCCTCGGCCGTCTTCCTCGACAACCCGGCGCGGCCGGTCGGCTGGTTCGCGGAGCCGGGCTGAAGGGTTCCGGGTGGGGCGGACTGACCGCCGCCCGGCGGCATCATCGGCGGTGTGCCACCACCGGTGGCCGATTTCCCCGTCGTACCGGTGTTCGTCCCGGCCGCGGTGGGGGCACCTTCGGCGATGTTCTGCGCGGTGGCGCGTTTCGCCACGGCCGATTTCGCCATCGGCAGGCCGCCGGTGCCCGCTCCGACGGCGCCGAGCAGGCCGAGACCCGAGGCGACCGGCGCGCCGGACACCGGGGGCAGGCCCGCGCCGGGAAGGCCGGCGGGCAGGCCGGTCGTTACCGGTGGCAGGGTGGACGTGAGGCCCGCCAGGGACGGCCCGCCGCCGCCGGACCAGCCGGGCACGTTCTGGCCCAAAGCCGACGCGTCGAGTCCTGCCGAGCCGCCGGTACCGCCGGAAGTCAGCGACGAACTGAGGTCCTGCAACTCCTGCAGCGTCGTCATGCCCGCGGTGGCCGCCTTGATCACGTCCGCCGGGGAGTTGCCTTCCGCGGAAACCTGCTGCGCGGGCAGCACCTCGGCCGGGTTCCGCACGCCCGACGCGGCGACCACCTGGCCGATCGACAGGTCGAAGTCGGCGGCGAGCGCGTTCATCGCGGTGGCCGACAACTGCTGGAAACCGGCCGCGGCCGCGAGGCCGGCGCCGAACGGGAGCCCGACCACCGCGAGGTAGCTTTCGTGGAAACCGGCGACGGCCGCGGCGGCTGCCGGGATCGCCGCGGCGAGCGTGGTCAGCGCCGCGGCGGGCTGCGCCGCGTCGATCCGCTCGCCCCACATCTTCAGTTCGGCGAGGGTCCGCTGTGTCTTCTCCTCCATCGCCCGGCCGTTCTCGTCCGTCCACTGTGGAGACAGCTCGGCCACCCTGGTGTGCAATTCCACCTGGGCCGCGCCGATCCACTCGCGCACCTGGGTCCACATCCGGGCCGCGTCGTTGAGCACCGAGATGTTGCCGTTTTCGGCATTGACCATCTCCACGTGCATTTCGATGGGAAGCATGTTGTAGGGGATCACGGTGCGCTCCTCAGACCGAGTCGGGCCGGACGGTGGACGACTGCGCGGCCGCGCCGGTGTCACTGCCGTCACCGGTGGCGAAGTCCGCCTGGTCGAGCGAACTCGCGGTCTGCTTGAGGATCGACAACCCCTGGTTCGCGACCTTGACCGTCGCACTGGCCAGTTCCAGCGCGCTGGCCACGTCGGCGGCGGAGTAGGCGCCCGCCGCCGCGCCGACCTTTCCGGAGTAGGTCACCATCTCCTCGGTCATCTTGGCCAGCAGCGCGGCCATGCTCGCGGTCGCCGCCTTGTCCAGCAAGGACATCGCGACGCCCTCGAACAGACCGGTCAGGTTGGGCATGGTGCCCAGTCGCTGTCCCAGCGACGCCGGGATCTCGGGCGCGGTGAGGTGCTGGGAGAACGCGCTCATCGCGGCCGGGTTGCCGTTGATCTCTGTTCCGGGCATGTGCCCTCCTCAGTGTCCGGAGCGGAATTTCGCCGCGCTGTCGTGGTGGTTCACTTGCCACAGCTCCTCGTCGAGCAGCTGCACCGTGGTGTTCTCCGGGTCCCATCGGCGCCGCGGCGCGGCGGGCTGAGCCTTCCGTTTCCCGTTGACCGCCCGGCCGAGCAGCGGGACTCCCGGTGTTCCCGCGGTTTTGCCGCGCTGCCGCCCGGCGGGCCGTTCCGCGTCACCGGGTTTGACACCGCCGTTCTCGCCTTTCCCGGCTCCGTTGTGCGGCATCATCGGCGGTGGCATCCCGCCCGCGCCCGCGGCGCTCCCGGTCGAACCGCGGCCCAGCCCGGACGCCATCGGCGCGGCACCCGCGTTCAGCCCGTCCGACGGCAGCGAACTTCCCGTACCGGCGCCCACACCCGGGTGCGTTCCGGCGCCGCCGCCCGCACCGGCGCCGCCCGCACCGGAAAGCCCCGCCGTGTCCGGCATTCCGGCCAGCGAGGGAAGGCCGGACGTGCCGGCGTCGGAGTAACCGGCGTAGTCGGAGTAGTCGGAGTAGTCGCCCAGTTTCGACGGGTCGATACCGGAAAGGTCGGGGAGATCGGGAGTGCCGCCGGCCGAACCGCCGAGGAGCTGCTCGGCGGCCGACAAGGCGTCACTCAGCGCGCTGATGGTTTCCGTCGCCTGTTTCACCGGGTCGGTGGTGGTGGGGTTCTGCTCCTTCGGCTGGCCGGGAGTACCGGGGTCCGGTGATCCCGGATCCTCCGCGGGAGGATCTCCCGCGTTCGGCACACCGGCGCCGTCGGTGCCGGGCCCGGAGTTCGGGTCGTAACCCGGTCCCGACCCGATTTGGGTCGGTCCGTTCCAGGGACGGCCCCGGGCCGCGAGCATGGCGTGCCCGGTGCGGACGTACTGCTGCGCGAGTGCGTCCAGCACGCCGCCGACTCGCTCCTGGGCCCTTTTGGCTTCCTGCGTTTGCTCATCCGGGTCGGTCTTCGCGTTGACCAGCGCGACCCAAGTGTTGATGACGGGCCCGGTCGCCTCCATCTCGGCCAGCAGTATGCCGATCTGCTGGGTGAGATGGGATTCGTCGATGCTGCCGGTGGACCTCTTCGGCTCGCCCTCCGGTGGTTGTTCCTGCCCTCCCCAGGAACCGAGCCCCGACTCGGAGGCCTCGTCCACCCAGGCGACGAACGACCGTCCCACCTCGTCGTCCCAGTTGGGGCCCCGAAGATCGTTGGTGGCCTTCCGGAGGGAGGCGTGCGTGTCGTCGACCCACATCCGGGCCTGTGCCCACATGTCCCGGGCCGCGGTCAGCGCGGGGTAGGTGTTCAGCATCTCCGCCTGGAACATCTTTACCTGGATGTCGAAATTGACGTCTTTGTAGGTCATCGTTCGATTCCTGTCGGGGCGTCGTGGGCGGCGTGCCGGGTCACACGAGTGGTCCCGACGGATTCCCCAGATACGGGATGTCCGGTGGCACCACCGCCGGAGCGCCCGTCTCCTCCTTCTGCGGGCGGCTGGTCGTCGCCAGCACGGCCGACTGGGCCGCCTCGCCCGCGTCCCGGTAGGCGATCGCGCTTTTCCGCGCCATGGCACCGAAGATCTGCACGCCGGGGCCCGCCTTCTCCAGAAAGGACTTCAGCGCTTCGGTGATGTACTGATCGGCGCCGGCCAAAGCCGCGCATTCCGCCAGTCCACCGCACTCCTTGATCGGCTCCCGATCGATCGACGGCGCGGACCTGATCTCGCCGTGCACCACGTTCGCGAACGATTCCAGCGCCGGAATCCACACGTCGACCTTGCCGCTCATGTACCCCTCCAGTGCGTTCCTCGGATATTCGTGTTCTCCCAAGCCAAACATCGACGGCGGCCGCGATGACGGCTCCGGCAGGTTCCGGCCACGGCCCGCTACACCCGGGGCGGGAGCCAGGCGAGCTGGACCAATCCCTTGTGGCCACGGCGATCCACCAGCCAGCCCCGGCCGGGCGGGAGCACCTGGGCGCGCATGCCACCGAGCAGCGGACCCTCGTCCCGGTCGCCGGACATCATCAGACCGGGCGTGCCGACCTCCCGGAGCCGGGAGAGGAACGGTTCGAACAGCCCGCGGCCCGCGCCCCCGGAGCGGCGGGCGAGCACCACGTGCAGGCCGATGTCCGCGCCCTGCGCCACCAGCGGCAGCAACGGCATCAGCGGATGCTTTTCGTGTGTGGCCACCATGTCGTAGTCGTCGACGAGCACGAAGATCTCCGGCCCGTGCCACCAGTTCCGTGCCCGTAGCTGGTCCGGTGTGACATCGGCGCCGGGCAGCCGTTTCGCCATCGACGCGGCGACCTCGGCCAGCAGTTCACCGCTGTGCGCGTCGTTGGTGCCGTAACCGAGCAGATAGTCCTCGCCGACCTCGCCGAGCAGCCCTCGCCGATGATCGACCAGGATGATCCGGGCCTCGCTCGGCGTGTACGCGCCCTCGATCCGGCGGGCCAGCGTGCGCAGGAACGTCGTCTTGCCGGACTGGGTGTCGGCCAGCACGAAGAAATGCGGATCGGCGGCGAAGTCCAGCCGCATCGGGGAAAGGTCCTTCTCGTGGATGCCGACCGCGAGCCCGGCTTCGGCGCCGGTCCGCTCGTCGGCCGCGGGCAGTTCTTCGAACGGGAACGTGCCCGGCAGCAGCCGGACCGGTGGCGCGGACTCGCCGGGCCAGGCGGACCGGACCGCGTCGACCAGGGCACCGATCCCGCCGATCAGGTCCTCGGCACGCGAAGACCCGTCGATCCGGGGAAGCGCCACCAGAACCTGGTGCTTGCTCATCGAAATGCCCCGGCCGGGGGCGCCCGCGGGCACCCCCATGGCGGCACGCCGGTCGATCAGCGAGTCGATCGGGTCGCCGATCTTCAGCTCCAGCCTGCTGGCGAACAGGTCCCGCACGTTCATGCGCAGGTCGAACGAGCGGGAACAGCTCACCAGCAGATGCACGCCGTAGGAAAGGCCACGCGCGGCGATGTCGCCGACCAGCTCCTCCAGCTGGTCGAACTCGGTGCGCAGGGTCTGCCAGCCGTCGACGACCAGGAACACGTCGCCGTGGGGCTGGTCGGCGAAGTGGCCCTCGGCGCGCAGCTTGCGATAGGTGACGATGCCGTCGATCCCGTGTTCGGCGAACAGCCGTTCCCGCTGCGCCAGCACGGAGGCCACCTCGGCGACGGTGCGGCGTACCGCGCCGGTGTCCAGCCGCCCGGATACCCCGGAGACGTGCGGAAGCCCGGCGATCGAGGCGAGCGTGCCGCCCCCGAAGTCGAGACAGTAGAACTGCGCCTCGCGCGGAGTGTGGGTGAGCGCGAGACTGCCGATCAGCGTGCGCAGCGTGGTGCTCTTGCCGGTCTGCGGCGCGCCGATCACCAGCACGTGCCCGGCCGCGCCGGACAGGTCGAGCCGCAGCGGATCGCGGCGCTGCTCGTAGGGCCGGTCCACGATGCCGATCACCGGACGCAGCCCGCCCGGCCGCTCGGTGGTCAGACCGCGCGCGGGATCGATGGTGAGCGCGGGCAGCAGCGCGTCCAGCGTCGGCGACTCGTCCAGCGGCGGCAGCCACACCTGATGGGCCGGTGTGCCCTGGCCCTGCAACCGGTCCACCAGGATGTCCAGCAGCGTTTCGCCGACCGCGGTGTCCTGGTCCGGTTCGGGGGTCTCGGGTTCGTCGCCGGTGTCCGGCTCGGCGGCCAGATAGTGGGTGGTGTACTCGCGCAACACCAGCTGTTCCTGCGGGGTAAGGGAAGCCGCGCGGCCGGTCTGGCGCTGGTAGACGCCGGAGACGTAGGCCGAGCGGAACCGGTCGAGCTGTTCGGTCCCCACCTTGAGGAAACCGTGGCCGGGAGCCCTCGGCAGCCGGAACGCGTCCGGCATGCCGAGCACCGTCCGGCTCTCCATCTCCGAGAACGTGCGCAGCCCGATCCGATAGGAGAGATGTCCTTCGAGGCCGCGCAGCCTGCCCTCGTCCAGTCGTTGCGACGCGAGCAGCAGATGCACCCCGAGCGATCGGCCCAACCGGCCTATTTGGACGAACATGTCGATGAAGTCCGGCTTGGCGGACAGCAGCTCGGAGAACTCGTCGCAGATCACCAGCAGGGTCGGCACCTCGGGAAGCGGGGCGCCCGCCGCACGGGCCTTCTCGTAGTCGCGCAGCGAGTCGAAGTTCCCGGCCGCGCGCAGCAGTTCCTGCCGCCGGATCAGTTCGCCGTTGATGGCGTCGGTCATCCGGTCGACGAGATGCAGTTCCTCGGCGAGGTTGGTGATCACCGCGCTGGTGTGCGGAAGCGAGTCCAGCCGGGTGAAGGTGGCGCCGCCCTTGAAGTCGACCAGCGCGAAGTTCAGCGAGCTCGGGGGATGGGTCGCGGCCAGCGCCAGCACCAGCGTCCGCAGCAGCTCGGACTTGCCGGCACCGGTCGCGCCGATCAGCAGGCCGTGCGGGCCCATGCCGTCCTGCGCGGACTCCTTGAGGTCGAGCTCGAGCGGTGCCCCGTCCGGATGGATCCCGATCTTGACCCGCAGGCGGTCCCGGTTCGGCCGGGGCGTCCAGGTGTCGGCCGGATCGAACTCGTACGGGTCGCCGAGTTCGAGCAGTTCGGCGAGGCCGAGTTCGCTGGTCATCGGCGCGTCGCCGCGCACGCCCGCGGTGAGCCGCAGCGGAGCGAGCTGCCGGGCGAGCCCTTCGGCGGCCACCGCGCCGAGCGCGTCCGCCTGGCCGAGCGGGACCTCGCCGTCGATCGTCTCGCTGACCAGCTCGCCGTCCTCGGTCACGTCCAGCACCACGGTCGTGCGATCCAACGCCCTCGGCGGCATCGTGGTCAGGTCGACCACCGTCACGCCCTCGACACCGCCGCCGGTCATCAGATGGTCCGACCCGGCCATCGAGCCGCCGTCCAGCACGACCACGAGCTGCGGACCGGAGACCCGGGTTTCCACCTCGGGATCGAACCTCGGACGCCTGGCGAGTTCCTCTTCCAGCATCGACTCCAGCGCCGGAATCGTCGGTGCGACGAGGCGAAGCGGGCCGAGGGCGTCGGTGCGTTCCGGGTGCAGCGCGTGCGGCAGCCATTTGATCCACTCCCAGTCCGCGCGCTCCTGCCCGCCGACGCACACCGCGATCCGCAGGTCGTCGGGAGAGTGGAAGGTGGCCAGCTGGGCCAGCATCGCCCGCAGCGTGCCGAGACTTCGTGTCCGGTCGCCGCGCAGGTAGATCCGGCTGAAGCCGTTGACCGCGATCCCCAGCGGCAGCCCGTCGATCGTGGTGTACGTGGTGATGAACCGGCGCAAAGCCGAGGCGGACAACGGTTCCAGCTCTTCGAGCGGTTTGGTGTCCGGCGAGACCAGGGTGACCGCCGGTGCCTGCGCGCCGGTGCCGATCCGCGCGATGCCGAAGTCCGGATCGTCCTTGCGCCGCTCCCACAGCCGGTAGCTGGCGGCCAGCGACCACAGCGACACCGGATCCGGGTGCAGGTACTCCATCGCGTCCCGCTGCCCGCGCACCGAACGCCGCAGCCGCAGCCGGTGCTGGGCCAGCTGGCGAAGATACTTGCGCCGGGCGTGCCCCATTTCCCGTTTGCTCGGGCCGCCGCTCTGCAGGAAGCCGGTGACCACCATGCCGAGCATGCCGACACCCATCAGGCCGTACACGACGAACCGGATCGATCCGTTCATGCTGCCGGACATCATCAGCATCATCCCGCCCATCATGGCCACCATCGGCACCACGGTGAGCACCTGCAGCCATTGCCGCCCGGGCGGCGGCGGGATCTCCGGGGGTGCCTGCAGGATCAGTTCGCCGGCGGGCAACTCCGGTGCGGGCCTCCTGGCCGGCCTTTTCACCACGATGGTCGTCACACCGCGATCGTGGGCCGCTCCTGGCACGTGCGGGGCGTGATGGCAGGAACGTGCCGGACCCGCTGATCGCGCCGCCGCCCTGGCTAGCTTGAGGCGTAAGGAGCTATTTCGGCGGAGAAGAGAGGAAAAGTATGAGCGACGGTCTCGTCGATATCCAATTACCGGTCGTGCAGAACCTGATCAACAAGACCGATGACAGCCTGCAGCAACAGTTCGCCGCGCACCGCGCGCACGCCGCACGCGA
Organism: Amycolatopsis sp. NPDC089917; assembly: GCF_040684635.1. Classification (NCBI taxonomy): domain Bacteria; kingdom Bacillati; phylum Actinomycetota; class Actinomycetes; order Pseudonocardiales; family Pseudonocardiaceae; genus Amycolatopsis; species Amycolatopsis sp. NPDC089917. The sequence goes on along the minus strand of NZ_JBFBGL010000025.1, from coordinate 25,526 downwards.
TCTCGACGCCCTCAACAACGGGCTGGGTGGCGGGGTGCAGCGCGCCGGTGTCAGCGGGAACCAGAGCCGTGTCGACCTTTTCGGCAACCAGGTCCATCCGTTCGCCCAGCAGCTCGTCGATTCGGGGAACTCGGTCGTCAAGGTTTCGGCCGGAGCCGCGGCCGACGCCGCGCAGGCGATCATCTCCAAGGCCATCAACCCGTCCGCCTAGCAAGGAGGCTTCCCTATGTCGATGGATGATCACTACAAGACCGTGTACAGCGTCATGGACACGGCCAAGAACGACATGCACAAGATGGCCACCGGTCTCCGCCAGGCGACCGAGGACGACCTGAGCAACATGCGCAACGTCATGGGGTGCTCGTGGAACGGGCGCAACAGCGAGGAAATGGGCATCAAGTACGCGGAGGTCTGCAAGAACACCGGTTCCTACGCGGACGACGCGCACGCCACCGCGGGGTCGTACGGCAACGTCATGAACATCGCGCAGACGTGCGAGACGCAGGTCAGCAACATCATCGGGATCTAGCGGGTGCGCGAAGGAAACCCCGGCGGGCCGACACCCGCCGGGGTTTCCTTTTGGCCGGAACAGGCCAGCCGCGCCCCGCGCCCCCGCGTCCGCGTGAGACTTGTCCTACGTGCCAAGGGAGGAACTGTGGAGCCATCGCTGAAACCGGACCTGTACGCGGACTACGAGCAGCTGGCCGAAGATGTGCGGCTCATGCAGCGGCGCATGGCCGGGATCCGGGCCACCGCCGAATCCGGCGACGGGTTGATCAGCGCGACCGTCGGCGGTGCCGGTGAACTTCTCGAACTGTCGCTCGACCCGCGCATCTACCGCACGGCCGACTCGGCCGCCTTGGCCAAGGACATCACCGACACCATCCACGAGGCGGCCGGGTTGTCGGCCGAACAAGGACTGGCCATCGCGGCGGGATTCCTGCCACCCGGGATGGACGCCGACGCGGCGGATCTCCGGTTCGACCCGGTGCTGCGCCGCCTGGAACGGGGCGACGGCCGATGAGCGGAATGGACAGGGACAAAGACGGCAAGATCGACATCTTCTTCGTGCCGACCCGTCAGGAGCTGGCGAACCTGAAGGCCGCGGGCGCCGACTTCGAGACCGAGTGGGCGAAGTGCCGCAAGGCCATCGAGGACATCACGCCGCTGCTGGGTTTCGGGAAGCTGGGGGAGGCGTTCCAGGACTGCGCGGACAACACGCCCGATCTCGTCAAGAGCACGAACGGGGTCAAGGACAACTTCGTCAACTTGGCCGGCAACGCGGAGAAGGGCGTCAAGATCTACGAGAGCGCGCAGACCGAGGCGACCGACCAGCTCGGTTCCTGAGCGGGTTCGCGGACTATGGCCGACTTGTGGAGCATGACGGTCGCCGCGTGGGAGTGGATGGGCGGCGTCGTCGACGACATCTGGCCGCCGGACAACCCGCACGCTGCCGACGACCTCGGGGACGCGTGGGACAGGGCCGCGACGTTGCTGGAAGCCGCGATCACCAAGTCTTCGACGGTCCACGACCGGCTTCGCGAAACCTGGCCTGACCCGAACGGCGCCTTCGTCCAGGCGCGCATCAGGGAGGCCAACGACGGAGAGTACGGCGGCGGCGGATCCGGCCACCGGGATCTCGTCGTGAGCATGCGGAAGATGGCGACCTTCTGCCACAACTACGCGGATCAGATCGAGCGTGTGCGCAACCAGATCTGGTCGGAGATCATCCACGCCAGCGTGGAATTCGCCCTCATGGCCGCGATTCCCGGCGGCCCCTGGATGTTCGCCGCCCGCATGGCGAAGCGGATCGCCGAGATGGTGAAGATCGCCAAGACCATCGCCGAGGCGGCGAACAAGCTCGGGAAGTTCGGCAAGCTGGTCACGGTCGTCGCACGCGAGGCGGGCGACGAAGTCATCACCAACGGTTTCGAGCAGGGCCTGAACATCTGGCAGGGCAACCAGGACGGGTTCAGCTGGAAGGAAAGCGCCACCAACGCGCTCGGCGGTGCCATCGGCGCCCCGGTCAGCGGCATCGTCGGCGCGCCGTTGAAGGGCGCGGGCGCCCTCGCCAGGAAAGTCCCGGGTGCCAAGAACGTGCTGGACAGCGGCCTCGGCAAACACGCGACCACGGCGGTCAGCTCGGCGAGCACGAACGCGGTGTCGTCGCCGATCTCCAGCTACGCCGCGCAGAGCATCATGGACGGGAACGGGGTTCCCACCGATCTCGCCGGGTATGGGCAGTCCATCAAGGACAACTGGCTGACCTCCGCCGCGATCGGCCCGATCCGGGGGAACACGCACCTCGCCGGTGAGCAGGTGATGGAAGCCAGGCTGCGCGCCTCGGAGTCGCGTATGGACCCGGGGAAGACGGACATGGAGACGTCGTTCCAGGGCCCGCCCCCGAACGACCCGCCGGGTGAGGTGAAAGCGCCGGAGTCGGCCGCCGCCGGCGCGGCGCAGGGCGGCAGCGCGGCCTCGGTGGAGCAGCGCGACCCCGGTGCCGCGGCGGGGCAGGGCGAGTCCGGGACCGGCAGGCCCGGTGGCACCACCGCGGACCAGGGCGGAGCGCAGGGTGTCGACGGTGGCGGCCGCGACGGTTCCAGCACCATGTCCACCGTGGACAGTCCGGCCGCCGGTGCGCGCTCGCACGCCGGGGTGGGTTCGACGCCGGGGCAGGCCACGGTCGGTGCCGGGGCGTCGCAGACGGGGCAGAGCTCGGTACCGCAGGCCACCACCGTCGGGGCGCCTGCCGCGACCGCGGTGTCCGCTCCCGGTGTCACGCCGTCGGCGACCGTCACCTCGGCCACCCAGGCTCCGGTCCAGACCACTTCGGTGGCGCCGGCCACCCCGTCGACGGGCTCGGCGCAGGCGGGCACTTCGACCGCGACCACTTCGGCCCCCGCCGCCGCACCCCAGGCCGGCTCGCAACCCGGCGCGGCGCAACCGGCTTCGGCGCAGTCTCAGGCCACGTCCGCCCAGTCCGCTTCGGCGCAGCAGCAGGGTTCGACGCCGGTGAGCCCGAACCAGGGCGCCGCGGCGAAGTCCGCCAAGGCCGAGCCGGAAGCCGATCGCGCGGAGACCGCTCCGGAGCCGGACGACGACGGCCCGAATCCGCCCGAGTCCGAAACCCGGGAGCAGGAGGAAGTCGCGGAATCCACCGTGGACGATTCGGCCGGGGAACCCGGTGGGCGTCCCGGGAACGAGAGCGGCCAGGTCCTGGCCGCCGCCGCGCCGGCCGCCGCGGTCCAGCAGGAGCAGCGGCCCCGGCGACCGGCTCCGGCCCGCCCCGCCGCACCGGGGCAGGTGCCCGCCCACACGACGACGCGCCGGGCCGCGGAGTCGCGGCGCACCCAAGGCGAACCGCCCGCCGAACCGCCCCGGCGGCCACCCGGCCCGCCGCCCGGCACCGGCGAGTCGCCGGACGTCCCGGACGGCGTGCCGTCGCGGCTCGCCGCCGTGTGGGACCTGTTGCCGTCCACCGCGCGGCAGGCGATCACCGAGCTGCTGAGCTCGGTCGATCCGGACGCGCTGGCCGATCAGGCGCACGAGTTCGCGGCGCGCCTTTCGCCGGGCAGGATGGACCGTTCGCTGGGCGAGATCCTCGCCGAGATGTCGGCTTCCGCGCGGCGGGACCTGGGCGGGCGGCTGGCCGCCGAGGCGACGGTGCACCGGTCGTGGGGCGCCTTTCCGGCCGCGAGGGAAGCGATGTCCGAGCTGCTCGGCCGCGTGCACCCGGCGGAAGCCGCGGCCACCCTGGCCCGCCTCGCGTCACTGCTCGCCAGACCACCAGAACTGGCCGAGGCATGGGACGCGTTGTCGCCGCCGGCGCGGGAAGCGGTCGCGGGCCTCGCGGCCAAGATGAATCCGGACAAGCTGGTGAAGCGGCTGACCGATCTCGCCGGGAGGGTTTCCCCCGGGCCGAAGGGGCGTTCGCTCGGTGAGCGCGTCTCCGCGATGAGTGCCGACCAGCTCGCCGCGTTCGCCGAACAGGTGACGGCCGTGGCCGACCGGATCCCGGCGAGGAAGGCGGGCGAAGAGGCGGCGACTCCGGCGGACCTGGCCAGGGCGAACCGGGGCAAGGGCCTTCTGCTCGAAGCCGCGGAAATCCAGGCCAAGCTGGAAGAGCTCGCCGCGCTCGGCGTGGACGTTCGCGTCGCGGAGGAGGGGCTGCGGGAAGAGCTGGGCAAGGCGCGACGGGTGCTGGACGGCAACACCCAGGTCCCGAAGACCGCGCTCGATTCCAACTACGAGAACGTCCGCGCGAAGTACGCCGCGGCCGACGTCGCGCTGGCGCTGGCCGAACTGGACGAGTCGCTGCTGGTCCGGATCGGGTTGTCCGGACTGCGGATCACCGGCCTGGAGGTGCCGGTGGACGAGAGCGGGCGGGCCGGTACGGAGGCCAGGAACAACGACGGGACCGACATCGACATTCGCGGCGAGCTCGGGGACGGCACCGAGGTCCGCTTCGAGGTCAAGGACCGGACCGCGCTGTTCGAGACCGACCTCGAACAGACCGCGAGACAACGGGAACTGGCGGGGCCCGGCCCGAAGGTCGTCCTGGTCGCCACCAACCGGGTCGACCCCGGATTCGCGGAGAAGGCCGTGGAGAAGGGCGCCGACCGGGTCATCCAGTACGACGGTTTCCAGGTGTTCATCGAGGTCGCGGCGAAGGGAACGGAGGGCGAGCCGACTCCGCCGACCCCACCCGCGCCGCCACCGGACCGGACACCCCCGGGGACCGGGCAAGGACCGCCCGCGCCGGAACCGCCGTCGGCCGCGGCGCAACGGTTCTACCATCCGGAGAACCCGGAGCGGGAGAAACATCCGACGCCGAGCGCCGATGTCACGGACGCCGAGCTGGCGTCGAGCAGGCACAGTGAGCGTGCGCTGCGTGCGCTGATCGGCAAGTCGCGGCTGGCCTGGAACGACCTCCGGTTGCTGCTGCTCGAACACGGCCTGCTGCCCGCCGACTCACGGCCGTTGCGCCTTCGCGACGTGGAACGCGTCCTCGACGGCGCGCGGGTCCGGTCGCGGATCGCCCCCGCGTTGCGAGCCGCGTTCGACAACGCGATCCAGGAGTTCGAGCGGCTGGCCCGTGGCGAGACACCCACGATGAATTCGGAGTCGTCGCGGAACCGGGCCTGGCGGATCCGGAAGGAGATCCGCGACGGCACGATGACTCCCGGCAGGCGCGAGCGCTTTCTCCGGGAGATCTTCGCGGACGACGTTCTCGCCCGGCAGCAGGAGATCCTCGGCGAGCACTTCGGCCGGTACCGGTTCAGCGCCGGGGTGCCGTTCGGCCTCGACGGGCGCGGGGAGAACGGTGACGGACGTTCCCACTACGCCGGTTCCGCGGTCCCGGACCTCACCCTCGAACTGCATCCGGCCGTCGATCCGCGAACGCCGGGATCGCCGGTGGTGGTGCAGGGCTACCACCTGGGCGCGGGCACCGAACCGTCCGCTTCGGACGTACACCGCGAGGACACTTTCACCCGCGCGCTGTTCGAACCGGAGATCCTGACCCCCACCTCGGCTCTGCCGCCGATCGAAACGCGGCCCGGCCGCACCGGACGCGACCGCTGGTCCGCCCTCGGGCGGATCACCTTCACCGGCCTGCACCTGCGCAAGGGCCTGGCGCTGATCGACGCGCTGATCGAGGCGGACCGCGCCTCGCGGCCCCAGCGGCAGGCCCTGAGGCACGCGCTGGAGCGGTACGCCAGGGCCGCGGCGCGCCTCGACGAACGACTTCCTGACGTCAAATGGCTCGTCCAGCGGGGAATCGAGCTCACCGGCACCGGTCAGGACCAGCTGATCGACGCGGTGGCGTCGGCCTACGGGATGTCCTCGGCGATGGTCGCCGCACTGGTGACCGATCCGTCGCTGCGCTCGCGCGTGCCGCGAGACCTGATGCCGTCGATTCAGGAGCTGGACGACTTCTCCGAGGTCCTGAGCAAGGCGCGAACACACCACGAAGAGCTGCTGAGGCAGACCGAAGACACGGCGAGGGAACTGGAGTTCGCGGAGCGCGAATGGCTGCGGGCCAGGGACGCCACGCTGGACGAGATGACGCGGATCGGCGACGAGGCGGTCGCGAACGGGCTGCCGGAATGGGCACGTCGCAGGGCCGCTGCCGGATTCGTCGCCGAGCTCGGGTCGGTGGCCACCCGGGCGCGGGTCGGCCCGGAGGACGATCCGGCGGTACCGGAACCGGCGCGCCCCCGCGGCTGGAGCGTCCGGGACCTCGCGGGGATCCGCGCCACGCTCGCCGCCGCGACACGGGCGGTGGAGGAGTCCCGGTACGCGGCGGAAGTCGCCTACCACGCGGCGATGGCCGAACTGCGGTCGGCACGGGAGGACGTCCGCGCGCTGACCGGATGGGTGCCGCATCTGCTCGCCGCGGGGGACCGGACCGACGTCGCCGAGGCGCTGGGCCTGCCGGTCGGCAACGCGGCCGCGCATCGGCTGCTGCCCGGCGCCGAGTCCGGTCCTCCGCTGGAGGGAACCACCGCGGACGTGCGGGCCGAAGTGGCCGCGCGCCAGGACCGGCTGGAGCGGGCGACCGAACGGATGCGGCTGGCCGACGCCGCTCGTACCGAGGCGCACGCCGAGTACGTCCGGGCGCTGGTTCCGGCGATCGAACGGGCGGCGGGCCGGGGTCTGTCCACTGTGGAGATCGCCAGGATCGCCAAACTGCTCGACAGCGAGGTCGCCGGCATCACCCGGCGGGCGGAGAATCCGCCGTCGAACCGGAAGCCGGTGGTGGACAGGTACGTCGACGCACGCGGCTGGCTGATCGGAGTGGGTGACCGGGTCACGGGCCGCGAGGCCCTCGCCCCGAGCCGCGGCGCCCGGTTCGCCGCGCTCGATCCGGACAGCCCGGACTACGCGGCGAAAGCGAGGGAACTCGGCGTCGACGAGGAACTCGCGAACCGGCTCGGCAAACCCCGCCCGGTCCACTTCTTCCACGACGTCCACATGCACCCCAAGGGGTACGACGCGGGCAGGCTCGACTATCGGGACCTGGTGAAGTGGCTGATCGCCCAGGGACTGCCGAACATCCTGGTGGCGTCGCCGATCCCGCAGAGCGGACTCGGCGTGATCGGTGGCTCCAGCGGTTCCTTCTACTACGCCCTCACCAACGTGGTCCGGATGACCACCGTCTTCGGCAAGAAGATGCTGGGCCTGCACGGCCAGCTCTCCGACCTGCGCTTCTTTTCCGCGCGCGACCGCATGACGGAAGAGCAGAAGTCGCACTGGTTCCCCGGCGTTTCCGGGGCGAGAGTGGACGTCCCCGGGGTCGGCGGCTACCTGATGGCGATGGCGATCCTGTTCGGCGACGCGGCCCGCTACCTCGCCGAGACCACTTTCGTGAAGGAAATGGTCCAGTCGATGCTGGGGCGGCAGGCGAGCGAGGTGATCAACCCCGAGTGGATCGACTACTTCGGAAAGCTGATCGCCGCGGCGGAACTCGTCCGGGAATCGATCCACCAGGGACGGATCGCGCCGGAGTTCTTCGCCACATACCTGGCCGACGGTTCGCCGATGGCCGAGCTGTTCCCGGTGGACGGCGGCCCGAGCGCCCTGACCGAGATGGACTTCTACGACTCTCTCCTCGCGAACGCCGGGCGGATCAAGGCCTTGCTGAAAGCGGCCGGACTGCGCGCCGAACTCCGGAGCATGCCGGACGCCCCGCCGGAGATGTACAACGCGAACACCGTCGAACTGCTGGAGACCATCGCCGCCACCGGGCAGGTGCTGATCCTGCACGACGACATGGGGCTGGCCAGGTTGCGCGGCAACGGGATGTACGTGGCGAGCCCGTCGGACGGGCGCAATCTCGGGCCGATGGCCTATCTCCTCCAGCAGGAGCGCCTCGCCGGCGTGAGGGTGATCTGGGCGCATCTCGGCATCGGGCACTGGACCACGCTCACCGTCGACCACATCGAGCGGTTGCAATGGCTGCTCGACACCACGAACACCGCCATGGACATCTCCTGGAACGTCCTCGCGCAGCACGCGAAAGCGGCCCCCGAGGTCCGGGAGGCGTTGATCCGGTTCCTGATCGTGAACCAGGATCGGCTCATCTTCGGCACCGACACGGTCAATCCCCAACCTGGTGCGCACTATGTCCGCCACCGCAACGAGATGGACCCGCTGTTCGCCGAGGCCGCGCGCAGGCCGGGTGGAGCGGAAGCGGTCGCGAAGATCCTGCACGGCAACTTCGCCCGGCTGCACGACGAGGCGGGCCGGCGGGTCACCGCGTTCGTGTTCAACGAGATCCTGTCCGGAGCGTGGGACGGGTTCGTCGAGTCGTTCGGCCCGCACTGGCAGCGCAAGGTGGACGAATGGGTCGAGGCGAGGATCGCCGAGGGCTGGGTCGCGGATCCCGCCTATCAGCCGCGCGGCCCGTTGTCCGGGCTGGACCTCACGGACGGGCAACGGGCGAAAGACCAGCCGTGGCTGGCGAATCCGCAGTTGCGGACGATGAAGCTCTGGTACACGGCCGCCGATCCGGGACGCGACGCGAACGCCAATCCGCTGCGACTGCAGGCGGCCGCGGCGAGGATCTCCGCCACCGAAACCGCGGCAGGGGTCAGATCCGCCTTCGGGACGCTGAAGCGGCGCTGGGCCGAACGCGGTGGACTGCGACCGGTGAGCGGTACCGACGCGCTGCTCGGTCACCCGGTCACCACCCAGGCGCTGCTGGCGGGCGAGCGCATCAGGGCAGCGCTGGCCGCGGGGGAGATCTCCCGTGCGCGACTGGCCATGACTCCCGGACGGCTCGCCACGCTGCCGTTGGCGCCCGCCGAACGGGACGCCATGCTCGCGTCGCTGATCGAGAGCGTGGAGAGGACCGAGCGAAAGCAGCTCGCGGCGCGGGAGGAGATCGCCGGTCTGCGATCGGCCTGGCTCGGGCGCGACCTGAGGGGCTGGGCGGTGGCTGGCGCCGCCGCGGCGACCGTGTTCGGGGTCGGCGCGACGATGGGCGTTCCCTTCGCGCTGTCGGCGGGGGTGAGCGTCGTCGCGGGCAACGCGGCCTTCGTCGTCCGCGGGATGCTCAACATCGCGAAGACCGGGCATGCCCAGAGCAACCGGGTGAGCCTGGAAGGGATGCTCGAACGCGGCAGGCTCGACCAGCGATCGGCCGAGGCACTCGCCAGGACGATCCGCGACTACCTCGAGTACGACGTCAGCCCGCTCGGCTTGTTCGACGACATCCTGGAGGAGGTGCGGGGCGAGGTCGAGGTGAGGACCAGGCGGTTCCTGATCAACCTGCAGGCCATCATCCACACCCCATTGGCGATCGGGGAACGTCCGTCCCAGCGGCAGGAAGACGTGAGCCTCGAGGTTTCGCGCTATCTGAACGAGGTCGGCAGGCCGTACGGCGCCGCCCCCGAGTCGATCACCAAGATGAACCCGCACGCGGGCAGGCTCGGCAAGGTGATGGCCTCCGGCCTCGCCGCCACCTTCCTGGTCAACCTGCCGGTGCACGTCGCCCAGGCGACCAGCCTGACCGGGCTGGCGGCGGCGGTCGCGGGGACCTACGCCGTCGCGGACGGGCTGTTCCTTTTCACCGCGCTGTCCAACGCCATCGGGGGGATCGCCGGCTACGACAACGCGCTCCGGCCGCTGTATCGCAGGATTCAGAACGCACTCGCGTTCCCGGTGCTGACCGTGGCCAACGGCATGCTGGTCGCGCTCGAGGCGAGCCAGGGGGAGTGGCTGAAGGCGCTCGCCGCGACGACCCTGACCGGCGCCACCTTCTACATCTCCAAACTCGGTACGGAGCTGGAGCTCCGGCTCGGTCGCCAGGCCGCCCGCAAGGGCCCGGCAGCCCTCTGGGTCACCGCGTCCTCGTTGGTCGGACTGGGCATGATGGGCCTGTCCTCGGCGCCACTGGTCGCCGCTGCGGGTACCGCGCTCGCCGTGTCCGGCCCGGTGATCTACGTCGTGCGCGCCGCCTGGAACCGGGCGTACGACGCGTACCAGGCGCGGACTCCCTCGGGACTCGTGTACACGTCGAACATCCCTGTGCTCGGTGTCGGCGCGGCCGTCGATCTGAGCCTTCCGCAGGCACCGAAGCTCATCGAGCCGTCACAGCCGGACAACGACCCCGACGACCCCGGCACGCCGGATGAAGATCCCGGTGGTGCGCCGTCGCCGGGGCCGACGCCGCCGACGCCACCCCGTCCCGCCGGTCCGTCGAACCTTCCGGATCCCGGGACGGATCCGCCGGGGCCGAGCGGCGGGACGGCCATTCCGCGCACGATGCCGCCGGGCGACGGCCCCGCCGGCCTGCCGGCCTCGGATTCGTTGCCGTCGCAGGAGAATCCCGATCCCGTGGGGGTGCACGCCGACGCGAGGCACGCGCTGGGGCGCGCCGTACCCGACGCCGGTATGCGAGCGGTCGAGCGCTCCGCGGACGGCCGCCGCCACGAAGTGGACACGATCGCCGCGGCTCGCGAGCAGTTCGCGCGGCTGCACAAGGATCCCGCCGCGCCGAAAGGCATCGACGACGTGATCAACCCCGGGCCGTCCGCACCGGGCGATCCGGGGAGAAACGGCGTTCCGCCGGGCGGACGGCGTTGGCAGGTGTACCGCGATCTCGCGGCGCTGACCCGCGGGACGATTCCGCCCGGCGCCGAACCGGCGTGGCATCGGCACACCCGGGGGATCGTGACGGCGGCGACGAACATCGTCACCGGCCCGCCGTCGCCTCCTTCCGGTCTGACGCGCTGGGTGTCGTTGATCGAGACGGCGTACGGCATGGCGCACAACGCGCGACAGCTCTCGGCCGGGGCCACCTACGATCCCGAGCTGGTGCGGTGGGCACAGGAACATCCAGACGCCCTGAAGTACTTCCGGATGCCCGAGCTCTCGCCGCTGGCGAGGACGAGCGAGGTCAACGCCCTGCCCGCGATCCACGCGGGGGTGGTGACCCCGGCCGAGCAGGCGTGGCAGATCGAGAACCATCACTCGCTGCTGCCCTGGGTCAACCCGAACTTCACTCGTCCCGACGCCTACGCGGAAGGCTGGCAGACCAACGGGCCGCAGGCCGTCGTCGGCTATTTCCACGGGATGCTCGGCGAGGAGATGCGGGTCGAGCCGGTCCGGCCCGAGGATGCCTCACGAGTGGACGGAGAGGCGTACGTCGCGGAGCGACTCCACGGGGTCTGGGAAGCCCACGACAGCTATGACAGCGTCATCGACGAGATCCACGGCGCGTGGTGGTCCGCGGCGAGTCCCTCTCCGTTGCCGCCGACCGCGGCGCTGCATCTGACCTGGTCGCGGTCCGGACCGATCGTGGAGAAGTGGGGACTGGTGCGGTGGACCGAGGGCGGGGTCGTGTTCCTGTCCCCGGTGCCCGGAACCTTGATGCTGCTGCCGGAGAACCCGCTCTCGATATCCCTGTTGCCGATCACCTACGGCGAGGCGGCGGAGATCCGCCCGGTCGGGCCGCCGACGGTGCCCGAGGCGTCCGTGCGTCCCGCCGATCCCGGGCAGGTCGCGTGGGCACTGGGCGAACTGGACGCCGGCCTGCTGGCCGGGCTGGGGCTGCCCGGCCTGGTCGTCGAAGGCGTCGACGCCGACCGTCCCGCCGTCCTGCACGGCACTCTGGCCGACGGGACAGTGGTACGAATCGCCGTGGTGGACGGCGGATCGCCCGGTTTCGACGCCCTTTCCGGCCGGATCATCAGGGACCGGGCGGTGGCCCCGCCCGGTACGAAACTGGTGTACCTGTTCGCCGCGACGCCCGCCGCGCACCTGGCCGAAGGGATGGTCGGGGTCGGCGCGGACGTGGTGCTGCGCCAGGCGGGTTCCACGGGCTTCGAAGTGGTCGCGGCCCGGAACCCCGCCCCGGCACCCGATCTGTTCAGCCGCCGGGCCGCGCGAAGCAACCAGGACATCGTCGACAGTGGCGAGGGCCTTCCGCGTACACAGGAGACCGTCGCCCGCGCAGCCGAAGCCGCCGGGATCGATCTCGGCGGCGTCCGAGTCCAGCTGGTCGAGTCACCCGAGGTGATCGAGTACCTCGACGAAGTGGGCGCCTGCGCGTCCACCCCGCCGGAGTCGGCGGGCGAGACCATTTGGCTGGGCCCGGCCAGTTTCGCCGACGTCGAGACCCTGGTGGCGGTGCTCGCACACGAAATGACGCACGTGCGCCAGCTTCGAGCCGGGAGCACACCGACCGAGCGGACACGCGAGAGTCTCGAACAAGAGGCGGAAGCCGCCGAAGGGCCCGCCTTGGAAAGGTTCCGGAATCATGACGAGCACGCTGTTCGAGGTGGAGAAGACCTTCGACCTGCCGGGCAGGGACGGGATCCTGGTGATCGGCCGGTTGCGGCAAGGCACGCTGGAGGGCGATTCGAACCTCCGGCACCGGACGACGGGCGCAGGGGTCCGGGTCCTCGGCCTGGAGTTCACCGGCCCGAACCAGCGGGGGACCGACCGCCGGACGATCCGGATCGACCGGCGGGACGCGGAGCAGGTGACCCCGGGATCGATCCTGACGGGCCGTCCCCCGATTTCCTGAACCTGCCGCCGACGACCTTTCACCCGCTCCCGTCCCGTAGCGACGCGGTGATCGAGCCGGAGCCGGAGCCCGCGGAACCCGAGGCCGACCGGATCCCGATCGAGGAGGTTCCCGGCCCGCTGCACCGGGACGAGCCGTTGCCGTCGTCGGAACTGCGAACGTCCTTCCGGGGCGAGGACGATCCGAACGATCCGAACCGGGCCTTCGCCCCCGAGGTCGTCGAGTACTTTTCACCCGAGCGCAGGGAGGAGCACCGGGTTTTCGTGCGGGACGGCAAGCTCTATTGGGCACGGGACGGCTCGCCGCTGGACACGTCCTCCGTCACGGGGCCGTTCGGCAAGTCGATCTTCGCCATGGATCCGGACGGGAACCTGTACGTGTCGCTGACCTGGGTGTCGGGCCGGCTGCACCATTCCAGTTTCCTCGCCGGGGCGCCGGTCGCCGTGGCGGGCCACATCGAGGCGGTGAACGGGAGGCTGACCAAGCTGACCCGCGAGAGCGGGCACTATCAGCCGGAGAAGGAGCAGCTGGCGACCGGGCTGGACATCCTTGCCGGGCAAGGCGTGGACGTCTCCGGGGTGGACACCGGTCTCTGTTTCTAGACGGAAGGGAAACCAGGAAAGTGCAGTTCCCGTGGCGCGGATACGTCAACCAGCTCACCTACGCGGCAGATCTGCGGCACCGGGCGGACGACGAGTTCGTCGAGCGGGTCGCGGACGAGCTGATTCGCCAACGGTTCTTCACGCTCCCCGTGGCGGACTACCACCGGGCGGCCACGGCGGCCCTCGGATCCGCGGAACGGATAGCCGACGAGCAGGGTGACGAGGACGTCACGCGCGATTTCCTCGCTCGGCTCGTGCGGGCCCTCGACGACCGCGGGCCGTGGCCCGAACCGCCCTACTCGACCAGCGGCACCGGCGAGTGGACCACCTTGCGGGACGCACCCGCGGTCGCGCGCGTCCCGCTGACCGACCGGCAGATCGAAGCCTCGCTGAACCGCGTCTTCGCCGAGGAGCCGCCGGGTGCCGGCGACGTGCGGGTGCTGATCCTTCGACTGAGCACCGGGCAACAGGTCGCCTTGCGTGCTTCGCGTCCCTTCGACGAGCCCGGTGTCGACCTGCTGACCTACGACGATTCAGTGTCCACTGTGGCCGCGTTCGGCGAACTGACCGGTATCGACGTGGAACCCGGCTGAGGCGCCGCGGTTCCCGGTCAGGACGCGCTGACCGGGAACCGCAGTTCGAAGATCGCGCCGCCCTCGTCGGCGTTGTAGACCGCCAGGGTGCCGCCGTGCGACTGGGCGACCCAGCGCACGATCGACAGCCCGAGCCCGGAAGAGCCGCCGGTGCTGGCGAACCGGTCGAAGGCGTCGTCGGCCATCGTGGTGTCGATACCCGGCCCGTGGTCCGCGACGGTCACGGTGCCACCGGCGACGGTCAGGTGCACGAACGCCTTCGCGCCCGGCTGGCGGCCGTAGCGCACGGCGTTGTCGAGAAGGTTGCCGATCGCGCGTTGCAGCAGCGCGGGATCGCCGTTGACCTTCGTGGGCGCGGCGGTGACGGTGACTTCGGCGCCTTCGGTCGCGGTGTCCTCGACCACGCCCACCACCAGCTGGTCGAGCCAGATCGGCTGGATGCTCAGCTGTTCCACGCCCGCGGCGAGCCGGGCGCGGACGAGCAGGTCGTCGATGATCCCGCCCATTCTCGAGGCGAGACGGACGGTTCTCGGCAGGAGTTCCGCCGACTGGGCGGGATTCGCCATCGCGGTTTCGGCGAGCGCGCGCAGGGCGGCGACCGGGGTGCGGAGGTCGTGCGCGGTTTCGGCGAGCAGGACTTCCTGCTGCTGCAAGGCCGCGGCCGCGGGGCGGATCGAACGGCCGGACAGCAGATGGCCCGCGAAACCCAGGACCGCGACCAGCAGCACGGTGCCGCCGACCACCAGCAGAGTGAAGCGCGTGTGCGCCGAGTCCTCGGCTTCGGTGGGCTGCACCGCGACGACGGCCGCGAACGCCTTGCCGTCGCGGTCGCGCAGCGGTTCGGCGCGGACCTTGACCATCGCGCCGTCGGCGCCCCTCTGATAGCCCTGCACCAGCTTGCCGCCTCGCACCGCTTCGGTGGCGAGGTCGTTCATCAGCTGCGTGCTCGTCGGGACGCAGGTCGCCCGTGAGAAATGCGGCTGGAACGCGGGAGCGCCGCCGGGCAGGATCGCGAACTGCGGGCAGCGGTCGTTCAGCACGTCGGTGTTGACCAGATCGAAGCCGACGGTGCCGTCGAAGGAGACCAGCCTGCTGACCGACGACGTGACCTGCGTCAGGGCGGCGTCGATTCGTTGCTCGCCCTGGTCACCGTCTTCGTTCACGAGCAGCCACGCGAAGAGGACCAGCCCGGCGGTGTTCATCACGGTGAACAGGGCGGTCAGCGTCCAGCGCAGCCTGCGCAGCCGCTCGGCCGAGGAATGGGTGTTCATCGGCTGCCCAGCCGGTAGCCGAGCCCGCGGACGGCGTGGATCAGTTCGGGTTCCTTCAGCTTGCGGCGCAACCGCTTCACCACCACATCGACCACATTGGACATCGGATCGGCCTGCGCGTCCCAGCAGTGCTCGATCAGATCGGCCCGCTGCACCGGCAGCCCGGCCCTGGTCAGCAGGTATTCGAGCACCGCGTACTCCTTGTTGGTCAAGGTGAGCAGCACGCCCGCCCGGCGCACCTCGCGCCGCGCGCAGTCCATCACCAGATCGTCGTGGTGCAGCACCGAGGGCCGGTCGAACGCGGACCGGCGGCACAGGTTGGCCACCCGCTCGGTCAGCTCGGCCATCACGAACGGCTTCACGAGGTAGTCGTCGCCGCCGTGCTCGAACCCGGCCACCCGGTCGGAGAGCGCGTCGCGGGCGGTGAGGAACAGCACCGGCGCCCGCCAGCCCAGCTGTCGTCGCATGTGGACGTATTCGATGGCGTCGCCGTCCGGCAGCATCCGGTCGAACACCACGCAGTCGTGGTGCGTTCCGCGCAGCAGCCTGTCCGCGGTCGTGATGTCTCCCGCGTCGTCCACGGCGAACCCCGCCGAGCGCAGCTGTGTGACCAGCGCGAGCCGCAGATTCTCGTCGTCTTCGACGACCATCACCCGTGTCATCAAAACCTCATGTTCGGACAGCGAAAGTGGACGCGTGCAGTTCCGCGGTGCCCCTGAACGCTAACGCGTCGGGTGGCCCCGCCCGCCCGGACGGCGGGAACTGGCATGAACAGGACGTCGTCGGCGGCACCGCGCCGGGGGAAGAGGGAGGTACCTGCGATGACCGTGCAGACCGGCCAGCTCAGCCTGGTCACGGGATCGGGCCCGGGCGGCGACCGGGCGGGCCTCGGCGAGCTGCTCGCCGAGGCGACCGGCGAAGTGCTCGTCATGAGCACGGGGACGGACACCGCGTTCCAGCGGATCGCGCTCGCGAACGTGCGTCCCGGCGTACGCCACAAGGTGCTCTTCCCCGATTCCGCGCGGATGTCCGGCGCGCTCAACCGGCTTTCGCGGGCCGGGGCCGAGGTGCGGACCGACGCCGAGGTCCCGATGGACGCGCTGGTGATCGACCGGACCTCGGTCGTCCTCCCGGCGGACGGCAGGCAGGCCGGTTCCGCGGTGTTCCGGCTTCCCGGCGTGGTCACCGCGACGGTCGGGCTGTTCGAGCGCATCTGGCAGGCCGCCGCCCCGCTCGTCCCGCTGGAGCTCCCGGATGACGGGAACGCTTCGATCCTGACCTGCCGTGAGCAGGAGCTGCTGACGCTGCTCTTCTCCGGCACGACCGACGAATCCGCCGCCGCGCGGCTCGGCGTCTCGGTGCGCACGGTGCGCCGGATGGTCGCCGACATCATGAACCGGCTCGGCGCCCGCAGCCGGTTCCAGGCCGGCGCCAAGGCCGTCGACCGCGGCTGGCTGATGGCGAAGGCGGGCTGATGACCACCTCGACTCCCGGTCGTGTCCTGCTGGTGGCACGACGGCCCGGCGCGTATCCGACCATCGGCGACGCTTTGGCGGAGGCGTCCGACAACGCCGTGATCACCATCGAGGGTGGTGACTACGCGGAAACCGTGGAACTGAGCGGCCTGCGGGTGACCCTGGCCGCGGCGGGCGGCGCCACCGTCGTCGTCGACGGCAGGGGAGCCGACCGGCCCGTTTTCCGCGCCATCGGCGGAACGCTCGTCCTCGAAGGGATCGAGATCCTGGCGGACGGCGCGTCCGCGATCCAGTCCCACGACACGGAACTGACCGTCCGGCGCTGCACCGTCACCGGCGGGCGCGGACCGGCGATCGCGATCCGCGGCACGACGGCGTTCACCGTGACCGGCAGCGTGATCTCGGCGGCGGAGCAGGGGATCCTCGTCGACGGCTCGCCCGGCAGGATCGAGGACACCACCGTCGAAGACGTGACAGGGGACGGGATCACCCTCGGGCAGGGCGCCGATCCGGTCGTGGCCGGCTGCACGGTGACCGGAAGCGGGCTGCGCGGCGTCTACGTCTACCAGTACGCCCGGCCGCGCATCGAAGGCTGCGTGATCTCGCGCACCGGTCACGAAGGGATCGCGGTGGCGCACCACGGGATGCCGGTGATCGAACGCTGCACGATCACCGACACCCGCGGTCCGGGGATCGCGTTCGCGTCCGGCTGCGGAGGTGAGGTCTCCGGCTGCCGGGTCGCCAACACCGCGGAACCCGGGATCGCGATCGCCGAAGGAGCGACGCCGACGGTCAGCGAAGCCGTGGATCCCGGCACCGTGGGGGACAGCGCCCTGGACGACATGCTCGCCGAACTCGACGCGATGATCGGACTTCCCGAGGTCAAGGAAGAGGTCCGGGCGCTGGTCGACGAGTTGCAGGTCAACGAATGGCGCCGCCGGGCCGGGCTGCCGGTCGGCGCCGCCGGGCACCATCTGATCTTCGCGGGCGCGCCCGGAACCGGGAAGACGACGGTCGCGCGGATCTACGGGAAACTGCTGAAGGCGCTGGGAGTCCTGCCGGTCGGCGAATTCCACGAGGTGACCCGCCGCGAGCTCGTCGGGCAGTACATCGGCCACACCGCGGAGAAGACCGCGACCGTTTTCGAGGAGGCCAAAGGCGGCGTCCTGTTCATCGACGAGGCGTACACGCTCACCCGGCTCGCCGGTTCGGGCGGCGACTTCGGCCAGGAGGCGATCGACACCCTGGTCCCGTTGATGGAGGACCATCGCGACGAGGTGGCGGTGATCGTGGCCGGGTACACCGACGAGATGGTCGACTTCCTCGCGGCCAACCCCGGTCTCGCGTCCCGCTTCGGCAAGACGATCGAGTTCGAGAACTACAGTCCCGCCGAACTGCTCGCCATCTTCGGCCGGATGGCGGCCGCGGGGGACTACGAACTCGATCCCGCCGCCGGCCCGGTGCTCACGGAACACTTCCGGCGCGTTTCCGGGGACGCCAACTTCGGCAACGCGCGGGACGCGCGCCTGCTGTTCGAGAAGGCGCGCACCGCTCAGTCACAACGTTTGCGCCTGTTGGGCCGGATGCCCGCGGTCGAAGACCTGCGCGGGTTGCACGCGGCCGACGTGGAGGCCGCCATCGCACGATAACGTGTTTATGTGCGGGTGCTGGTGACCGAGGACGACGAAAACTTGCGGGTGGCGCTGGAATTCGCCCTGCGCGGCGACGGTTTCGCGGTGGACACCGCCGCCGACCTGCCCGGCGCGGACGAGGCGCTGACGGTGAACGCCTACGACTGCGCGGTGTTCGACCGGATGCTGCCTTCGGGCGACGCGTTGCTTTACGTGCGGAACCGGCGCAGCGCGGGATGGCCGATGCCGGTGCTGTTCCTGACCGCACGCGACAGCGTCGCCGACCGGATCGACGGGCTGCGCGTCGGCGGCGGCGACTACCTGGTCAAACCGTTCGCGATGCCGGAACTGATCGCCAGGGTGCGCAGCCTGTGCCGCCGCGACATGGCCGGGCAGGCGGTGATCCTGCGGTGCGCCGACGTCGAACTCGACACCGGCAGGCACCAGATCTCGCGGGCGGGCGTGCTGCTCACCGTGACCCGCAAGGAGTATCTCGTCATGGAGCGGCTGATGGCCGCGTCCGGGCGGCCGGTCTCGCGACGGGAACTGATCCGCTACGCGTGGGACGAGATGGCGGATCCGGCGTCGAACGTGCTGGACGTCGTGATCGCGCGGCTGCGGCGGAAGCTGAAGGATCCGCCGCTGATCCACACCGTGAGGGGATCGGGCTACCGGATGGCGCAGGTTTAGCGGCCAAGGCGGCGATACCGGCGTCGGTCCAGTGGGTCGTGAGCCGACGCCGCGCGCCGCCTGCAGCCACGTCTGCTCGGGGATGGGGAGCG